>DATHIT010000431.1:0-16325 GCA_035489915.1 Pseudonocardia sp. | reverse complement strand
GATCATGCGCTCGGTGAGGTGGGGCTGACCTTGCGGCAGTTCACCGTGCTCGCCCATGTCGCCCGGGCGCCGGGGATGAGTAGGGCCGATGTGGCCCGCCTGCTGCTCACCACGCCGCAGGCGGTGGGCGGCCTGGTGCAGCGTCTGGTCACCGCGGGCCTGATCCAGCGCGGCGCGAGCAGCCCCGGGCTGCCGATCGGGCTGACCCTCACCACGGCTGGGGAACGGGCGTTGCGCCGAGCGGCCCCGATCGCCCGGGAGGCTGAGGATTCAGCGATCGCCACCGTGGCCGAAGACGAGCGTCGCCAGGTCGAGCAGGTACTGAATCTGCTCATCGCGGAACTCTGCCGGTAGCCCAACCGTTACCAGCTCAGCTTCACCCGGGCAGTAGCGACCTGCCCGGCCCCCGCGAGCGCGAGACGGTACAACGTTCGACCCTTCCCTCTACCCGCCGGGGGCAGCACGGCCCTCAGGGAGACCTGGTTAACCTTCGCCGCCATGCAGCAACGCCAGACGATCCATCTTGGGGAGCTCTCGAAGCACCTCGGACACGCGGCGCGACACTTGTTCGAGACGGTGCTCGCGCCTCTCGGATTGTTCTATCTGCTGTTCACCCTGACCAACCTGACCGGCGCGCTGATTGCCGCGCTGAGCTGGGCGTTCTGCGCGGTGGGCTGGCGGCTGATCAAGCGCACCCCGATCCCCTCGGTCCTGCTGCTGACCACCGCGTTGCTGGTCGCCCGCACCGCGGTCGGCTTCGCCACCGGCAGTGTCTTCCTCTACTTCCTGCAGCCCACCCTGCAGAACTTCCTGTACGCGTTCGTGCTGGTCGCCACCGTGCCGCTGCGCCGCCCGCTGCTCGCCCGGCTGGCCGACGACTTCTGCGCTTTCCCCACCGTGCTCACCGAGCGGCCCCGGGTACAGCGGTTCTTCCGACGGGTGTCGCTGCTCTGGGCGGTGGTGTTCCTGACCAACGGGGCGACCACGCTGTGGGCGCTGGCCCGCGCCTCGCTGGGCGACTTCCTGGTGGTCACCACCGCCGGCTCGTACAGCCTGGTGGCCATCGCCGCCGTGGCCTCGCTCATCTGGTTCCGCCGCGAGCTGCGGGGTGACGGCATCCGGCTGCGGTTCGGGCCGCCCGCTATGGCGGCGGTCTGACCCCGGCCTCGGCCATGCCGGTGCGGCTCGGTCGGTCAGCCGAACCGGGAGGCGAGCCGGTGGAACACCTCCGGTGCCGCCCCGTTGATCCGGGCGGGCATGGTCAACCAGCGCGGTAGGAACACCTCGGCCCGGTCCCGCTCCACCGCCCGCAGCAGCGCGTCGGCCACCTGGGACGGCGACACCGGGCGGGGGAAGCGGCGGCCGTACCGCTGGCCCCGGTGGTCGAAGAACGGGGTGTCCACCGCGCCGGGGAACACCGTGGTGACCCCCACCCGGTCACCGGCGAGCTCGTAGCGCAGGCTCGCCGCGAACGCCCGCAGGCCCGCCTTGGTGGCCGCGTACACCGCTTCGCCGTGCACCCCGACGGTGGCGATCGAGGAGACGAACACCAGGTGGCCTCGGCCCCGGGAACGCATCGGCGCCACCGCGGCCCGGCTCAGCACCACCGGCGCGACCAGGTTCAACGCGGTCAACTCGGCGACCCGGTCGGCCGGCATTTCAGCGAACTCCCCGGCCCAGCCCCGACCGGCCGAGTGCACCAACAGGTCCACCTCGGCGGCCGCCCGGCCGACCTCGCCGAGACCGGCCTCATCGGTCAGGTCGGCGAGCAGCGCGGTACCACCGGTGCGCTGGCAGATCTGCTCCAGTCTGGCCGGGTCGGTGCCGGTGAGCACCAGCCGAGCGCCGGCCCGCGCGAGTGCCTCGGCGGTGGCCGCTCCGATACCGGAGGACGCGCCGGTGACCAGCGCGGCGCAACCGGCCAGTTTCATCCCCACCTCGGCTGCGCCGAGGGCTCCTCGCCCAGCCGCATGCCGATGCCCTCCAGCTGGTGCCGGATCTGGGTGCCGCGCCGGGCCAGCAGCAGGATCCCGATCATCACGATGAGGCCGGCGGCCGCCACGCCGGCCAGCACCGGCACCGTGGTGGTGACCTCCTCGCCGAGCCAGAACACCCCGATCGCGAAGCCCACCAGCGGGTCCACGATGGTGATGATGGCCAGCGCCGGCGCGATCAGCAGGCCATGTTGGAAGGTGTTCTGGCTGAGCAGGAATCCGATCGGGCCGAGCACACAGATCGCCCACAGCGCGGGATGGGTGAGCACCTCGTGCGGCCCGCCGACACGCATCTGCCCGGTGACCACCTTGACCATCCCGGCGGTCACGCCGTACAGCACGCCGGTGGCCACGGCCAGCGCGGTGACGTGTGCCGCGCCGGAAAACCGCGCCCCGATGGCCACCACCAGACAGCCGACGATGATCACCGCGAGCGCGATGGCCAGCGGGGCCAACCGTCCCATGTCGGCCAGCTCGCCGCCGGTGTCGTGCGGCCGGGACAGGGTGAGCAGCGCCGCCAGCCCGACCACGCAGGCGGTGGCGCCGATCAGGATCTGGCCGTCCAGCGGGCGGCGGGCCAACATCGCGGAGAACACCGTGCCGAACAGGATCCCGGTCACCAGCAGCGGCTGGACCAGCACCAGCGGGCCATATGCCAGCGCCACGACCTGTAACCCGAAGCCCACCGCGACCGTGCCCACGCCCCACACCCAGCTGGGCTGACGGATCAACCTGACGAATATCCGGGGATCCAACGCGGCCGAGGTCGGCACCCGTTTGGTCGCGCGCTGTTGCATGGCGCTGGCCAGACCGAAGCTGGCCGCGCTGAGCACCGCGGCCGGTACCGCGATCGTCAGCAACTCAGAGCTAGGCATTCCCGACCACCTCGCTCGGGTGACCAGCGTGGGCGCCGCTAGCCACGTCCCCAAAGACCCCCACCAGGGTATCCACGAACCCATCCGCGTCCGGGAACAACTCGCTGTCCGCGGTCACCCCGATGCCCAGTACGTCTCCCCAGCTCAGGTAGCCGACCGCCAGCCCAACCCCGTCGGCCAGCGGCAGCACCGGATACACCGAGGTTACCCGCGCACCCAGTACCCGCAGCTCACGACGCCAGCCGGGCATCACCGAGGCGATCAGGCTGAAGAAGCGACCCCCGTAGACCAGCCTGGCCAGCCTGGTGTGCAGCGCGCCGGGAAGCCGGCCGAGCGCGAGCACGGCGAACCGGGAGGCCACTGATTGGGCGTCGCCCAGCTGGTCCATCGCCCGCGCCACCTCGGCGATCCGCGCTCGGGCGGGCATCGGGCCGATCGGCAGGTCCAGCATGATCGCCGCGGTGTCGTTGCCGGGGGCGTCCCGCCCGGTGGCAAGCTCGCCCGGGAGGCTGCGCCGCACCCGGCGAGCGGTCAGCGGAACCGCGGTGCGGATCCGGCCGTTCGACGTGGACACCGGGGCGCCGTGGCGGTGCAGGGCCTCGCCGAGCACGCCGAGCAGCAGCGCGCTGGTGCTGGTACCGAGCTCGCGGGCCACCGCCCGGACCCTGGCCGCCGGCAGCCGCGCCATGGCGTAGCACCGCCGGTCGCTGCTCGGCCTCGGGGTCCCGACGGCGGCGCGGCCCGAGGTGGCCAGGTCGACCAACCCGGTGGTCAACCGGGCCGCGCGAGCCAGCCTGGCCCGGGTGCCACGCTCGGCGTCGTCGGCCGGCGCGGACACCGCGCTCAGGCTCGGCACCGGCCGGTCGGAGATCAACACCGCCAGCGTGGCGGTGACCGCCAGCCCGTCCCCCAGCGCGTGATGCAGCTTGGCCAGCACCGCGGTCCGTCCGATGTCCCGTTCCGCGCTGTCCGCGTCCGCGCTGTCCGCGTCGGTGCCGCCCGCGTCGCCTGGGTCGCGCAGCACCAGCAGTTGCCAGGGCGGGCGATCCACCGCGACCGGGGCGTCGAAGAACTCCCGGACCGCGTCCGCCCAGCGCACGCCGGGGCCCGCGCCGACCGTGCGGGCGGTGATGTGCGCGGCGGTGTCGATGTCCTCGGCGGCCAGCCAGCGTGGCCGGCGACCCGGCCGCAGCCACAGCCGGCGGCGCAGCATGGGCAGCGCCTCGGCCCGCGCCAGGAAACGCTCCCGCAAGCCCTCGGCGATGCGCTCGGGGTCCGATACCGCCGACCCGCCCAGGCCGCCCGCCCCCGCCGGGTCGAGCATCACCACCGCGCCGACCTGCTGCGGGACCTGGGCGGTGGCGGCGCCCACGAACAGTGCGTCCGAGGCGGCCAGCGGCCGGCTGCCCCGGTGCCGGGGTAGTTCGGGCAGCGCGGCGACCTCGGCGGCGAAGTCCAGCCGGCCGGTGTGCTCGGCGGCGCGGCGGCGCGCGGTCTCCAGCAGCTCCGGGGAGCGGACCAGCTCGCGCAGCGTGGCGGTGAGCTGCTCGGGACCGGGGCACACCTGGCCGAGGCCGGCCTGTTCCATCAGCGCGGCGTTGGCCTTGCCGTGCCCGGCGATCGGTTCGAACAGCAGCACCGCCCGCCCGGTGGCCAGCGCCTCCAGCGCGGTGGCCCCACCGGCGTTGGTGACCACCACGTCCGCCGCGGCGGTCAGCTCGGGCATCCGGTTCGTCCAGCCCAGCGCCACCAACCGACCGGCCGGCTCGCCCCGCGCGGCCAGCCGGGTGCGCAGCGCGTCATTTCGCCCGCAGGCCACCACCACGTGGATGCTCGGGTCGGCGGCCAGCGTGGCGTCCACCGCGCGATCCACCGAGCCGAAGCCCAGCGAGCCGCACGAGATGAGCACCAGCAGTCCGTCCGTGGGCAGGTCCAGCGCGGCGCGCGCGGCAACCATGGCCGCGCGGTCCGCCGGATGGAACGCGGAGACCACCGGCGGCGCACCGACCGCGCCACGGGCGTCCGGACGCGCCCGGAACATCGCTCGCAGGCTGGGCTCGCTGGCCACGTAGTGCAGGTCGACCTCGGAGTACACCCAGAACGGGTGCGGCGCGAAGTCGGAGATGATGGCCGCCACCGGTACGTCCAGGCCACCCCGGCGGCGCAGCCAGTCCAGGCCGCCGGTGCCCAGTGGGTAGGTGGACACCACCAGGTCCGGCTGGAACTCGGCGACCACCGAGCGCAGCGCCCAGCCGGCCCAGACCCCGGTGAACCGGCAGGACGCGGCGGCGAACCAGGGCCGGCGCCACAGCTCCCGGTAGAAGAAGTCGTACAGCCACGGGGTGCGGTCCACATTGACCCGGTAGATCCAGCGGAACGCCGGCCCGGTGACCCGGCCCATCACGTCCAGGGTGTCCACCCGGCGGATCTCGCAGCCCGGCCACAGCTCGCCGGCCCGTTCCTCGACGGCGGCGGCGGTGGCGTTGTGCCCCTCCCCGATCGTGGCGCTGACCACCAACAGCCGGCGGGGCGCCGGAGTCGGGTCGGCGGGACCGGCGTTTCCGTCCGGGCGAGTGCTGGGCACCGCCTGGGGCGTCGGCCCAGCGGTCACAGCTCCCGCCCGACCCGGACGTGCCCGTACTCGGCCCTCAATGGCGGGCTGGGCCGCCTCGGCCGGGCCTCCGGTTCCGGCTCCGGCACGACCGGGTCGGGGACCTCGTCGGCCGCCGGGCCCCAGGCCAACGCCAGCAACAAGGTGGCGCGCATGGACGGGTCGTCCAGCCCCGGGCCGAACAGCTCGCGCAGCTGGGCCATCCGGTACCGCACGGTCTGCGGGTGCACGTGCAGCTCGCCGGCCATCGCCTGCCGGTTGCCCATGTGCAGCAGCCACGAGGTGAGCGTGGTGGCCAGCCGCTCCCTGGTCGGCGCCGGCAGCTCCGCCAGCGGGGCCAGGTATTGCCGGCGCAGCGCGGCGAGCAGCGCCTCGTCGTGGTGCACGATCAGCGCGTCCAGGTGTTCGCCGACGAACAGCGGGTCGTCGTCCAGCACCCGGTCGCGGCGCAGCCGCACGGCGATCTCCGCGACATGCAGGCTGGCCGGCAACCGGTCCAGCGGCACGGTGGCGCCGATCACCGCGTGCGCGCCGCGCAGGTGGTTCGCCAGCCGGGTGCGGCGCCGGGGGCCGGACGGATCGGGCACGATCGCGCCGAGCAACTCCCGCCCCCGAATCGGCAGGCAGGCCGGGTCCAGCCGGGCGAGCGCGGCAGTGGCCCGCTCGTCGTCCGGTTCCACCAGCACCACCGCGGCCTCGTGCGGCAACGGCCAGTCCGCGCGCAGGGCCGCCGCCCGGATCGTGGCGATATCCGAACGCCCGGAGAGCAACAGGTCTGACAGCTCCTCGCGCAACCGGTTACGCACCAGCGCGGACTCGGACTGCTCCTGGGCGTACCCGCGCAGCGAGGCGGCGGAGAGCTGGTCGACCGCGGTGAACACCGTCGAGGCGAGCATCGCGAACGCTTCGCTGGACGCGCCGACACCGAGTGCCACCTGTGCCACATGCCGCCACGCCACGGCGGCGCCGGTGCGGTACGCGGCCATCAGCCCGCCCAGGTCCTGCCCTTGCCGGAAGTGCTCCCGCCCGATTCCCTCGAACAGGGTCTGCTCGAGGGTGGCCTCCACGTCAGCCCGGTCCGCGATTCCGACCAGCCGGCTGGCGAACCCCGCCGATGCGGCGACCACGTCGTCGAACTCCTCAGCAAGGAAGCCCGCGTAGTCCGGATGCTCCTCCGCGAGCAGGTCACGCACCTCAGAGAGAATCAGCGGCAGCCGGTCGATTATCGCCGGGACAATGTCGGCTAGACAGGCGTTGACCTCGGAGTACACCGTATTGTTCCCCTCCGACCACGTCCGTACTCGGATTATCTGCAGTATGGACCTCGCCGTCCCCCGGCGCGCGCCGGTAACTCGAGAGTGCCACCGCCGCGCGGCGGGTTACCCCCCGTTTACCAGGGGACATCAGCCGCTAACCGGCGCAAGGTAATCGTCCGCTCGGCTGTTCCGTAGTGACAACACCGGCGCCGGAAAACTGACCGATGAGCAGCAGAACGCGCACCCCCTTTGGCACAACTATGACCTTGTGGCCGCTCCCGGTTCGTCAGCGTCCTCGGCCGCCACGGGGGCCGAGGAGGCCGACCTGCGCGCCCAGCGGCACGCGGAGAACTTCCCGGTCGCGCTCCGGCTGCTGCCCCGCTCGGTCCGCGCCGACCTGGTCGCGGTCTACAACGTCGCCAGGGTGATCGACGACCTCGGCGACGAGGCCGAGGGGGATCGGGCCGCGCGGCTGCGGGCGTTCGGGGCGGACCTGGCCACCATCTGGGCCGGCGGCCAGCCGAGCGCGCCGGTGCTGCGTCAGCTGGCACCCACGGTGGCCGCCAAACGACTCGACCAGGAACCGTTCCAGCGGCTGATCGAGGCCAACCTGGTCGACCAGCGGGTGCACCGCTACGCCAACTACGCCGACCTGCGGGGCTACTGCGCGCTGTCCGCGCATCCGGTCGGGCGGCTGGTACTCGGGGTGTTCGAGGTGACCGACCCGGTCGCGGTCGAGCTCTCCGACCGGGTGTGCGCCGCGCTGCAGCTGGTGGAGCACTGGCAGGACGTGGCCGAGGACCGCCGGGCCGGCCGGATCTACCTGCCCGGCGAGGACATGGCGCGGTTCGGGGTGACCGAGGGCGACCTGGACGCCGCCACCGCCTCCGCCCCGCTGCGCCGGCTGATGGCCTTCCAGACCGACCGCGCCGCCGCACTGCTGGACTCCGGCGCCGGGCTGATCGGCCTGCTGCGGGGCTGGGCCCGGCTGGCGGTGGCCGGCTACCTGGCCGGCGGCCGCGCGGCGGTGGACGCGCTGCGCCGGGTGGACGGCGACGTGCTCGGCCAGGTCCCACGTACCCGGCGCCGGGACGTGCTCCGGCACCTGGTTCGGCTGCTCACCCGTCCGGGGCAGCACCGCAACACCGCTCGAGGGGGGCACCCACGGTGACCAATCCGACCACCGGCACCGTCGCGGAGGCCTACCGGGCGTGCGAGTCGATCACCAAGACCGAGGCCAGGAACTTCTACTACGGGATCCGGCTGCTGCGCCCGGACCGGCGCTCCGCGCTGTCCGCGCTGTACGCGCTGGCCCGCCGGATCGACGACATCGGCGACGGCGACCTGCCGAACGCGGACAAGCTGACCGGTCTGGAGGAGGTGCGCGCGTCGCTGGCCGCGCTGGATCATGCGACCGATCCGGTGCTGGTCGCGGTGGCCGACGCGGCCCGCCGGCTGCCGGTGCCGCTGGCCGCGTTCGACGAGCTCATCGACGGGGTCCGGATGGACGTCACCGGCCGCCGGTACGACAGCTTCGAGGAGCTGGTGGAGTACTGCCGCTGTGTGGCCGGTTCGGTCGGGCGGCTGTGCCTGGCGGTGTTCGACAGCAGACCCGACCGCCGCGACGCCGAGTACGCCGATCAGCTGGGCATCGCGCTGCAGCAGACCAACATCCTGCGCGATATCCGGGAGGACCTGGGCAACGGCCGGGTATACCTGCCGGCCGAGGACCTGGACCGGTTCGGCGTCTCGCTGAAGCTGGACGAGCGCGGCCACCTGCACGACCCGGACGGCAACCTGGCCGCGCTGATCCGGGACGCCGCCGCGCGCAACCGCCGCTGGTACGCCGACGGGCTCCGCCTGGTGCCGCTGCTGGACGGGCGCAGCGCGGCGTGTGCCACCGCGATGTCCGGCATCTACCGCCGGTTGCTGGAGCACATCGCGGCGGACCCACCGCGGGTGTACGACCGGCGGCTCTCCCTCTCCGGCTGGGAAAAGGCCGGCGTCGCGGCCAGGGCACTCACCGGGCGAGCCGGATGAGCACTGGTACCCCGCGCCGGGTCGCTGTGGTGGGCGGCGGGCTGGCCGGCATCTCGGCGGCGCTGCACTGCGCGGACGCCGGCTGCTCGGTAGTGCTCTACGAGACCCGGCGCAACCTCGGCGGGCTGACCCACTCGTTCCACCGGGGCGAGCTGGCGGTGGACAACGGCCAGCACGTGTTCCTGCGCTGCTGCACGGCCTACCGGGAGCTGCTCGACCGGCTCGGCGTGGCAGACCAGGTCAACCTGCAGCCCCGGCTGTCCATCCCGGTGCGCTCGCCTGGCGACCCGCGCACCGCCGTGCTGCGCCGCGACGAACTGCCCGCGCCGCTGCACCTGGCCGCCTCGGTGCTGCGCTACCACCCGCTGTCCGTGGCCGAACGGCTCCGCTTCGCCGGCGCCGGGCTGGCGTTGCGCCGGTTGGACCCGACCGCCTCGGCCACCGACCGGCAGAGCTTCGGGGACTGGCTGCGCCGGCACGGGCAGAGCAACCGGGCCATCGCCGCGCTGTGGGACCTGGTCGGCATCGCCACACTCAACGCCCGCGCCGACGACGCCTCGCTAGCGCTGGCCGCCACGGTGTTCCAGGAAGGGCTGCTCACCGAGGCCTCCGCCGCCGACATCGGCTGGTCCCGGGTGCCACTCGACCGGCTGCACGGCGAACCGGCGATGGCCGCGCTGGCCGCGGCGGGGGCGAGCGTGCGCCGCACCTCGCCGGTCCGCCGGATCACCCCGGTGTTGGACCGCTGGCTGGTCAGCACCGACCCGGGCGAGGAGCAGTTCGACGACGTGGTGCTCGCGGTGCCGCCCACGGTCGCCGAGGAACTGCTGCCGCCCGGCGCGGACACCCTGCGGCCCGGGTGGTCGGCCGAGCTGGGCACCACCCCGATCGTGAACGTGCACGTGGTGTTCGACCGGCCGGTGCTGGACCAGCCGTTCCTGGCCGGCGTCGGCACCGAGGTGCAGTGGGTGTTCGACCGGACCGAGGCGTCCGGGTTGGCTGGGATGGCCGGCGGCCAGTATCTGGCGCTGTCCCTGTCCGCCGCCGACGAGCTGATCGAGGAGCCCACCGAGCGCCTGCGGGCCCGCTTCCTGCCGGCGCTGCGCGCGCTGTTGCCGGCCACCGCGACCGCCGAGGTGCGGGATTTCTTCGTGACCAGGGAACGCACCGCCACGTTCCGGCAGGCACCGGGGTCGGCGGCGCTGCGGCCACCGGCCCGTACCAGAGCCCGAGGGCTGTACCTGGCCGGCGCGTGGACCGCCACCGGCTGGCCAGCGACGATGGAGGGCGCCGTGCGCAGCGGAATCACCGCCGCCGCCGCCCTCCTCGATCGAGACCTGCCGTCCTGGGCACCCAACCCGTCCGGCCGACCCCGCGAAGGAGTGGTGGCATGACCCCCCAAACCGAGCAAACCCCCAGCTCACACCCCGTGAGTGGTATTGGTCGCTATAGCGACCAATACCACTCACAGGTCTTGACCAGCGGAAACGTGCGATGACCGCCGAGGCGATCGTTCGTACCGCAGTTCGGACGGCTCCGGCGCGGGCGGTGCCGAGGCGGGGGGCGCCGGGGGCGCTGGGGGCGGCGCGGGATCTGGTGTTGCCGGCGATGCGGGATGCGGTCGGGCGGCTGGACGAGACCGACCGGCGGATCGTCGCCTACCACCTGGGCTGGACCGACCTGGCCGGCAGCCCGACGTCTGGCGGCGGCAAGGGGGTGCGGCCGGCGCTGGCCACGCTGTCCGCCCGGGCCGCCGGGGTGAGCGCCGAGGTGGGCGTGCCGGGCGCGGTCGCGGTGGAGTTGGTGCACAACTTCTCGCTGCTGCACGACGACGTGATGGACGGTGACACCGAGCGCCGGCACCGGCCGACGGTATGGGCGGTCTGGGGCACCGCGAGCGCCATCCTGGCCGGGGATGCGCTGCTCGCGCTGGCCATCGAGGTGCTGCTGGACGAGTCCACCCCGCATCGCGCGGACGCCGCCCGGCTGATCAGCGAAACCACCCGCGCGCTGATCCGGGGCCAGACCGAGGACCTCGCCTTCGAGCGGCGCGACGACGTCGGGTTGGCCGAGTGCCTGGCGATGGCCGACGGCAAGACCGGCTCGCTGCTGTCGGCCAGCGCGGCGATCGGCGCGGTGCTGGCCGGGGCACCGGCCGACCTGGTGCGGGCGCTGGCCCGCTACGGCACCGAACTGGGTCTGGCGTTCCAGCTGGTCGACGATCTGCTGGGCATCTGGGGCGACCCGGCGCGGACCGGCAAACCCGTCTACTCCGACCTGCGGGCCAGGAAGAAGTCGCTGCCGGTGACCTACGCGGTGACCCACGGCGGCGCCCCCGGCCGGGAGCTGGCCGCCTGGCTGGCCCGCGCCGGTGCCGGAGCCGATGGCGCAGCGATCGACGACGACACCGAGGTGCGCCACGCCGCGGAGTTGGTCGAGGCCGCCGGCGGCCGACGCTGGGCCACCGAGGAGGCCGAGCGCCGGCTGCAACTGGCCGAGCAGGCCCTGCACAGCGTGCCGCTGGATGCCGGCGCGCGGGACGAGCTGCTGGACATCGCCCACTTCGTCGTCGCCAGGGAGGCCTGATGACCCAGACCGTTCCCGCCAAGCTCACCGGCGCCATCGACACGACGCCGCGCACCCGGACCGCCGCGGAGACCCTCGACGCGGCCGTCGACTACCTGCGCGGCCTGCAGCACCCGGACGGCTGGTGGAAGGGCGAGCTGCAGACCAACGTGACCATGGACGCGGAGGACCTGCTGCTGCGCGAGTTCCTCGGCATCCGCGGCGCCACCGAGACCGAGGAGGCGGCCCGCTGGATCCGCTCCCAGCAGCGCGCCGACGGCACCTGGGCCAACTTCGAGGGCGGCCCGGCCGACCTGTCCACCACGGTGGAGGCCTGGGTGGTGCTGCGGCTGGCCGGCGACCCGATCACCTCGCTACACATGCGCGCCGCCGCCGAGTACGTCCGCGGCCACGGCGGGCTGGAGGGCACCCGGGTGTTCACCCGGGTCTGGCTGGCCCTGTTCGGGCTGTGGTCCTGGGACGAGCTGCCCGACCTGCCGCCGGAGCTGATCTTCCTGCCGTCCTGGTTCCCGCTGAACGTCTACGACTGGGCGTGTTGGGCGCGGCAGACCGTGGTCCCGCTGACCGTGGTGGGCTCGCTGCGCCCGGTGCGTCCGCTGCCGTTCGGGGCGGACGAGCTGCGCATCGGTGCCCCCGCGCGGAAAATGGACCGGCCGTGGACCTGGAGCGGGGCGTTCCAGCGGCTGGACAAGGTGCTGCACAGCTACTCGAGCCTGCCGGTGCAGCCGCTGCGCCAGCTGGCCCGCCGTCGCGCGGCGGAGTGGATCCTGGCTCGCCAGGAGGCGGACGGCTCGTGGGGCGGCATCCAACCGCCCTGGGTGTACTCGATCCTGGCACTGCACCTGATGGGCTACCCGCTGGACCACCCGTCGGTGCGTGCCGGGCTGGCCGGGCTGAACGGGTTCATCGTCCGGGAGCGCACCGAGGACGGTTGGGTGCGCCGGCTGGAGGCCTGCCAGTCGCCGGTCTGGGACACCGGGCTGGCGCTCACCGCGCTGCTGGACGCCGGGGTCAGCCCGGACGACCCGGCGGTGCTGCGGGCCACCGACTGGGTGCTGGCCGAGGAGATCCGGGTGCCCGGCGACTGGTCGGTGCGCCGGCCGGGCCTGGCCCCGGGCGGGTGGGCGTTCGAGTTCGAGAACGACGGCTACCCGGATACCGACGACACCGCCGAGGTGGTCCTCGCGCTGCGTCGGGTGGCGCACCCCGACTCGGGCCGGCTGCGCGGGGCGATCGACCGTGGGATGGCGTGGATGGTCGGCATGCAGTGCAAGGACGGCGGCTGGGGCGCCTTCGACGCGGACAACACCCGGGTGCTGTGCACCAAGCTGCCGTTCTGCGACTTCGGCGCGGTGATCGACCCACCGTCGGCGGACGTCACCGCGCACATCGTGGAGGCGCTGGCCGCCGAGGGGCAGGCGGACTCGGTGGCCTGCCGGCGCGGGGTGGCCTGGCTGTTGAAGCACCAGGAGACCGACGGCTCGTGGTTCGGCCGGTGGGGCGCCAACCACGTGTACGGAACCGGCGCGGCGGTGCCCGCCCTGGTGACCGCCGGGATCTCCACCGACGAGCCGGTGATCCGAGCGGCGGTGCGCTGGCTGGAGCGGCACCAGAACGCCGACGGCGGCTGGGGCGAGGACCTGCGCTCGTACAAGGACCCGGCGTGGATCGGCCGGGGCGAGACCACCCCGTCGCAGACCGCATGGGCGCTGCTCGCACTGCTGGCCGCCGGCGAGCGGTCCGAGGCGGTCGAGCGCGGCGTGGCCTGGCTGTGCGAAGCGCAGCGAGCCGACGGCGGCTGGGACGAGCCGTATTTCACCGGCACCGGCTTCCCCGGCGACTTCTACCTCAACTACCACCTCTACCGCACAGTCTTCCCAATCTCAGCCCTAGCCCGATACCTCACGAGGCTCCAATGACCGCCCCCCAAACCCCGCGAGTCGGCGCTCACAGCACACCGAGTCGGCGCTCACAGCACATCGCCGTGCTCTACACCCCGCTGCGGGTGGAGCATGCGGCGCTGCGGTCGGCCGCCGACACGCTGCGGCTGGTGCGCACCGGCATGGGCCCGGCCCGCGCCGCCCGTGCCCGCGTCACGGTCACCGAGCCGATGCCGACACTGGTCGCCGGGGTGGCCGGCAGCCTCAGCCGCGAGGTGCGCCCCGGCGACCTGGTGGTGGCCACGGAGGTACGCGGCCAAGGCAGCGAGACCCCGGTGCCCTCGGCACCGATGCTGGCCGGCGCACTCCGCCGCCGAGGCCTCACCGTGCACCTCGGCCCGATCCTGACCACTTCGCACGTGCTCAGAGCCGGCGAGCGGGACACCGGGGACGCGCTGGCGGTGGACATGGAGACCGCCGCGCTGGCCCCCGGCGGGGACACGCCGTTCGCCGTGGTGCGCGCCGTGGTGGACACCCCGGACCACCCGCTGTACCGGGCCGGCAGCATCAGCCGCGGGCTGACCGCCCTGCGCGCCCTGCGCGCCGCCGTGCCCACCCTGGAACAGTGGGCAGCCGCCACCGGCCCGCGCGAGGTGCACCTGGCCGGGCCGCGCTCGTTCTGCGCCGGAGTGTCCAGGGCGATCGACACAGTGGACGCCGCGCTGGAACGCTTCGGCGCCCCGGTGTACGTCCGCCGGCAGATCGTGCACAACGCCCACGTGGTGCGCGAGCTGGAGGGCAAGGGCGCGGTGTTCGTCCAGGAGGCCGATGAGGTCCCGCCGGGCGCGGTGCTGGTGCTCGCGGCGCACGGGGTGACCCCGGCCGTCCGGGAACAGGCGACGGACCGGAAGCTGCGGGTGATCGACGCGACCTGCCCGTTGGTGGCCAAGGTGCACGCCGAGGTCCGCCGCTACACCGGCCGGGGCGACACGGTGTTCCTGATCGGGCACGCCGACCACGAAGAGGTGGAGGGCACCGTCGGCGAGGCACCGGCCAACGTGATCGTCGTCGAGGATGTCGACGCGGCCCGCAGGGTCCAACCGTCGGACCCAAAGAGGGTCGCCTACACAATGCAGACCACCCTGGCCGAGGACGAGGCGGAGGACATCGCCGCCGTCCTGCGGCAGCGCTTCCCCGGGCTGTCCGCGCCACGCACCGACGACATCTGCTACGCCACCACCAACCGCCAGCGCGCCATCCGCGCCGTAGCGGCCCAGGTCGACCTGGTGCTGGTGGTCGGCTCCACCAACTCGTCCAACTCGAAGCGGCTGGTCGAGGTGGCGCAACGGGCCGGCGCACCCGCGCACCTGGTCGACGACGTCGGCGAGGTCGACCTGGGCTGGCTGGCCGGCGTCCGCCGGATCGGGGTCACCGCCGGAGCCTCGGCTCCCCCACACCTGGTTCAGCAACTCGTGCACTGCCTCGGCGGCCTCGGCCCGGTGGATATCCGGGAGACCAGCTTGGTCGACGAGGACGTGCTGTTCACCCTGCCACGGGAGGTGTCCTGAAAGATGGCCATGCCTATCCGCCAGTCGCTGCGTCTCGGTGGCTACCTGATGAAGCAGAAGCTGCTGCGCAAGGAGAAGTATCCGCTGCTCGTCGAGCTGGAGCCGCTGTTCGCCTGCAACCTCAAATGCGGTGGCTGCGGCAAGATCCAGCAGCCGGCAGCACTGCTCAAGCAACGGATGCCGGTGGAGCAGGCGGTCGGCGCGATCGAGGAGTCCGGCGCGCCGATGGTGTCCATCGCCGGCGGTGAGCCGCTGATGCACCCGCGGATCGACGAGATCGTCCGCCAGCTGCTGGGCCGCAAGAAGATCATCTTTCTGTGTACCAACGCGCTGCTGCTGCCCAAGCACCTGCACAAGTTCAAGCCACACCCCAACTTCGCCTGGATGGTGCACATCGACGGGCTGCGCGAGCGGCACGACGAGTCGGTGCGCAAGGTGGGCGGGTTCGACGCCGCGGTGGCCGCGATCAAGCAGGCCAAGGACGCCGGGTTCCGGGTGATGACCAACACCACGTTCTTCACCCAGGACACCCCGCAGGACGTCATCGACGTGCTGGACTACCTCAACGACGAGGTCGGCGTGCACAACATGCAGATCTCCCCCGGCTACGCCTACGAGAAGGCGCCCGACCAGGAGCACTGGCTCGGCGTGCAGCAGACCAGGGAGCTGTTCAAGAAGGCGTTCGCGGATGGCCGGCGCAAGCGCTGGCGGCTCAACCACTCCCCGGTGTTCCTGGACTTCCTGGAGGGCAAGCTCGACCTCAAGTGCACCGCGTGGGGCATCCCGTCCTACTCCCTGCTGGGCTGGCAGCGGCCCTGCTACCTGCTCGACGACGGCTACGTGGCCACCTACCGGGAGCTGATCGAGGACACCGACTGGGACTCCTTCGGCCGGGGCAACGACCCGCGCTGCGCCAACTGCATGGCGCACTGCGGGTACGAGCCCACCGCGGTGATCGCCACCATGAGCTCGCTCAAGGAGACCATCCGCGCCGCGGTCACCTGAGCGAGGTGAACAACGGGAGAGTCGACCCGCGCAACCGGCCGTCAGGGGGCAGGATGGCGGGGTGTCCACACCAGACGTCACCGACAGCCCAATTGACGTCACGGCCACGCCCGAGTGGTCCGCTCTCACCGAGCACCACGCGGCGATCGCCGAGACGCACCTCCGCGAGCTTTTCGCCGGCGATCCCGACCGCGCCGAGGCGATGACGGTCCAGGGCGCCGACCTGCTCCTCGACTACTCCAAGCACCGCATCACCCGGGACACGCTGCCGCTGCTGGCCGCGCTGGCCCGGCGTGCCGGCCTGCCCGAACGCACCGAGGCGATGTTCGCCGGGCAGCACATCAACACCAGCGAGAACCGGGCCGTGCTGCACACCGCGCTGCGCCTGCCCCGCGACGCATCACTCGTGGTCGACGGCCAGGACGTCGTCGCCGACGTGCACGCCGTGCTCGACCGGATGGGCGCGTTCACCGACGACGTCCGCTCCGGGAAGTGGACCGGGTACACCGG
>DATHIT010000430.1:0-6984 GCA_035489915.1 Pseudonocardia sp. | reverse complement strand
ACCGGCCGCGGTGGCGGCCGACCCCATGCTGGTCAAGCGGCTGCGCCGGCTGCGGGCCAGTCGGCAGCGCACCCGCGCGGCTCGCCGGTTCGGCGTGGATGCGCGCTGAACCAGCGCGTCCGCCGAACCAACATCACGAGTGACGGGAGGTCGAGGTGACCGAACCCAGCCCGAGCGGACCCTCCCCGCTGCGCATGGGAGGGTTCGTAATGATCGCGGTAGCCGCCGTGGCGGCCGTGGTCGGCTTGGTTTCGCTGGCCGGCGGTGGGGACAACCCGGCGTCCTCGGCCGCTGCCTCAGCCTCCCCGGCGCCCAGCCCAGCTCCGGCCGCGGACTCCGCTCCGGCCCCGGCGGCCGCGCCGGCTCCGGCGCCCCAGTCGGAAGCGACCCCAGCTCCGGCCCCGGCGCCCGCCCCAGAGGCGGCTCCGGCGCCCGCACCCGCACCCGCTCCGGCGCCCGCACCGGCCCCGGCACCCGCACCGGCTCCCGCCCCGGCCCAGGCGCCGCCGTCCAACGGCTTGGCCGCGCCGGCAAACCCGGTGCCTGGCACACCGGCGCCCCGACCGCTGCCCGGCGCCGGGTTGCCCCCGGACAGCGGTGGCAGCGCGGCACCGGGATCGAAATCGTCCGGAGGTGACGACCTGGCACCTCGCCGGGTGGTCAAGGCTCCGGTGCGGGTGTACAACAACAGCCGCGTCCGGGATCTGGCGCAGCAGGCCGCCACGGACTTCCGCGGCTCCGGCTGGAACGTCACCGAGATCGGCAACTACCCGTACGGGGCCGTCGGCACCAGCACCGTCTACTACCGGCCGGGGACCCGCGAGCAGGCCGCCGCCGAGTCGCTGGCCAGCAGCTTCGGCCTCCGAGCGGCGCCCAGATTCTCTGGCATCGCGGGCGCCACCCCCGGCCTCATTGTCATCATCACGCGGGACTACCAGCGGCGTTGACGTATCCGGGATGATCACGCGGTGACCACGGACGACTCCGCCACATCGGTCGGCCAGCGCTGGATCCGGGTGATGCGTGCCAGGCAGCCCGCCGAGGCGCATCGCGCGGCCACCCCGTTGGAGCTGTTCTTCGACCTGTGCTTCGTGGTCGCGGTGTCACTCGCCGCCGCCGGACTGCACCACGCCCTGGTCGAGAACCATGTGGCCGACGGCGTGCTCGGTTACCTGATGGTGTTCTTCGCGATCTGGTGGGCGTGGGTGAACTTCACCGCGTTCGCCTCCGCCTACGACACCGATGACGCGTTGTACCGGATCACCACCCTGGTGCAGATCGCCGGCGCCCTGGTGCTCGCGGCGGGCGTGCCGGCCGCGCTGGACCGGCGGGACTTCCAGGTCATCACCTGCGGCTACGTGATCATGCGATTGGCCATGGTCACGCAGTGGCTGCGGGCGGCCCGCTCGGATCCGGCACGGCGGACCTGCGCTTTGCGCTTCGCCGGCGGGATCGCCCTGGTGCAGCTGGGCTGGGTGGTCAGGCTGGCGCTGCCCGGCGGCTGGGGGCTGCTCGGGTTCGTGGTGCTGGCGGTGGCGGAGCTGGCGGTCCCGGTGTGGGCGGAGCGGGCCGGCCCGACCACCTGGCATCCCGGGCACATGGCGGAGCGCTACGGGCTCTTCACCCTCATCGTGCTCGGCGAGGTGGTGCTCGCGGCGACCTCGACCATCCAAGAGGGGCTGACCGTTGGTGAGCACGTGGGCGCGCTGCTCGGGCTGGCCGGCGCTGGACTGGTGATCGTGTTCTCCATGTGGTGGCTCTACTTCGACGAGCCGGCGCCCCGCCAGCTGGCCTCGCTGCCGGTGGTGCTGTCCTGGGGGTACGGGCACTACCCGGTCTTTGCCTCGGTGGCCGCCGTCGGCGCCGGTCTGGAGGTCGCGGTGGACTACGACACCGGGCACAGCCAGCTCGGCCCGCTGGCTGCCGGTTGGGCGACGGCGGTGCCGGTGGCGGTGTACGTGCTCAGTGTGTGGCTGCTGCGGGTACGCGGCCGGCCGGGTGGCCGGGTCCGCTCGCTCGACGTGCTCTTCCCGCTAGTGGCGGTGCTGGTGTTGGTGTCGCCGTGGTCGAACGTGCCGATCCATCTCACGGCGGCGCTGCTGGCCGTGTTGGTGGTGCTCAGCACGGTGGTCAAGCGACGCGCGGGTCGCCACGGGTCCTGACGGCGGAGCGCACCTAGTGTCCTGAGTCGGAGCTGGTCAGCGGTCGCGGCGGATCTTGCGCAGGCCGAGCCGCCGGCCGCTGCTTCGGGCCACCCCACGCACCGGCCCAGGCGCACCCAGCGGCCCTGGCGGACTGGCTGGGCTCACCCCGGCTGTCCCGTCGCTGCCGCCCGCGGCCTCGGCCTCGCTGACCTGGCCGTTCGTCTGGCCGTTGTCTTCGCGGCGGCGCCGGGTGTTGAGCGCGGCGGCGCGGGCCCTGGCGGCTCCGGCGACGCGCCGGCGCAACGGCGCACGGATGCCGGCCGTGCGGGTGTTGCGCAGCGCGCGGACTGCCGCCCTGCGCTGCCGGGCGGCGAGATACCAGGCTTCCGGGTGCCGGCCCAACCAGCGGTACCGGTACACCGCGTAGGGAAGGTGCAGCAGGTAGACGAACACAGCCAGGGCGAGGGCCAGGAACGGTACCGTGATGATCGCGGCGCCGGCCAGCCCGACCAGCACCAGCAGCGGCGCGATGAGCTCGGCGGGCACCCGGACCGTCTTCATCGACAGGGTGCGCAGCCGACTGATCATCAGCGCCGCGACGAGCAGCATCCACACCATGACGACCGGCGGGTCGGACCAGAACCCGGTGCCGAACTGGATCTCGATGAGCAGCGGGGCGACCGCGACCAGCGCGGCGGCCGGCGCCGGCACGCCGACGAAGAACTCCTTGGCGTAGGGCGGCTGCTCGGTGTCGTCGATCAGCGTGTTGAACCGGGCCAGCCGCAGCGCCGCGCACACCGCGAAGACCAGCGCCACCACCCAGCCCAGTCGGTTCGTGCCTTCCAGCCGCCAGATGAACAGCACCAGCGCGGGGGCCACCCCGAAGGACACGCAGTCGGCAAGCGAATCCAGCTCGGCGCCCATCTTGCTGGTGGCGTCGAGCAGCCGGGCGATTCGGCCGTCCAGGCTGTCGAAGATGGCCGCCGCGGTGAGCGCGGCAATGCTCAGGTCGTACCGCCCGGCCAGCGCGAACTGCACGGCGGACAGCCCGGAACACAGCGCCAGCACGGTGATGGCGTTGGGCAGCAGCCGAACTCCGCGCGAGCCGTTGACGGCCATTGTTCAGCTCGCCGGCTCGGCGTGCACGCCGGCGCCGGCTCGGGCGTCAGTGTCGGTACCGCTGGGCGTCAGCTCGGCCAACACGGTCTCGCCGCCGATGGTTCGCTGGCCTGGCGAGACCAGCAGCCGGCTGTCGGGGGGTAGGTAGGTGTCCACCCTGGAGCCGAACCGGATCAACCCGTAGGTCTCCCCGGCGGCCACCTCGGCACCCTCGCTGACCTGGCAGACGATTCGCCTGGCCAGCAGCCCGGCGATCTGCACCACGGCGATCAGGTGCCCGTCGGCGTCGCGCAGCAGCATCGAGTTGCGCTCGTTGTCCTCGCTGGCCTTGTCCAGGTCGGCGGACAGGAACTTGCCTGGCCGGTAGACCACGCGCTCCACCCGGCCGTCGCAGGGAATGCGCTGGACGTGCACATCCAGGACGGACAGGAACACGCTCACCCTGGTGAGCGGGGTCTCCGGCAGACCGAGTTCGGCGGGTGGCGCGGCGCGGCCGACGGTGGCCACCGTGCCGTCGGCCGGGGCCACCACCACGCCGGGGCGGTCCGGGGTCACCCGGAGCGGTTCGCGGAAGAACGCCGCGACGGCGGCGGTGCTGGCCAGGCCGAGCAGGGTGCCTCGTCCGGTCAGCGCCCTGCCCAGCAGCGCGGCCGCGGCGACGCCGGCCACGATGGGCCGACCGCCTGGGTGCATGGGGGGAATGCTGGAACGGACCAGAGCGAGAATGTGGCTCAGTCCGGTCGCGGGGGGTTCGATGCCGGCCATCAGGGTGAGTCGAGTCCTCCAGGGTGCGGCGCCGGGACGGCCGCCCAGCGGCCCACGGTACGCCGGACTGGGCCGTCGGCCCACGGTGGTCGAGTGGCGATCACCTTAGCCCTGGCCGGTGCGCCGCCGGCAAAGTATTGCCGACGCGGCGCACCGAACCCTGGGGAAGTAAAAGGCCGGAGCCGCCATCCCCCGAGACAGCGACCCCGGCCGTGGAACCGCTCGTCCGCTCCCCAGCGACAAGCGGTAGGTCCGTTGACGGTGGGTGTACCCCACCGTGCGTCAAATTATTCCCGAGCGCCCGCTCGGTGGTCCAGCCCATTCACGGGAAACCCGCTGCACATGGACCGTTCGGACGAACGCTGTACTGATGTTGACGCCTTAAGGGGGCCAAACGTTGCCCATTTGCCCTGTGAGCTTGATCACACTCGATGAAATGACACTTAACTACGCTGTGTTGTGCACCACACGGCCTAAGCGGCCAATGCCACTCGATCAGCGATCGAGGATCCAGACCTCAACTTCCTCGCCCTCCGGATGCTCCTCCGCCGCCTCACCGAGCACGATCAAGCAGTTGGCCCTGGCCAGTGAGGACAGCAGATGAGACCCCGGACCGCCGACCGTGCGCACCGTCCCGGAGGCCGTGTCCAGCTCGCCTCGCCGGAACTGTCGCCGGCCAGCCGGGGAGCGCAGTGTCTCGCTCAGCCGGGCCCGCACGACTGGCCTATCCGGCCTCGGATGGCCCATCGCGGCCCGTAACGCAGGGCGCACGAACACCTCGAACGAAACCTGAGAGCTGACCGGGTTTCCGGGCAGCGTGACCGCCGTGATGCCACTGTCCCCGGCGCCGGTGCCCGCTCCGTCGATCTCGAGTCCGGTCAGCCGGCCGGCTCCCTGCGGCCCACCCGGCTGCATCGCCACCCGGACGAACTCCACGCCCCGGTCCGCCAGCGCGTCCTTGACCACCTCGTAGGCACCCGCGCTTACCCCGCCCGAGGTGATCAGCAGGTCCGGCGGGCTGCCCTCGGCGGTGGCCTTGGCGATCCGCTCGGTCAGCGTGGCCAGAAACTGGGACACGTCGTCCGGCACGAACCGCAGTTGCTCGGCGTGCCCGCCGGCCTCGGTCACCGCGGCGGCCAGCATCACCCCGTTGGACTCGTAGATCTGCCCGTGCCGCAACGGCTGGCCCGCCTCCACCAGCTCCGAGCCGGTGGACAGCACGAGCACGTTGGGTGGGCGGTGTACCCGTAGCGTGGCTGCCCCGACCGCGGCGGCCAGGCCGAGCTGAGCGGCGCCCAGCGGGGTGCCGGCCGGCAACACCACCGCGCCCGCGTCGGTGTCCTCGCCGGCTCGACGCAGGTGAGTCCCCGCCGCCACCGCCGCGTTGATGAGCACGGCCGCGCCGCCGGACTCCGCGCCGCCGTCGGTGTGCTCGACCTGGACCACCGCGTCGGCCCCCGGCGGGATAGGCGCCCCCGTCATGATCCGGTGCGCGGTACCGGGAAGCAGCGGCGGCGAGTCGGTGCGGCCGGCCGGGATGTCCTCGGTGACCGGCAGCCGGATCGGCCGCTCGGGTGAGGCGTCCGCCACATCCTCGGCGCGGACCGCGTAACCGTCCATGGCGGAGTTGTCGAACGGCGGTAACGGGATGGCCGCCCGCAGGTCCTCGGCCAGTACCAGGCCGATTGCGGCGGCCACCGGCAGCTCCACGACGGGGGTGGGTTCGAGCAGCGCGGCGACCGCCGCGCGGTGTTCGTCGACTGTGCGCACGCCTCGCATCCTGCCCTCCCGCAACGTGAGATGGGGCTCCCGGTCGGGGGGTCAATTTGAGGTAGCGTCGGGTCAGTTCGTCCGCAACAACAGGAGGATGCCGTGGCCCAGGGCACGGTCAAGTGGTTCAACTCGGAAAAGGGCTACGGCTTCATCGCGACCGACGGTGGCCCGGACGTCTTCGTGCATTACAGCGCGATCCAGATGGACGGCTTCCGGACCCTCGAAGAGGGAGACCGGGTGGAGTTCGAGACGACAGCCGGTCGTGATGGCCGTAGTCAGGCGGAGGCAGTGCGCCGTATCTGAGGCCGAGATCAGCGAGGGACCGAACGGTTTGCCGATCGGTCCCTCGCTCGCGAACCCGGGGTATTCCGGTTGTTTCCAATATCGTCACCGCGGTCAACGCGGGAGGTCCCTCCGCTGGTCCACCGATGGCCTGTCGTCTTGCACTCGCCCGGTGGGAGTGCTAAACACGGCATTGGCACTCGACATCCTCGAGTGCCAGGTTGGGGCCGTGAGACCGAGCGCAGGGTTGCCGGTCGTCCGTCGCGGGCGCTGCCTCAGCTCGTCGTGTCATCCCTATCGGAGGACCACACCGCATGGCCAAGATGATCGCGTTCGACGAGGAGGCACGCCGCGGGCTCGAGCGCGGCATGAACATCCTCGCCGACGCAGTCAAGGTGACGCTGGGCCCGCGTGGCCGCAACGTCGTTCTGGAGAAGAAGTGGGGCGCGCCCACCATCACCAACGATGGTGTGTCGATCGCCAAGGAGATCGAGCTCGAGGACCCCTGGGAGAAGATCGGGGCCGAGCTGGTCAAGGAGGTTGCCAAGAAGACCGACGACATCGCCGGTGATGGCACGACCACGGCGACCGTGCTGGCCCAGGCGCTGGTCCGTGAGGGCCTGCGCAACGTGGCCGCCGGCGCCAACCCGATGGCTCTGAAGAAGGGCATCGAGAAGGCTGTCGAGGCCGTCGCCCAGGAGCTGCTCAAGACCGCCAAGGAGGTCGAGACCAAGGAGCAGATCGCCGCTACCGCCTCGATTTCCGCGGCCGACAACTCGATCGGCGAGCTGATCGCCGAGGCGATGGACAAGGTCGGCAAGGAAGGCGTCATCACGGTCGAGGAGTCGCAGACCTTCGGGCTGGAGCTGGAGCTCACCGAGGGCATGCGCTTCGACAAGGG
>DATHIT010000429.1:0-4010 GCA_035489915.1 Pseudonocardia sp. | reverse complement strand
ACGGCTACTACCTCAGTGAGGAGCTCGTCGATCTGTACCTGGTGGGCGTACTCCGCGGCGTGGCGGTCGGGCTGGTGGACGCGGACGGGCCGAACGGGCGGGACGAGGAGACCCGCCGCAAGCTGCTGGAGGATCTGACGCAGACCTCCGCCGACCTCCTCGAGCACCTGCACAGGCTTCGCCCAGCCCCGGCCCCCCGGGTCAGCTCGGCACCCCTCCAGCGCTCCGCGCCCATCCCGAGTCAGGCGCCCAGCCCGAGTCCGAAGCCGACCTCCCACGCGGCGATCCCGAGCCAGGGCGCTGGTCAGTCAGCCATGAGCATGTCGACCACATCCTCGCCGAGGTCTCGAGTGGGGCCCGGGTAGGCCAGGTCGGCGTCTCGATACCAGGCCGGCGGCGCCTCCGGGTGTGGCCCGCACAGGCCGACCCTCCCGTCGCGACGCTGCCGGCGGAACGCGGCGTCAGGAGCTGTGAGTGGTATTGGTCGCTATAGCGACCAATACCACTCACGGTGTCTGACCAGCGGCTGAACGAGGTCGCTGAGGCCGACGAGAGCACACGCCGGTCGCCGACAGTTCCCTCGGCCTCGATGGGCCCGGTCAGTCGCCCGAGGGCAGCACGCCGGAGCGGCTCAGTACGACGGCGAGGCCGAAGGCGACTCCGAGCACGGCCAGCTCGCCGGCGACCCAGCCGGCCAGCGCGGTCCGACGACCGAGCGCCACCGACGGCAGCACCCGGAACCGGACGTACCCGCCGAGCAGCGCCAGCGCGCCCAGGCAGCCGGCCTTCGCCAGCACCAGCTGCCCGTAGTGGCTGGTGACCAACACCGAGGGCAGCCGGGCGCCGGGGGTGGTGGCCAGCTCGACCAGCGCGTTGAGCACCCCGCTGCCGGCCACCACCGCCAGGCACAGCCCCGCCAGCTGCGAGAACCTGGGCAGCGCGCGGGCCAGCAGTGCCGGGTGCGCCAGCAGCAGCCCGACGGTCGCGGCGAGCCCCCCGGCCCACGCGGTGGCCGCGTATACGTGCAGCTCCAACGACACCATGGTCAGCTCGTGCCAGCGCGCGGACAGCTCACCCGCGTGCCCGGTGACCAGCAGCGGCAACAGCCCCAGCCCGGCCGTGATCAGGAGAAGTCGGGCAGGCAGCGGGCCGGGAAAGCGGATGCCGACCGCCGCCAGCACGGCGGCCAGCACCGCGACGGCCGCGCTGGCCAGCAACCCCTGGGCGGCGGAGACGTCGCCGACGTAGGCGGCCAGGGTCGCCGCCGTAATACCCGACACCGGGGCCACCTCGGCGGTCTGCAGCGCCACGGAGACAACCGCCGCGGCCAGCCAGGTGACCGCCGAGACCAGGGCAGCGCGGTAGGCAGTGTCGAACACCCGGCGCAGGGCGGACTCGTCGCGCTGGCCCAGCAGCATCGGCAGCAGGCTGAGCCCGAGCGTGGCGGTGAGGGCGAGGTCGAGGAGGACCCGGGCGAGCGGCACCCCGTACCGGACTGCCTCGGGCGGCAGCACCACGCCAGGCACCGGCGGCGACATCGTTAACCAGACGGCAATCCAGGTGGCCAGCACCGCTCCGAGCAGGCCCGCCAGAGGCCCGGTCAAAGCTGGGGAGATGGCTCGTGACAGCGGGGGTCCGGAATGCGACCGGATATCGAAGGTCATCGAGCAACAGGCTGGCCGACCACGCAACTATCGAAAACCGCCGAACGCCACTGTAACTACACTGAATGGCGCATTGCCTGAGGAACACGCCGAATTTACTAAGAATGATTGGTAGTCATCGGGTATCGCGGGTGGGGCGTGTGTACGTTAGTTGAGCGCGAGAGGATCTGTCGCGCGTTAGCAACGTAGGCGCTCCCCGCCCGAAAATGCTCCAACCGGCGGTACCGAGCGGGGTATCGAATTTCTGGAAGGGCCGGTGAGGGCACCCCTTGCGGACACTGATGACTTATTTGCCGAGAGGAAACCTGCTCGATGACGCCGAGTGGATGCACCGCCATCGACTCCTGCAGTGGGTCCTGGGTCTGCACCTGCCGGCTCTGTTTGTGTTCGGGCTGGCCCTGCACCATGACGCGCTGACCACGACAGAGGTCCTGATACCACCGCTGATCTGCCTGTTGCTCGGCCGGAAGTTCACCCAGCGCCGGCCCGCTTCGATTGCGATCACGGCTGGCCTGACCTACTGCTCGGCGGCGCTGGTGGGTCTGTCTCGGGGCTCTATTGAGGCACACTTCCATTTCTTCATCATCATCGGATTCATCGCGCTGTACCAGGACTGGGTACCGTTCCTGTGGAACGTCGCGTTTGTCGTGCTCAGCCATGGTATTGGCTCGGCATGGCGGACAGATTTGATATTCGGCTCCGGTGAGGAGCAGCGCAACGCCTGGCTATGGTCGGGTATTCACGGGATCGCGGTATTGGCCGCATGCGTGGGCATGGTGTTGTTCTGGCGGGTCAGCGAGGATGAACAGGTTAAACGCACATCGTTGACCAAGCAGCTCAGCGAGGCGGACCGACGGCGTTTCACTTCGCACCTGTTGGTCAACCTCGCCCGGCGGAACCAGAGCATGCTCTATCGGCAGCTGGACATCATCAACCAGTTGGAGAACAACGAGCGGGACCCGGACGTGCTGGCTGACCTGTTCCAGCTCGACCACCTGGCCACCCGGGTACGGCGGAACGCGGAAAGCCTGCTGGTGCTGTCCGGTGAGCAGCCGGCCCGGGTGTGGCGGGCGCCGGTCCCACTCCACGAGGTTGTCCGGGCGGCGATCGCGGAGACCGAGGACCTGGAGCGGGTGGACATCGCGGTGGACGAGAACGTCGCGGTCAGCGGCCAGAGCGTCACCGACCTGACCCACCTCCTGGCCGAGCTCACCGAGAACGCGGTGCGGTTCTCCCCGCCGAACGCCGGGGTCACCATCCGAGGCCGGGCTCAGCTATCCGGCGCCGGAGGGCACCTGTTGACCATCGAGGACTGGGGTGTCGGCATGCCGCCCGACGTGCTCGCCGCGTACAACCAGGTGCTCGTCGACCCACCCGACGTTGATCTGGCGGTGCCGCAGCAGCTGGGCTTTCACGTGGTGGCGAGGCTGGCCCGGCGGCACGGCATCGAGGTGTCGATCACCCGGACCCCGGGCGGCGGCGTGACCGCGGCGGTCATGCTGCCGGCCCGCCTCGTGGTCACTGAGGGCGTACCGGATCCGGCGGATCTTCCGCCGACCTGGGAGTACCACCGCCCCGGCCCCGCCGCCGCAAGCCGGCCACGGCGGTCCGGCGGCCGGTCCTGGAAGGAGCTGCGCGACGGCCCGGTGTTGGAGGCGGAATGGGTCGCCGTGCCGACGCAGGGTGAGGTGCCGGCGATCGAGGCCACCGGCCGGCCGGTGGCGGCCTCTGGCTGGGCGGGAGCGCGCGCCGAGCAGATGCCGTCGGTCCACCCGATGGCGGAGGTCACCCCGGGTTGGTCCGGCTGGTGGTCGCATAACGAGCCGGCCGACCAGGCACCCGGCCCGGTGGCATACAAGCCGCTGACCCAGCGGCGGAGCGACCCCGAGGTGGGAAATGGGCAGCCGAGCAACCACAACGACCAGCACAGCAGGGGCGTGTCGGACGCCCCGGACATGCCGAGCTCCCCGGCGGGGCCGAGGCTCAACCGCCGGGTGCCGCAGTCGCACCTCACGCCCGAACTGCTGCTCCCGGTCGAGAAGTCGGAGCCGGCTGAGCGGACCGCGCACCTGGCGCAGGCACTGACCCAATATCAGGCCAGCCGCAACGCGGCATCCGTGGAAGCCGAGGGGAATGGGACGGGCGACGGCTTCCGCGGCGCGATGAGACCGGGAGTACAGGAATGACATCGAACGGGAGGCCCTCGGCGGGCATCAGGACGGCCGCGACCGAGGGCGAGCTGGACTGGTTGCTGGCTGACTTCGTCAAGGCGATGCCCGGCGTGCGGCACGCCCTCGTGGTGTCCGCGGACGGGCTGCGGGTCGCCGCGTCCGGCCGCCTTGACAC
>DATHIT010000428.1:0-4349 GCA_035489915.1 Pseudonocardia sp. | reverse complement strand
GCGCCAACGAGGGACGGAGTACGTCATGACCATCACGCCGGCGACGGTCACGGTCGAGCAGGTTGCCCAGATGATCGACCACGCGCTGCTGCGCCCGGAGCTGACCGTGCGCGACATTCACCAGGGCTGCGCGGTGGCGGCGAAATACCAGGTCATCTCGGTGTGCGTGCGGCCGAGCGACGTTCCGCTCGCGGTCAAGCTGCTGGACGGGACCCGGGTGCTGGTCGGCACCGTGATCGGGTTCCCACACGGCAGCATCGCCACCGCGATCAAGGCCGCCGAAACGGAGCTGGCTGTCGAGCAGGGCGCCGCCGAGGTGGACATGGTGCTCAACATCGGGTGGCTGCGCTCCGGTGAGCTGGACGCGGTGGAGGCGGACATTCGGGCGGTCGTCGAAGCGGCCGTGGCGGCCCCGGTGAAGGTGATCCTGGAGACCGCCTACCTGACCAACGAGGAGAAGGTGGCCGGCTGCCAGGCCGCCGAGCGGGCCGGCGCCGACTTCGTCAAGACCTCGACCGGCTTCGCGCCGAGCGGGGCCACGGCGGCCGATGTGACCCTGATGCGCGCGTCGGTCTCGCCACACATCGAGGTCAAGGCCTCCGGCGGGGTGCGCACCCTGGACCAGCTGTTGGAGCTGGCCAACGCCGGGGCGACCAGGTTCGGCGCCTCGGCCACCGCCGACATCTTGGACGACCTGGCCCGCCGCCGGGAATCGGCCGTCGCCTCAGCCAGCACCTGACCCGGCCAGCGCTCGCCGGCACTTCCAGGGTCCGGGGCTCAGGCACGGGCTCAGGAGGCGGTGCCCAACCGGTCCAGCGCGCGCAGCCAGATCCCGTTGCGGGTCTGCAACAGGCCCAGCGCCCGGCCGCTCACGCACCTGTCCGCCGATCGGTGCGCATCGAACAGCTCGACGTCGTCCCAGGTCTCGCAGCAGCGCGCGCAGTGGCAACGCTCCTCGCCCACCCAGGACGCGCCGCAGCGCCCACACTCACCTCGGACCAACCCCACAAGTCGCACGGTACCCAAAACCGCGGACAAAACGCGGCACACTGAGGGCCGAAACACCACGTGTCCTCGGCGTGGCGTTCCTCACGTACCGTGCGCCGCCGCGGCATCAGGTCAGGCGCGGTCCGCCGTCCTGGCGATCGCGTCGATGATCGTGGCCCAGGCGCTGGGTGGTAGGTCGTGCCCCATCGCCGGGACGGTCACCAGCTCGGCACCCGGGATGGCCTCCGCCGTGGCCCGACCGCCGCTGACGTCGAGTAGCAGGTCGGCCTCGCCGTGCACGACCACCGTCGGGGTGCGCACACCGCCCAGCGCCTCGGTACGGTCCGGCGCGGCGACGATGGCGGCCATCTGCCGGGCCACGCCGGCCGGTTGCCGGGCCCGGTCGATGCCGGCGGTGGCCCGGGACCGCAGCTCGGCGTCGGACACCTCGGCCGAACCGATCAGCCGCAGCAGCCGGACCACGTACTCGATGGCCTCCGCGCGGTCGGCCGGAGGTGACGTGGTGAGGGCGGTGATCGCCTCCGGACTGGCCTGCCCGACGCCCGGGTTACCCGTGGTCGACATGATCGAGGTGACGCTCAGCAGCCGCTCCGGGTGCTCGATGGCGAGCGTCTGGACGATCATGCCGCCCATCGAGGCACCGACCACGTGCGCGCGTTGGATGCCCAACTCGTCGAGCAGTCCGACGGTGTCGCCGGCCAGGTCGGAGAGGGTATACGGAGGAGACGCGAGGCCGGCGGCCACCGAGCCGAGGTCGGGCACCGGAAGATCGTCCAGCGCGGTGGACAGGCCCGAGTCCCGGTTGTCGTACCGAATCACCCGGAAGCCACGGTCGGCGAGCCGCCGGCAGAACTCCTCCGGCCAGTCGATCAGCTGGGCGCCCAGGCCCATGACCAGGATCAGGGCCGGGGCATCAGGATCGCCGAACTCGTCGTACTCGAGTTCGACGATCCCGGCTTTCACGCGAGGCATGAGTTCCCTTCACAGTTCGTACGGCCCGCGGACGGCCACCCGAGCGGTTCAGCCGCGCGGAAATTCGCCGCCATCGATGATGAAGTCTCGTCCAGTCACCCAGGAAGCGCGATCCGACACCAGGAAGCCGACCAGCTCGGCCACATCGCTGGGCACCCCACCCCGGCCGAGTGGAGCCGTCGAGACCGCGGCGGAGTGGTCCACGCCGATCGAGGCGGCCAGATCCCGCCGAGCCACATCGGCGCCCGGTGAAGCCACGTTGCCCGGGCTGATCGCATGGACCCGGACACCGTGCGGGGCCTGCTCGATGGCCAGCCCCCTGCTGTAGGTGGACAGCGCCCCCTTGGCCGCCGCATAGTGCAGGAACTGGCCGGGGGGATCGAGCGTCACCGCCGACGAGATGTGCACGATCACCCCGGACCCCCGCTCGCGCATCCCCGGCAGCAGCGCCGCGTCCAGCCGGACGGCGGCCAGGAAGTTGATGTCCAGGGCGTCCCGCCACTCCTCGTCCGGGATGCTCCCCGAGCCTTCGCCGAAGACCCGTGCGGCACCGGCGTTGTCCACCAGGATGTCCACGCCGCCGAGCTGCTCGAGCGCGGCGTCGGCGAGGGCCCGTACGCCCTCCGGGGTGCGCAGGTCGGCGGTGACGAACTTGGCGCCGGCCGGGGTGTCCGGGGTCGCCGAGCGCGCGGCGGCGAGCACGGTGGCCCCCGCGTCGATCAGCCGTTGCGCGATGGCCGCGCCGAGCCCTCGAGATCCCCCGGTGACCAGGGCCCGCTTGCCGTCCAACTCACGTGTTGTGGATGTCATGACACCACCGTACGCCCATTATGGACCGAATAGTCAAGAAGGTTCGGCCGCCCAGGCCGCTAGCTCTTGCCGCCGGCTTGCCACTCGGACCACGGGAGTGTCCAGTCTCCGTAGGTGTCCCAGACCGGCAGCCTGGGGCCGCCGGAGTTGGTGATCTCCACGACGTCACCGATGTTGAAGTGGTCGAAGAACCACTGGGCGTTCGCGGGGCTGAGGTTCACGCAGCCGTGCGAGACGTTCGACGAGCCCTGCTGGCCAACCGACCAGGGTGCCGAGTGCACGAACTCCCCGTCGTTGGAGATCCGCACGTCCAGGTCGACCTTCTCCTTGTAGTACCCCGGGTCACCTTCGCAGACGCCGTAGGTGCAGGAGTCCATGATCATGGTGGGCTTCTTGTCGGAGACCACGTGCGGGCCGGAGTGCGAGGGATTGGTCGGGGAGCCGAGGCTGATCGGCATGGTCTTGGCCAGTGTGCCGTTGTGGAAGATCTGCATCACCTTGGACCGGCCGTCCGCCTTGGCCACCCAGGAGTCGTGCACCCGGACCGTCGCCGTCCGGTTGGCCTGGCCGAACGCCCCCTTGCCGAGATCCGCCCCGAACAGGTTGGCGTTGAGCTGGATGGTGGTGCCCGGCTGCCAGTAGGACGCCGGCCGGTAGTGCGCCTCGGTCGCCGACATCCAGTACCAGGAGCCGGTCTGCTCAGGGCTGGTGCTGACCGAGAGCGCGCGGACGGCGGCCGCCCGGTCGGCCACCGGCCGGGTGAACCGGACCACCAGCGGCTGACCCACACCAACGGTGGCGCCGGTCGACGGTCGCAACGCGGCGGCGGTGAGCGCGGCGGGGCGAACCGTGCTGACCGTGCCGCTCTCCCGCACCACCTGGCGGTCCTCGCCGACAGCGGTGGCCGCGACCTGATAGGTGTCGCCGTAGCTGAGCGGCGCGGTGGTCCGCCAGGTCCTGGAGTCCGGTGTGAGCGTGCCGGCCACCTGCTGGCCGCTCTTGGTATCGGTCACCTGCACGGTTTGCAGGGTGCCGTGCTGGACCGCCACGGTGACCGGTGTGACCGGGCTGATCGGCGCCGACCCGGCCCCGATGGGCACCGTCCCGTCCCCGATCGGGTTGGCGCCGGCCTGGATTGAGATGTCCGCGGCGGGAAGCGGCGGGGGTGCTGATACCGACCCGCCGGCCAGCATCCGGTTCATCGTGGCTGGCCCCCAGGTGCCGGTGGCCAGCGCCGCGGTGGCGATCAACGCCGTGGCAACGCCGAGCGCCGCCGAGGCGAGCCGGTGATTTCCACCGGTCGGCCCGGCGGCGCGAGCGCCTGAGATCATGCCCAAGTCTAGGTCGCGGGCACAGCCTGCTCGATCGGCCGCACCCCGTTCGGCGCGTCCGGGTCAATCCGGTGCCCGGGCACCCAGTGGTAACTCTGTTTCTTCTGCATGCCGCTGACCCGCCAGGCCGCCGTCATCGCGGCCTTGGCCCAGAACGCCGCGCCGCTCGTGCTCTGGGAGCGCGGCCGCCAGTGCCCCACCGAGCGCAGGATGCCGTTGCCGTAGTTC
>DATHIT010000427.1:0-6942 GCA_035489915.1 Pseudonocardia sp. | reverse complement strand
ATGAACACGGTCGTCGTGGCTGGGCTGGTCAACGGCCAGCCGACGACCTTCGTCACGAACGTGCTGCAGATCGCCGTGTCGCCGGGCAACCCCAAGGGTGTGCACAGCTTCGCCGACCTGACCAAGCCGGACCTGAAGGTTGTGGTGTGCGCCCCGCAGGTGCCCTGCGGCAGCGCGACCCAGCAGGTGCAGAAGGCCACCGGGGTCACCCTGAAGCCGGTCAGCCAGGAGTCCGACGTGCGCTCCGCGCTGAGCAAGGTGGCCACCGGGGACGCGGACGCCGCGCTGGTGTACGTGACCGACGTGAAATCCAGCGGCGGCAAGGTCGAGGGCGTGGACTTCCCCGAGGCGTCCAAGGCGCTCAACCAGTACCCGATCGCGGTGCTCAAGAACTCGCCGCACGCTCAGCTGGCCGACAAATTCGTCGCCCTGATGCGCGGACCGGACGGGCAGCTCGTGCTGAAGAACGCCGGCTTCGGCACGCCATGAGGCGGTGACGGCCCCACTGGGCGGAACCAGGGTCGACCGGCGGCCCGGCTCCGGCCATCCGCCTAGCTCCGGCCGCCGGTTCGGCTCCGGCCGGCGTGCCGGATCCCGTCGGCCCGAGCGGGACGACCGGCACAGCGTCGGAGTGGGTCTGCCGGTGGCGCTGTGGATACCCGCGGTGTTGGCGTTCGCCCTGATCGCCCTGCCGGTGGTCGGGATGATCGTGCGCGCCGACCTGAGCCGGCTGCCCCAACTGGTCACCAGCGACGCCGCGCTGGCCGCGCTGCGCCTGTCGGTGGAGACCGGGGCGATGTCAACGCTGATCTGCCTGTTGCTGGGTGGCCCGCTGGCCGCCGTACTGGCCAGGTCCCGCTCGCCGTTGGTGCGGCTGGCCCGGCCGGTGGTGTTGCTCCCGCTGGTGCTGCCGCCGGTGGTCGGCGGTCTGGCGCTGCTCTACACGCTGGGCCGGACCGGGCCGGCGGGGCGGTTGCTGAACCTGTGGTTCGGGGTCACCGTGCCGTTCACCACGGCGGCCGTGGTGCTCGCGCAGACGTTCGTGTCCCTACCGTTCCTGGTGGTCAGCCTGGAGGGCGCGCTGCGCACCGCCGGAGAGCGGTACGAGGCGGTGGCGGCGACCTTGGGTGCCTCGCCGTTCACCGCGTTCCGCCGGGTCACCGTGCCGCTGGTGCTGCCCGGGCTGGGCTCCGGGCTGGTGCTGGCGTTCGCCAGGGCGCTCGGCGAGTTCGGCGCCACGGTGTCCTTCGCGGGCAGCCTGCAGGGCACCACGCAGACCCTGCCGCTGCTGGTCTACCAGCAACGCGAGGTGGACACCGACGGGGCGATCGCGCTCTCCCTGGTGCTGGTGGTGGTCGCGATCGTGGTGATCGCGGTGGCTCGGCCGAGGGCGGCCGAGGGGGTCCGGTGAGTGCCCCCGCCAGCCCCGAACCCGCCGGCGCCGAAGCCACCAGCCCCGAGCCCGACGCGCCGTTCCTGGAGCTGACCGCCACGGTGCGCCGCCGCGAGTTCACCCTGGACGTGTCGCTGTCGGTGGCCAGGGGGGAGGTCGTCGCGGTGCTCGGGCCGAACGGGTCGGGCAAGTCCACGCTGCTCGGTGTGCTGGCCGGGCTGCTGCGGCCGGACGTTGGGCGGGTGGTGCTGGCCGGCAAGGTGCTCACCGACACCGCCGCCGGTGTGCACGTACCAACCCACCACCGGGGCGTCGGGCTGCTCGCCCAGCAGGCGCTGCTCTTCCCGCACCTGACCGCGCTGGCCAACGTGGCGTTCGGCCCGCGGTGCCACGGGGTGGGTCGCCGGGAGGCGGCGGAGCGGGCCGGGCGGCTGCTGGCCGAGGTGGACGTCGCCGAGCTGGCCCGCCGCCGGCCGTCCCAGCTGTCCGGCGGTCAGGCGCAGCGGGTGGCGCTGGCCCGCGCGCTGGCCGGCGAGCCGGAGCTGCTGCTGCTGGACGAGCCCCTCGCCGCGCTCGACGTCGACTCGGCGCCGGCGCTGCGCGGCCTGCTGCGCCGGGTGATGCGCGGGTCCGGGCCGGACGCGCCGGACAGCCCGCCGACGACCGGGTTGCTGGTGAGCCACGACGTGCTGGACGCGCTGGTGCTGGCCGACCGGGTGATCGTGATGACCGACGGTTCGATCGTCGAGCAGGGGCCCACCAGGGAGGTGCTGACCCGCCCGCGCAGCCCGTTCGCCGCGCGCATCGCCGGGCTGAACCTGGTGCCCGGGGTGGGCTCGGCGGGCGGCTTGCGCACCGCCGACGGCACCACGGTGGCCGGCCAGGACGCCGGCGAGGGGTTGGCGGACGGGTCGGCGGCTGTGGCGGTGTTCCCGCCGTCCGCGGTGGCGGTGTTCCGGGACCGCCCGGACGGCAGCCCGCGCAACGTGGTGGAGGTGCGGCTGGCCGGCATGGAGCCACACGGCGAGGTGATCCGGCTGCGCGCCGAGCCGGTGGCCGGCGGCCCGCCGTGGGTGGCCGGGCTGGCCGCCGACGTGACCCCGGCCGCGGTGGCCGACCTGGCCGGCGCCGAGGTGCTGGCGCCGGGCGCGCGGCTGTGGTTCGCGGTCAAGGCCACCGAGGTCCAGGTGCACGCGGCAGCCCGGTGAGCTACGGCGAGACCCGGCCTCGAGTGGGTGATGAGGCAAGGTCAAACAGCCACGCCGATCGGCCACCCAAAGTAGTGATTGATGATCTCGATAGCCTCTATTGCGCCAACACCCCCCGCTAGAGCGTTGATCAAACGAGAGATCGCTACATAACGTTGCTCTCCGTGATCGTCCCCGGGCTAGTCTCCGCGCTCTCCACCCTGACCGCGTCGCTCGGGATACTCGTTCCGGTCATGGTGCCCGCGCCGGCGGCGGTGGCGGCGGAGCCGACCAGTGGCTACGTGGTGCGGATCGCGGCCGGGCAGAACGTGGACGGGGTGGCCGCCGAGGCCCGCACCGCGCCGACCGCCCGGTTCAACGATGCCGTGCTGGGGTTCGCCGCGTCGATGACCACCGTCCAGGCTGATCGGCTGCGCGCCCGCCCCGGTGTGCTATCGGTGGAGGCCGATGCCACCGCGCAGGCCGTCGACGACGGCCCCGACGAGCCGCCCAGTGACGCGGGTCCGGAGATGCCGCCCCTGGACGCCACCCCTTCCGACCCGGTTGGCAACGACCCGGCCAGCAACGGTCCGGCCGGCAACGCCCCGGCTGGCAACGACCCGGCGAGCAACGACCCGGCCAGCAACAGCGGTCCGGGTATGCCGCCGCTGGGCAATAGCCCCGCCGGGCCGCCGAGTGACGCGGGTCCGGGCACGCCGCCCCCGGGCGACGGTCCGGCCGGGGCTCCCGGCGACGCCGGTGCCGGCGCGCCGCCGATCCAGGGCTCCACATCGCCGGGCAGCTACCCCGCCGCGGCGGACCCGGGCGCGTCCACGCCCAACCCGCCGAGCCCACCCCCGCCCAGACAGGCTCCGCTCGCGCCGAGCGCGCCGCCGGCGCCCCCACCCCCGCCGGCGGCCGGCCGCCCCCGCGGCGAGAACGACGGCCCCGCGCTGTCCTATCGCCAGGACAACCCGGTGAACTGGGGACTGGACCGGATCGACCAGCGCAACATGCCGCTGTCCCGCTCCTACACCTTCTCCGCCACCGGCGCCGGGGTGAACATCTACGTGCTGGACACCGGCATCGACACCACCCACCCGGACTTCGGCGGCCGAGCGGTGTTCGACGCGAACTTCGTCGGCGGCCCGGCGGGTGACTGTGACGGGCACGGCACCGTGGTGGCCGGCATCGCCGGTTCCACCACCTACGGGGTGGCCAAGCAGGCCACCCTGCACGCGGTGAAGGTGCTGGACTGCGACGGCGGCGGCAAGCTGTCCAACCTGCTCGAGGGGGTGGACTGGGTGACCAGTCACGCCCGCAAGCCGGCTGTGGCGGTGCTGTCCTGGCGCTACGCCCAAGCGCCCTCGGCCACCTTGACCGCCGCGGTGAGCCGGCTGGCCAACTCCGGGGTGTTCGTGTCCACCTCGGCCGGCAACACCGGCGGCGACTCGTGCGACCGGGCGCCCCGCGACTCGCCGTACGTGCTCGTGGTGGCCAACTCGACCCGGAACGACGAGCGAGCCAGCACATCCAGCACCGGCCCCTGCGTGTCCCTGTACGCCCCGGGCAACGGCATCATCGCCCCGGTGCCCGGCGGTGGGGTCAAGTCCTATTCCGGCACCTCGATGTCCGCGCCGTTCGCCGCCGGCGTCGCCGCGCTGTACAAGCAGCGATTCGGCGACATCTCCTCGGCCGCGCTCAAGGACTGGATCATCCGACAGGCCATGCCCGGCGTGATCCAGGGCGGTACCTTCCAGAACACGGCCGACCGGCTGCTTTTCACAGCGGGGCTCTAGGAGTCTCACACTCTTTTGTGTAAAGGTGTGCGCACTGGTCGGGGCGGACCAGTGGCCGGCGCTGGCCTTCCCGAGGGGGACTACCCGCGTGACATCAGAACCGAACGTTCGTGCAGTACCGCAAACCGATCCGCGGCAACTCCGCTGGGTGGCGGCGGCGAGCGGCGTCGGCACCACCGTTGAGTGGTACGACTACTTCATTTTCAGCACGGCCGCCGCGCTGATCTTCGGCTCCCAGTTCTTCTCCTCGCTGTCCCCCGCGTCCGGCACGCTGGCCGCTTTCGCCACGCTCGGCGCGGGATTCCTGGCCCGTCCGCTGGGCGGCGTGCTCTGGGGCCACTGGGGTGACCGGATCGGCCGCAAACGGATGTTGGTCGCCTCGCTGATGCTGATGGGGGTGGCCACCGTCGGAGTCGGGCTGCTGCCCACCTACGGCCAGATCGGGGTGTGGGCGCCGATACTGCTGGTGCTGCTGCGCCTGCTGCAGGGGCTCTCCGCCGGGGGCGAGTGGGGCGGTGCCGCGCTGATGGCGGTCGAGCATGCCCCGCCGGACAAGCGCGGGGTGTACGGCTCGGCCAGCCAGATCGGCGTGCCGGCCGGGCTGATCCTGGCCCAGGGGATGTTCTTCCTGATGAGCAACGTGGTGAGCAGCGCCCAGTTCGCCGCCTGGGGCTGGCGGATCCCGTTCCTGTTCAGCATCGTGCTGGTTGGGGTGGGCCTGTTCGTCCGGCTGAAGGTGGAGGAGAGCCCGGTGTTCCGCGCGCTGCGCGATGACCAGGCCCGCAGCCAGGTGCCGGTGGTGGAGGTGTTCCGGGAGCGCGGCCGGGAGCTGTTCCTGGCGTCCACCAGCTTCATCGCGAACACCGCGATCGGCTACGTGTTCCTGGCCTACCTGCTCTCCTACGGCACCTCGGTGCTCAAGCTGAGCCGCAACCTGCTGCTGATCGTGATCATTGTGGGCAGCGTTTCCTGGCTGATCAGCATCGTGGCCTCAGCGATGTGGTCGGACCGGGTCGGGCGCAAGCCCGTGTACCTGATCGGCTCGGTGGTCATGGTGGTGTGGGCGGTGCCGTTCTTCGTGCTGTTCGACACCAAGCAGCCGATCTGGCTACTGGTCGCGGTGATCGTGCTGACCGCCGGGCTGGGCCTGACGTTCGGGCCGCAGTCCGCGCTGTTCGCCGGCATGTTCGAGCCGCGCTACCGGTACAGCGGGGCGTCCATCAGCTACGCGGTGGGCGCGGTGGTCGGCGGCGGGTTCGCCCCGCTCATCGCCACCGCGCTCTACACCGCCACCGGGACCTCGCTGTCGGTGTCGCTGTACATGGTCGTGGTCGGGCTGATCAGCCTCGCCGCCGTGGTGGCCATCCGGGAACCCCGGGCGACCGCCTGAGGCTCACGACTGCCCGCGGCGCACTGGCGTGGTTGGTCGGGCTGTCGGAGGATATGGGCCGCTGCACACCGTTGTGAGTTGAGGAGACACCGTGAGCCCGGCTGCCCCACCTGTTCCCGCTGTGCCTTCCTACGCCTCGGGGATTTCCGAGCAGCCGCTGCTCGGCGACACCATTGGTGACAACCTGGACCGCACCGCCGCGCTGTTCCCGGACCGGGACGCGATGGTCGAGGTGGCCAGCGGGCGGCGGTGGAGCTACCGGGAGTTCGTCGCCGGTGTCGATGCGCTGGCGCTGGGCCTGCTGGACGCCGGGCTGGTCAAGGGTGACCGGGTGGGTATCTGGTCGCCGAACCAGGCCAGCTGGACCTTCGTCCAGTACGCCACCGCAAGATCGGCGTGGTCCTGGTCAACATCAACCCGGCGTACCGCACCCACGAGCTGGAGTTCGTGCTCAACCAGGCCGGGGCCCGGATGCTGGTGGCCGCGGCGGCGTTCAAGACCTCCGACTACGCGGCGATGATCGAGCAGGTGCGGCCGAACTGCCCGGCGCTCGAGCGGGTGGTCTTGCTGGACTCCCCGGAGTGGGACGCACTGGCGACCGCGAGCGCCGGCGGGGACCGCGCCGAGCTGGCCGCCGCGCGGGCCAACCTCAGCCCGGACGATCCGATCAACATCCAGTACACCTCGGGCACCACCGGCTTTCCCAAGGGCGCCACGCTGAGCCACCACAACATCCTCAACAACGGCTACTTCGTCGGGGAGCTGTGCGGATACACCGAGGAGGACCGGATCTGCATCCCGGTGCCGTTCTACCACTGCTTCGGCATGGTGATGGGCAACCTGGCGGCCACCTCGCACGGCGCGGCGATGATCATTCCCGCGCCGGCGTTCGACCCGAAACAGACGCTGGCCGCGGTGGCCGCCGAGCGGTGCACGTCGTTGTACGGGGTGCCCACCATGTTCATCGCCGAGCTGGCCGAGGAGAACTTCGAGTCCTACGACCTGTCCTCGCTGCGCACCGGGATCATGGCTGGCTCGCCGTGCCCGGTGGAGGTGATGAAGCAGGTGGTCTCCCGGATGGGCATGACCGAGGTGCAGATCTGCTACGGGATGACCGAGACCTCCCCGGTGTCCACCCAGACCAGGGCGGACGATTCGCTGGAGCGGCGGGTG
>DATHIT010000426.1:0-4037 GCA_035489915.1 Pseudonocardia sp. | reverse complement strand
GAACGGGTGCGCCGGCATGCCCGGCGGGCCTCAGTAGAACCGGACGGGTCGGCCCGTCACAGCCTGGCGTCACGAGTGGTCGCCGACGGTGGATCAGCACCGTCGGCGGCAAGCGGGGTGGTACCGCGGTCCGGGCACAGGCCCGGCTCGTCCCCGTGCGGAGCACGACACGGCTGCACGAGGAGTACCGCGAGATGTCCTACCCGAAGGTCGACGTCACCCACGAGCACGGCTCGTCGAACGGGCCGGGCTCGGTCCCGTCCCAGCCGGCGTTCCCGGCGCTGGAGCGGGCCGTACTGGCCGGCTGGGAGGCCGACCGGACGTTCCAGGCGTCGGTCGAGGCCCGCCCGGCCGGGGAGAACGGCGCGAACGAGTTCGTCTTCTACGACGGGCCGCCGTTCGCCAACGGGCTGCCGCACTATGGCCACCTGCTGACCGGCTACGTCAAGGACGTGGTGCCGCGCTACCAGACCATGCGCGGCAAGCACGTCGAGCGCCGGTTCGGCTGGGACACCCACGGCCTGCCCGCCGAGGTGACCACCGAGCAGGAGCTCGGCCTCAAGCACAAGTCGGACATCGAGGAGATGGGCGTCGCGGCCTTCAATGAGGCCTGCCGCGCCTCGGTGCTGCGCTACACCAACGAATGGCGGGACTACGTCACCCGCCAGGCCCGCTGGGTGGACTTCGACAACGACTACAAGACGCTCGACCTGCCCTACATGGAAAGCGTCATGTGGGCGTTCAAGACGCTGTGGGACAAGGGCCTGATCTACGCCGGGTTCCGGGTGCTCTGGTACTGCTGGCGGGACGAGACCCCGCTGGCCGCCACCGAGACCAAGATGGACGACGCCTACCAGGACCGGCAGGATCCGGCGGTCACCGTCGGGCTGCGGCTGGCCGCGCCGGGCGACGCGGACCTGGACGGCGCGTGGGCCCTGGTCTGGACCACCACCCCGTGGACGCTGCCCTCGAACCTGGCCATGGCGGTGCGCCCGGACATCGACTATGCGCTGGTCAGGGCGGAGAACGGGGAGCGCTACCTGCTCGCCGAGGCCCGGGTCGCGCACTACGCCCGCGAGCTGGGCGAACAGCCGGAGGTTTTGCGCCGGCTCAAGGGCGCCGAGCTGCTCGGGCTGAGCTACACCCCTCCGTTCGACTTCTTCGTCGGCCGGCCCAACGCGCACCGGGTGCTCGCCGCCGACTACGTGACCACCGAGGACGGCACCGGGCTTGTGCACATCGCGCCGGCGTTCGGTGAGGAGGACAAGGAGATCACCGACGCCGCCGGCATCGAGGTGGTGGTCCCGGTGGACTCCCGCGGCGAGTTCACCGCCGAGGTGCCGACGTATGCCGGCATGCAGGTGTTCGACGCCAACGGGCACATCATCCGGGACCTCCGCGACGGTCCGAGTGGCGCGAACCCGCACGTGCAGGGCGTGCTGCTGCGACACGAGACCTACAACCACCCGTACCCGCACTGCTGGCGGTGCGGCAACCCGCTCATCCAGCGCGCGGTGGACTCCTGGTTCGTCCAGGTCACCGCGTTCCGGGACCGGATGGTCGAGCTGAACCAGCAGATCACCTGGGTGCCGGAGAACGTCAAGGACGGCCAGTTCGGCAAGTGGCTGGAGGGCGCCCGGGACTGGAACATCTCGCGGAACCGGTACTGGGGCAGCCCGGTCCCGGTGTGGCAGTCCGATGACCCGAACTACCCGCGCACCGACGTGTACGGCTCGCTGGACGAGTTGGAGCGGGACTTCGGGGTGCGCCCGACCGACCTGCACCGCCCGCACATCGACGAGCTGACCAGGCCCAACCCGGACGACCCGACCGGGCGCTCCACCATGCGCCGGGTGCCTGAGGTGCTGGACTGCTGGTTCGACTCCGGCTCGATGCCGTTTGCCCAGGTGCACTACCCGTTCGAGAACGCCGAGTGGTTCAAGTACCACTACCCGGGCGACTTCATCGTCGAGTACAACGGGCAGACCCGGGGCTGGTTCTACCTGCTGCACGTGCTGGCGACCGCGCTGTTCGACCGGCCGGCGTTCTCCTCGTGCATCGCGCACGGCATCGTGCTCGGCGAGGACGGGCTGAAGATGTCCAAGTCGAAGGGCAACTACCCGGACGTCAACGAGGTGTTCGACCGGGACGGCAGCGACGCGATGCGCTGGTTCCTGATGGCGTCGCCGATCCTGCGCGGCGGCAACCTGATCGTCACCGAGCAGGGCATCCGGGAGGGCGTCCGGCAGGCCATCCTGCCGCTGTGGAACACCTGGTACTTCCTCGCGCTGTACGCGAACGCGGCCGGCAAGGAAGGGCACTTCCGGACGGATAGCCCGCATGTGCTGGACCGGTATGTGCTGGCCAAGACGGCGGAGCTGGTAGCCGCGGCGACCGAGGCGCAGGACCGCTACGCGATCGCCGATGCCTGCGGGATCCTGCGCGACCACGCCGAGGTGCTCACCAACTGGTATGTGCGCCGTTCCCGGGAGCGGTTCTGGGACGGTGACCAGGACGCCATCGACACCCTGCACACCGTGCTGGAGGTGACCTGCCGGGTGGCCGCGCCGCTGCTGCCGCTGACCACCGAGGCGATCTGGCGCGGGCTCACCGGCGGCCGCTCGGTGCACCTCACCGACTGGCCTGCCCTGCACGAGCTGCCGGGGGACACGGAACTGGTGGCCGGAATGGACCGGGTGCGCCAGGTGGCCTCGGCGGCGCTGTCGCTGCGCAAGGCGCGCGGGCTGCGGGTGCGGCTGCCGCTGACCCGGCTCACCGTGGCCGCGGCGGACGCCGCCGTGCTGGAACCGTTCACCGACATCCTGGCCGACGAGGTGAACGTGAAGTCGGTCGAGCTGTCCGCCGAGGTGCAGCGTTACGGCCGGTTCGAGCTGACGGTGAACGCCCGGGTGTGCGGGCCCCGCCTCGGTGGGGACACCCAGAAGGTGATCCGCGCGGTCAAGGCGGGCGAGTGGGAGCAGGCCGCCGACGGCACGGTGAGCGCGGCCGGCATCGAACTGCTGCCGGGTGAGTACAGCGAGCGGCTGGTGCCGGGCGAGGCGGTGGACGGCGTGTCCGTGGCCACCGGTGCGCTGCCCGGCAGTACCGGGCTGGTCGTGCTGGACACCGAGGTCACCCCGGAGCTGGCCGCCGAGGGACTGGCCAAGGACGTGGTGCGGCTGGTGCAGCAGGCCCGCCGGGAGGCCGGCCTGGACGTGTCCGACCGGGTAGCGCTGACCATCGATGCGCCAGCCGCACCGGAAGTGCTCGAGGCGGTCCGCACCCACCAGGACTTCCTGGCCGACGAGGTGCTCGCCACCTCGGTGACCTACGCGCCCGTGCCGGAGCCCACCCTGGCCGCTCCAGTCACCGGCGGCGCCACCGTCACCGTCCACGTCGCCGCCGTCTAACCCTGTGAGTGGTATTGGTCGCTATAGCGACCAATACCACTCACAGGTCTTGAGGAGGTGTGATGCGGGTCCAGGTGCGGGTGCGGCCCGGCGCACGCCGCGACGAGGTCGGCGGTTGCTGGGACGGGCCGCGCGGGCCGGCGTTGCTGGTCGCGGTGCGGGCCAGGGCGGTCGAGGGTCAGGCCAATGAGGCCGTGGTCGCCGCCCTGGCCTCGGCGTTCGCCCTGCGACGCGGCGAGGTAGCCATAACCGCCGGCCACCGGGGTCGGGACAAGATCGTCGAATTGGCCGGCGAGGGCGACACACTGCGCCCCCGGCTGGCCGAGCTGCTCGTCGGCTAACTACTCGGCCGGCGAGCTACTCGGTCGCCTTCTTGCTCGATCGCCTTCTTGCTCGTCCGGCTTAATGCTTGGCGGCCTTGTTGCTCGGTCGGCTTTCGCGCTGCCGACTAGCTACTCCGAGGACCATCTACTCGGACGGCTTGCCGATCACCTCGATCAGCGCCGTCCAGCCGTCCTTGCCGTGGCCGGCGGCGATGGCCCGGTCGTAGTGCGACTTCACCGCCCTGGGCAGCTCGAGGTCGATCCCGGCGGCCCGGCTCGCGTCCAGGAGATGCGCCGCGGTCGC
>DATHIT010000425.1:0-3432 GCA_035489915.1 Pseudonocardia sp. | reverse complement strand
CGCCTCTTGCACCGGATGCAGTCGGTCCCCGTCCGCCAGTCCTTCGATCGTGCTGATCTCGTGGCCGTCCTGCATGATCGCCAAGGTCAGGCAGGACACCGTCCGGCGTCCGTCGATCAGTACGGTGCACGCTCCGCACTCACCCCGGTCGCAGCCTTTCTTCGTGCCGGTCATGCCGAGCCGCTCGCGCAGTGCGTCCAGCAACGTCACCCTCGGCTCCACCCGGACGGTGTGCTCGGCCCCGTTGATCTTCAGTGTCAGGTCCACCTCGCCCGGGCCTGGCAATGGCACTGTCGGGACCGCTGACCCCGGAGCACAGCCGGGCACCAGCACCGCGCCGATCGCCCCGAACGTCGCGGCCGCGGCGGTCGTCGCCAGCACCTGTCTGCGGCTGAATGAGCCGCCTGTCGTCTCCGGCACTCGACGCCCCCTGATTCCTGTCGGCTCCGGGAGGAGTCAACTGGACCGAGGAACGGCTGTATTGCACAATCTTGGCGGCCTTTTGCACAACCGTGGCGGGATCTCGAATTCAGTCGCCGGTAAATTTGCGGTGCGGGCCGGTGCTGGTCCATCCGGCGCGGTACTGCCGGGGGGTCAGGCCGAACGCGCGGGCAAAGGTGCGGCTGAAATGCGCCTGGTCGTAGAACCCGGTCGCCTGGCCGATATCCGTCAGCTGATCTCCTCGTCTGATCAACTGGCGAGCACGGTCGAGCCGTAGCCGCAGGTGCAAGGTGTGCGGTGCCAGGCCGAGCCGCGCGGTGCAGACCCGAACCAACCGAAACTTGTCCACCCGGGCCACGTCGGCAAGCTCGTCGAGGGTGATGTTGCTGGACAGCCGCTCCGCCAGGTAGTCCCGCGCTCGCCGCAGGGCCAGTTCGTCGGACGGGGCAACCGGAGGCGGCGCGTCCGGCGAGGCGTGCGGGACCAGCGCGGCCACCAGCTCGAGCAGCCCTTCCTCCCGCTCGGGCTGCGATGCTGGCTGCTCGAACAGCTCGAACACCGCCCAGAACTTCTTGCTGAGGTCGGCGTCGTCTATCACCGGCGGCTCGAACCGCAGATTGCTCGGATCGGCCACCCGGCCCACCAGCGACCACGGCACACAGATGATCCGCCACTCTTCGGCCTCGGGGCGACCATCCTCGGGGTCCGGCCCGGCTGGACGGCCGGAGTGCGCCTCGCCGGGATGCAGCGCGATCAGCTGCTCGGGGCCGGCGCGATACAGCCGACCGCGCCGCTCGATCTGGTAACCACCGGCGGACCAGACCAGCTTGAGTTCGTCGTGGATGTTCCCGTTGTAGCTCTGCGCCGGGCTCACCATCAGCACCACGTCGGGCATGCCGAGCGGTGTCCAAGGGCTGGTGTTCGGGCGAGCGTGCACCGTGCCTCCTCGCCAAGGAGCAGCTGGAATCGCAAGGACGTACAAGCGTCGTCAATCGGTCTCGACCTAGCCTACGCGAGAAGGCGTCGGTCACGGATTGATTAGCGATTGATTGGATTTGGGCGTATGGACATCTTTAAAACAGGAAATGGAATTGCGCGGGTAGGGTTGGTGGCTCTATTGCTGCTCGGCGGCAGTACCGCGTGCGCGGCGGCGGAGCCGGCGCGGCCCGAAACCGGCGACACGGTCGTGGAGACTCGCGATGGCGTGACGCTTCGCCGGGTGGTTTTCCGGGCGCCCGACGGGGTCGAGCTGGTCGGTCATCTGCGTGCTCCGGCGCAGAGCTCCGGGCCACGGCCGGCCGTTGTCGTGGCCAACGCGATGACCTCGGTGAAGGAGCAGTCGGTGAATGCCGGCTACGCGGCTGGACTCGCGTCGGCCGGCTTCGTCACGCTGGTGTTCGACCAGCGCCGGTTCGGTGAGAGCGGCGGCGAGCCACGCCAGCACGAGGACAACCAGACCCGGCTGGATGACCTGCACGCGGCGGTGAGCTATCTGACCACGTTGGATTCGGTGGTTGACGCCAACCGAATCGGCGCCATGGGCGCGTCGATCGGCGGCGGGCTGGCAATGAACCTGACCGCTTATGACCCTCGGGTGCGCGCGTTCGTGGCGATCGCCGCCGGTCTGCTCGATCCGACCAGGGCGCGCGAGTTGATCCCGACTTACCCGGCGCGGTTGGCCGAGCAGACCGAGCTGCTGCAGCGATACCACCGCACCGGCCAGCTCGACTACATACCGATTGCCCGCACCCCCGATATCCCCGCCGGACAACGCGTGCTGTTCGACAACCCGATCGCCACCGAGTACTACGGCTCGGCGCGGGGCGCAGCACCCAACTGGCAGAACCGCGTCAGCGTCCTGTCACTGCGCACGATCCTGGTGCACGACACGCGCAGCGCGGCGGAGATGGTCGGCCCTCGCGCCGGCATGCTGATCGTGGGCGACCGGGACATCTCAACCCTCCCCGAAGATCACCAGGCCGTCTATGACCGCCTCACCGGCCCCAAACGGCTCGAGCAACTGCCCGGTGTCCAGCACAACGACCTCTACGACCAGCCAGCCGCCGTAGGCCGGGCCGTCGCCCTCTCCGCCGAATGGTTCAGAACGCACCTGAGTTGAGCCGGCTCCGGGCGAGTACTGCGGTGATGTGCCGTGCGCGGGTGGCCCCTGTCGTTCTTTTCGATTTCGTGCTCCGGCACTGTCAGTTTCTTGTCGGTGCGGACCGTTATTCTTTGGCCATGTTGGTTGAGCAAGTTCCCGATGGCTTGGAGGAAATTCCTCCGGGTCCAGAACTTGCCGCCATACTCGCCTCACTAGATATTTCCCGGGTCGCCGGCGGAGATCTGCCCATTGTGTTGCGGGCGCAAGCCCGGCAGCGTTCCCACAACGAAGCACAATTTCTGCGTGTCATCGCCGAAATGGGGCGTGACCCTTTCGCCGAGCTGGACATGGTCGCCACTCTCGACGAGCCGGCCCGCTACGCCGCCGACGAACTCCGCGTGGCGTTGGCCTGGACTCGGCGCAGCGCGGAAGCCACCCAGTGTTATGCCGACGACCTGGTATTCCACCTGCCCCTCGTGCACGCCGCCCTGTCCGCTGGGCGTATCGACCCGGCCAAGGCCCGGGTGTTCTGGCATCACCTACACCCTTTGGCAGCCCGCCACGTCGAGTCGATCTGCGCGGCTCTGCTGGATCTCGCTGGCCGGCTCACCACCGGCCAACTCGCCGCCCGCCTGGCGAAGGCGGTGATCGCCATCGATCCCGACCGCGCCCGCGAACAGTACGAACGCGCGGTCACCGAGCGCAGTGTGATCGCCTACCTGAACCCCGACGGCACCGTCACCCTCACCGCCACCGGCCTACCCGCCGATGAAGCGGCCGCCGCCTGCGAACGCATCCACCACCTGGCCACCCAGATCAAACGCGCCGGCCACCCCGCCACCCTCGACCAAATCAAAGCCGACGTGACACTCGGACTACTCAACCGCCGC
>DATHIT010000424.1:0-19175 GCA_035489915.1 Pseudonocardia sp. | reverse complement strand
GCAAGTTCTGGACCCGGAGGAATCTCCTCCAAGCCATCGGGAACCTGCTCAACCAGCATGGCTCAAGAATAACCATCCGCACCGACAAGAACTGACCGCCTCGGAACAGAGGCTGCCAGTGGAGCTAACCCAGATCTTTCGCCGGCCGCCGGGGAGTGATCTCGCCGATTGTTGGTCGGCGTTGAGCGTTGATTCTGATGGATGGGTGTGACGGTTCGGCCGATGTCGCTCGGCTGGGCGGCCGGTTCCACTGGCCGGCTTGGGGGTGGGTTGTCGGGACGGGTTCGCGAGGAGTCAGCCGGGTTCGGCCAGGGCGCGCAGGGTGGTGAGGGCGCCGACGGGTAGCCCGGCCCAGGGCGCGTGCGCGGGCAGGTGCAGGCGGGTTCGCCGCCCGGAGCGGGCGAGCCGGCCGGCGGTGGAGAACAGCCGTAACCGCAGTCGTTTGGGTTCCCACCGTCGGGCGGGGTGGGTAGGGCGAGCATCTGGGTCCAGGCGGTGATCTCGCAGGCCAGCGGGGAGATGCTCAAGATTGCCCGGGCCAACGTCCGCAACATTCCCCGGCCGGCAACCGCGCTGACCCGAGCAGGGACAGCGGTCTTTGAGTACCGGGAGTGAGTACTTCCGGTGATGGCCGCCGCGTCGGTGCGGCGCACAGTTCCCATTGCAAGGAAATCGTCGCGCACCCCCCGAAAGGAGCGACTGTGACGCAGCCGCAAGAGAGATTGTTCGTGCTCGAGGCGAGTGGTGGCGGGCGGCTGTTCTCAGTGAACCCGGACGGTTCCGACAAGAAGGTCCTGGTCACCGGGTGCCGCGTCCCCGATGGGGTCGCGGTCGATGTCGTCGCCGGCCACATCTATTGGACGAACATGGGGATTCCGCAGCTCAACGACGGTTCGATCGAACGCGTGGACGTCGATGGCAGCAATCGAACGACGATTGTGCCCAGCGGCGTGACGCACACGCCGAAGCAGCTGCATTTCGAGGCGGCGGGCCGGAAGCTCTACTGGTGCGACCGCGAAGGGATGCGGGTGATGCGCAGCGACCTCGACGGCTCGAACGTCGAGACACTGGTGCAGACCGGGCAGGGTGACGACAGCCGCGACCAGACCAAGTGGTGCGTCGGAGTCGGCGTGGACGTCGCCGGCGGGCACCTCTACTGGACCCAGAAGGGCCCGAGTGACGCCGGACTCGGCAAGATCTTGCGGGCCGGCATCGACGTGCCGGCAGGCGACACCCCGGCCGCTCGCGGCGACATCGAGGTGTTGTTCAAAGACTTGCCCGAGCCGATCGATATCGAGCTCGACCTGGCAACTCGCGCGCTGTACTGGACCGACCGAGGGGACCCGCCGCGCGGCAATACCGTGAATCGGGCTCCGCTGGACGCGACGAACCGGAGCGGGGAGCCCGAGATCCTGTCGACCCACCTGATGGAGGGCATCGGCATCGCTCTCGATCCGGTCGGCGGGCGCATGTTCGTGACGGACCTGGGTGGCACGGTCTACCTGGCCGATCTCGATGGGTCGAACCGCCGGGAGATCCTGGTGGCCCAGGGCAACCTCACCGGGATCGCCTATGCGGAGCTCAACGAGCGCGGCGCGTGAGGCGGACGTGAGCGTGCTGATCACCGCCGCGACCGGCGGCTTCGGGCCGGTTGATCAGCAGTACCTGCTCGAGGCGCGACAGATGCAGGCATTGTCGCTGGCGGTGCACATTCCGCTGGTCTGTTTCGGCATCGCGTTTCCGCCGATGGTGCTGTTCGCCGAATGGCGTTATCTGCGCACCGGCGATGTGCTTTATCGCGTTCTGGCCAGGCGCTGGTCGAAGGTCATGCTCGCGTTGTTTGCCGTCGGGGTGGTCACCGGGACGATCCTCAGCTTCGAGTTCGGCATGCTCTGGCCGGGCTTCATGGCTGCCTTCGGCAATGTGTTCGGGCTCGGGTTCACGCTCGAGGGCTTCTCCTTCTTCATCGAGGCGATCTTCATTGGGATCTATGTTTACGGTTGGGATCGGCTGCCGGCTTGGCGGCACTTCGCCTCGGGCATTCCGGTAGTGCTCGCGGGGGTGACCGGAGCTCTGTTCGTCATCGCGGTGAACGGCTGGATGAACCACCCGAGCGGGTTCCGGCTGGAGGACGGGCGAGCGGTCGACGTGCACCCCTGGTCGGCGCTGTTCGGGAACTCGTACTTCTGGCACCAGTTCGTCCACATGTACCTGGCCGGCTATGTGGTCGCCGGCTTCCTGCTCGCCAGCAGCTACGCCTGGGGATTCCTGCGGGGGCGGTGGGGCCGCTACGAACGGGCCGCACTGACCATCACACTGTCCGCCGCCGCGATCGCCGCGCCGCTGCAGGCGGTGGTCGGTGACTGGGTGGCCCGCGAGGTCGCCGTCGGCCAACCGGTGAAGCTGGCCGCGCTGGAGGGGCTCGGCCAGACCACGGCGGGGGCGTCCGAGCACCTGCTTGGCTGGTACGACGGCCAGCAGGTGGTCGGCGGGATCGAGGTACCCCGGATGTTGTCGCTGCTGGCCTTCCACGATCCGAATGCCACGGTCATCGGGCTGTCCAGCGTGCCGGTGTCCGACCAGCCGCCGGTGAACGTGGTGCGGTTCGCCTTCCAGTCGATGGTCGGCATCGGCACCCTGATGGCCCTGCTCGGCGTCGTGTACCTCTATGTTCGGCTGCGCCGGCGCCGGCTGCCGAGGTCGCGGTGGTTCTACCGCGGTCTGGTCGCCGCCGGGCCGCTGTCCGTGGTGGCGCTGATCGCCGGCTGGATCACCACGGAGGTCGGCCGGCAGCCCTGGATCGTGTACGGGGTGATGCGTGTGTCGGGGGCGGTGACCGGCGCGACCGGGGTGCCGGTCGGCTACGGCACGCTCATCGGGGTCTATGCGGCGTTGGTGATCCTGGTCGGTTGGCTGCTGCGGCGGCTGAGCCGGGTGCCGCTGGAGGGCGACAGTCGGATGCTGGAAGGACGCGATCGTGCTGGCTGACCTCCCGGTTGTCTTCATTCTGGTCGGCCTGGTGGCCTACACGGTGCTGGCCGGTGCCGACTTCGGCGCCGGGTTCTGGATGCTGGCCGTCCGCGCCGGACGGGCGGGTCGCGCGGCCGCCCGCGAGCACGCCCGCCACGCGATGGGGCCTGTCTGGGAGGCCAACCACGTCTGGCTGATCTTCATCCTGGTCGTCTGCTGGACCGCCTATCCGGTCGCCTTCGCCTCGATCACCTCCACCCTGGCCGCGCCGCTGCTGCTGGCCGTGATCGGCATCATTCTGCGCGGGGCGGCGTACGCGCTGCGCGGGCAGCTCGATGCGGCCCCCGGTCGGCGCCCGATCGAGAGACTGTTCGCGCTCTCCTCGGTGTTGACGCCGTTCGCCCTCGGCACCGTCGTCGGAGCCATCGCCACCGGCCGCGTGCCGCCCGGAAACGCCCAGGGCGACCCGGTGACCAGCTGGCTCAACCCGACCTCGATCGCGCTCGGCGTGCTCGCGGTGGCCACCTCCGCCTACCTGGCCGCGGTCTACCTGGCCGCCGACGCGCACCGGCTCGGCGAACGGGCCCTGGAGCTGGACTTCCGGGGCCGGGCGCTGCGGACCGGCGTCTGCACCGGAGTTCTCGCGCTGGTCAGCGTGACCGTGGTAAACGTCGACGTCGGTGCGTTCGGCAGCCGCCTCACCGCCGGCGGCGGGCTCGCCATGGTCGTCGTCTCGGCCGTGGCCGGGCTCGGCACGCTCGTCTTTGTCTGGCGCGGCCGTTTCGAGCCGGCTCGGGTGTCGGCCGCCCTCGCCGTTGCCGCGATCATCGTGGGCTGGGCCTTCGCCCAACAGCCCTGGTTCCTGCCCGGTCTGACCATCGGCCAGGCGGCGGCCGGGCGGTCCACCCTGGTCGCCATCACCGTCGCTGTCGCGATCGGCGCGATCGTGCTGGTCCCGTCGTTGCTGCTGTTGTTCGCCCTGCACCTGCGCGGGCGGTTCGACGAGGGAGCGGCGGTGCGCGGGTCGGTGTCCGCACCGGCCGGGCCGGACACTGCCGGCGGGAGACCGAGCCGGCTGGCGGTGGCCGCCACCATTGCCTGCCTTGCCCTCGGCACGGTGTTGCTGGTGTTCGCCGATTCCGGTGCGGTGCATCTGGTCGGCATCGTCTGTCTGGCCGGCGGCGCCCTCGCCACGTTCGTCCACGTGGCGACGCTTCCGGACACGGCCTAAGGCGCTGCTCGGCCCGGACGCGCCCCCGGCGGCCCGCTCTGCTCGGCGACGCGGCCCAGGTCAGCCGACTCGACCTCCGCCAGCTCCGGTCGAGGTGGCGGCGCCGCCCAGGAACGGGGACCTGCGGATGAGCTGCCGGCGGGAGGTGATGTTGAGCTTGCCGAAGATGTTGCTCAGGTGCCATTCGACGGTGCGCGGGCTGATGAACAGCCGTGCACCGATTTCCGGGTTCGACAGCCCCTCCCGGACCAGGGCGACGACCTGCGCCTCCTGGGCGGTGAGCTCACCGGTCGTCTCGATCTTGCGTTTGCGCGTCGTCTCGCCGGCGGCGGCCAGCTCGCGGGCGGCCCGCTGGGCAAACGCCTCCGCGCCCATGTCGACGAACATCTCGTGGGCGGTGCGCAGCTGTTGCCGAGCGTCGACCCGGTGCTGCTCCCGCCGCAGCCATTCTCCGTAGAGCAGGTGGGCGCGCGCCAACTCACCCCGCATGCGGGTGCGGCCCAGCCGCTGGATCGCCTCCTGATAGGCGGCCTGGGCGGCCTGGCCCTCACTGAGCAGGGCACGGCAGCGAGCCTGGATGCCCAGAGCCCAGTCCGTGCCGGCGGCGTTGGTGGGCTCGATGAGCTGCTCGAAGACGGTGGCGGCGCGCTCCGGCTCTCCGGCGCGGGTGGCTGCCTCGATGAGCTCGACCCGCACCGCCCAGGGCATCCCGCCGATCTGGGGCGGGTGCTCGCTCGCCGGCTGCGCCGCGGCCAGCGCGTCCTCGTAGCGACCCAGGCCGTTGTAGAGCACCGCTCGCGCCCAGTCAATGATGATCACACCCTGGCCCTCGTGTCGGCGGAGCACCTCGTCACCGATCGACTCGAAGACCTGTTCGGCATCGGCTTCGCGCCCTCGCCACGCCGCAAGCATCGGCGCGGCGTAGGCCGGCACGGCGCTGTCGGTCGCCTCAGTGAGCGCGGCCTGTTCCTCGGCCAGCGACGCGGCAGCGGCCAGGTCGCCCAGACACGCGTGCATGGCGATCGCCATGTTGAGGGCGTGCATCAGCATGGCGCACGCGCCGAGCTCACGAGCCAGCTGGACGTGGCCGGTGGCCAGCGTCTCCCAGGTTCGCTCATCCCAGAGGTGCCCGGCGGTGGCGCCGGCAAGGTGCAGCCACCGCATCGCCTCCTCCCTGGGCCTGTCCGGCCCGCGCAAGGCAAGCAGCGCCCGCTTCAGTACCGGCGCCCCCGCGGCGTAGCCGTCGGTGAGCCGGGTGGCCAGCCCGTCCAGGAGAAGGTCCACCGGGCGTGGCGGCGTGATGGGTGCGGAACGCGCGGCCTGGACCAGCTCCCCCAGGTCGACCCCGCTTGTCACCGGGCCGACCAGCCAGGCCGCAGAGATGGCCTCCAGGTACGCGTCACGGGCCAACCGACGGTCGAGCCGCTCGAGCCGGGTGGCGGCACCCCAGAGCAGCGCGGCCGCCTCCTCGGTGCGGTTCACGAACGCGATCTGGCCGCGCAACAGTTCCGCCCGAGCACGACCCAACTCGTCCAGCGGTCCGGCCTCCGCCATCGACAGCAGCCGCAGGGCCGCGGCCGGCGCGCCGGCATGGTGTGTGGTCTGGGCCGCTGCCAGCCGGCGCTGGGCACGCCTGGCCGGATCTGGCGTCAGCTGGGCGGCTCGTTCCAGGAACGCGGTGGCCGCCGCGAGGCCGCCGCGCGCCCGTGACCGAGCCGCCGAGCGCTCCAGCTCGGCGGCCACCTGCTCGTTCGGCGCCGTGGCAGCCTGCGCGGCGTGCCAGGCATGGTGCTCGGGATCGGCCTGGGGGTCGATTTCCTCGGCCAGCGCCTGGTGCGCGGCGCGGCGCGCCTCGGCGGGGGCGGCCCGGTAGACCGCCGAGCGCAGCAGCGGGTGGCGAAACCGCACCCGCGAGTCGATCCGCATCAAGCCGGCCTCGGCCGCCGGCGCCGCCGCTTCGTCCGCGATCCCCAGCCGGCCGGCCGCCCGCCACAACAGCACCGGGTCACCCAGCGGTTCGGCCGCCGCGACCAGCAACAGCCGCCGTGTCTCGCCAGGCATCGCGGCGAGCTGGCGCCGGAAGCTCTCCTCGACTCGCCCGGGCGCCCCCGAGGCGCCCGGCAGGTCGCCACTGCCCGCCAGCTCCGGCGCGGTCAGGCCCCTGGGCAGCTCCAACAGCGCCAACGGGTTGCCCCGCGCCTCGGCCACGATCCGGTCCAACACTCGCTCGTCCACATGGCCGGGCAGCACCGAGTCCAGCAGCACCCGGGCCTCCGCCTCGGGCAGGCCGCTCACCCGCAGCCGAGCTAAACCGGCCAACTCCGGCACCTGTTCGGCATCGTTCGCGGCGAACACCAAAGCAACCGACTCCGCCACCAGCCGGCGGGCGGTGAACGCCAACGCCTGCGCCGAGGCCCGATCCAGCCACTGCGCGTCGTCGATCACACACACCAGCGGCCACTCGGTAGCCGCATCGGCCAACAGGCCCAATACGGCCAAACCGACCAGGAACCGATCCGGCTCGGGCCCGGCGGCCAGCCCGAGCGCGGTGCGCAGTGCGTCGCGCTGCGGGTCGGGCAGCCGCTCGGCGCGATCGAGCAGCGGCGTACACACCTGGTGCAGCCCGCCGAAGGCCAGCTCCATCTCCGACTCGACACCGGAGGCGCGCAGCACCCGGCAACCCGACGCCTGTGCGACAAGGTGGTCCAGCAACGCCGTCTTGCCCACGCCCGACTCGCCGACCACCACCAACGCCCGGCTCTCGCCCGCCCGAACTGCCCAGAGCAGACCATCCAGCTCGGCACACTCCACGCGACGATCCACGAACGGTCGACCAACGCCATGTCGACGGCCATCGGCCTCCCGGGCGTCGGGGGCCGGCGTGGGAACGAGGCGGACGGTCTGGCGCCGGCGTTCGGTCGGTGCCCCGTCTCGGCCGACCAGCTGTCCGACAGCCTCGTCGAGCGCTTCGCGGTCCGTCCTCGCGGCGGCGCGGCGTGAGTCCGTCATGGGGCTTCCTCCGTTATCAGGGGGATAGGCCCACTGCTGGGCGGTCACTCCGCCGACCCAGTTCCGCGTTCGACCTCGCCGTCGATGGATGAACCTCCGCTGCTGCTGAGCATCGGTTCCCGCTCCGTAGACCCAAACCTGACGGTTAGCCTTGCGCGAGGGAGACCCGCTGTCGTCACGGCTAGGGAGTATCCGGCTTTCGCCCCTGCAGGTGCACGGCAGCCATGCTGACGTCGGGCCTGGGTGTCTTGGTCGTGGCTGCGAGCTGGTCGCAGGCGAGCAACGCGACCTGGATGGGCAGCCGATCCTCGGTGACCGGCCGGCCCAGCAGCTCCTCCGCCTTGCGTACCCGGTAGAGGACGGTGTTCTTGTGCACGTGCATCCGGGCGGCGGCCTCGGTATAGCTCCCGTTGGCCTCCAACAGCACCTGCACCGTGTGCCGCAGCCGGGCCATCGCCTTGTCCTCCCGCGCCAGCTCCCCGAGCGTTCGTTGCACCCACAGCCGCACGGCGTCGCGTCGGTCGATGAGCAGGCCCGCCAGGGCGATCTGGGCGTGCGGGTACAGCTGTTGAGTGGGCCGCGCGTCGATCTCGGCCACCTGGCGGGCGCGCAGCGCCTCCTCGTGCGAGGACCGGAACCCGGCCAGTCCGGTGCCGGGTTCGCCAAGGGCAATCCGGAGCTGGCCATGCTTGGTCAACTGCGCGGCCAGCCGGTCGACGTCCACACTCGGGCGGCTCGGGGAGAACATCCAGGCCCAGATCGTGCTGGCATCGGCGTACACGGTCATCGGCGTTCGCCCGGACGCCTCGGTGAGTAACAGGTCCACCGCGCCGAGCTGCGCCGCGGCATCGTCGGGGTGGACCCAGGCAACCGCCGCGGTGTGCCACCCGCGCAGTGCCAGGCCCAGCATCTGCTCGGCCGCCGATGTGGTGAGCTCCTCGGCGGCCAGCACCGCCCTTACCTGCGCGGCGTGGGCCGCGTCCGACCGTTCGTGCCAGCGCTGACGTTCGGATTGGTAGATGTCGATCAGACCCTCGATGACCCGATCGATATAGCCGTTGAGCACCAGCGCGACGTGGCCGGTCACCGCGAGCGCATCGTCGGCGGGCAGCGCCTGCCGCCTGAGATCCTCAATGGCCCACTGCAGGAACATGTGTTCGCCCAGCCGGTAGGCACGCAGCAGGGCCTCCAGCGACAGATCGTGCTGGGCGAACCGGCGGGCGTACATCGCGGCCGCCGGCGGCACCACGATGTCCTCGAGTGAGATCCCCAGCATGAGCATGTCGACAACGGCGCTCAGGTTCGAAGTGGTGCTGGCGACCATCAGCCGCTGCACGGCCTGGTCGTGGTGGAACTCGGGAATCGTGTCGACGAACATCGTGGTCATTTCCGGAGCCAGGTCGGCAAGCCGCGCCGCGATGCGGCGTGCGACCTCTCCGGCGAGCGCGGCGATGTGGTCGGCCACTCGCGGACCCTACCGCCGTTTGTGATGGTGGCCTAGATCGTCGAGGTGACGCTAGGACAGCGGGCTATGGTTGAGGGCGCTTCGCCCTATCTAGGATTTTCAGGTGATTCCAACGTTCCAAAGCAGCGGTGCCGACGAGCGGGTCGGACGAACGCACCAGGGCCAGGGCCGGGTCGTGGTGGCCGACGACGACGTGTTCGTCCGCGAGGGGGTTACCAGCCTGCTCCAGCGAGCCGGCTTCGAGGTGGTCGGTCAGGCAGTCGACGGCGCCGCGCTGCTCGACCTGGTCCGCGTGCACCGTCCGGACCTGGCCGTCATCGATATCCGCATGCCGCCGACGCATCGCACCGAAGGCCTGGTCGCGGCCCACCAGATCAGAGCTGAGTTCTCGGACATCGGGATCCTGCTGCTGTCGGCCCATGTCGAGGTCAGGGACGCGGTCGAGCTGTTGGCCAGCTGCGAGCGGGTGGGCTATCTGCTCAAGACCCGGGTCACCGACGCCAACGAGTTCATCGACGCTCTCGATCGGATCATGAAGGGCGGCTCGGTTGTCGACCCCTCGCTGGTCAAGGAGCTCCTGGGCGCGCAACGTCGGGACGACCCGCTGGCCGCACTGAGCGAGCGCGAGCGCGAGGTGCTCGGGCTGATCGCCGAGGGGCGGTCCAACATCGGAATCGCCCGGGCGTTGTGGGTGACCGAGACTACGGTCCAGAAACACGTCCAGCACATTCTCACGAAGCTGCGGCTGCCCCCGGCCTCCGATGATCACCGTCGCGTCCTGGCGGTCCTCACCTGGCTCAGGGCCCGCTAGCCCGTCCTTCGATCAGTTCCCGGATGGCCCGGGCGGAGAGGGACGACTTGGCGATGAACCCCAGTGCGGGACTCGCCTCGACGAGTCTCCCGAAGTCCGTTTCGGAATACGTCGAGATCAGAATAATCTTCGGGGCGTCTCCGGGCGGCCCCTCTGTTGGCCATGCCGCGTGGAGTTCACGCGCCACGGTAAAGCCGCTTTCTTCGCCGAGCCGGATATCCAGCAGTACGAGGTCAGGTCGCAGCTCACCGATCCGCTGGGCGGCTTGCGCGCCCGACGATGCGGTGTCCACCTGCAACCCTTCCCGCTGGAGCAGCGTCATTGCGGACTCGAGGAAATGGGCGTCATCGTCGACCAGAAGGCAGCGCAACGCCATGCGGTCAGCATGTCGCCTGAGGTCTCTGGGGCACAATTACAGCTACCGCGAACATCCCGCGCGCCCCTACGGAAACCCCGGCGGCGCGGGCCCTGCCGGTGGCTCCCCGCACGCCTCCGCCGGCGGGCCTGGGCCGCCGACTCAGAACGGTGTCGGGATGTGGCGCGCCGAGTAGGTCGACGGGCGGTAGTCGCCGGGTTCCTGTCGCTCGGGCAGTGTGACCTGCGCCTTGACGAGTGGCTCGTACGGGACCTGGCTGAGCAGGTGGCTGATGAGGTTCAGCCGGCCCCGCTTCTTGTCGTCGGTGCTCGCGATGAACCACGGCGCCCAGGCGGTGTCGCTCGCGGCGAGCATGTCGTCGCGGGCGCGGGAGTAGTCGAACCAGCGGCCGTAGGACTTCAGGTCCATGTCCGAGAGTTTCCAGACCTTGCGCGGGTCGTCAATCCGGCCCTCCAGCCGACGGGTCTGTTCGTCGGGCCCGACCTCCAGCCAGTACTTGATCAAGATGATGCCGGATTCGACCATCTCCTTCTCCACCCCCGGGACCATCTCCAGGAACCGGGCCGTCTCCTCGGGCGTGCAGAAGCCCATCACCCGCTCGACCCCGGCCCGGTTGTACCAGCTGCGGTCGAAGATGATCACCTCGCCCGCCGCAGGCAAATGCGGCAGGTAGCGCTGGACGTACATCTGCGACTTCTCCCTCGGGGTCGGCGTGGGCAGCGCCACCACGCGGAACACCCGAGGGCTGACCCGCTCGACGATCCGCTGGATCGTGCCGCCCTTGCCCGCGGTGTCCCGGCCCTCGAACACCACGCAGATTTTCGCGCCGCTGGACCTCACCCACTCCTGCATGGCCACCAGCTCGCCCTGCAGCGTCGCCAGCTCGGCCTCGTAGGCCTTGCGCCGCAGCTTGGGTGCACGGTCAAGCACCGCCACCCGGCCGTTGGTCGTGTCGTCCTTGCGCTTCTTGCCACTCTTGTTCTTGGACATGTCCTCGGCTCCCGCCTCGCCGGATGCTGCTGTCGCGCGGAGAATCCGACACGGCGCACCCAGCGTCTCCACACCCGGGGGATGGTCCTCCCGGGCAGTTCCAACTCCGCCCACTGTTATGCGGCCGAAGAACGCGCGCCCGCGGGTAAGTCCCTGGGTGCCCCCCGGGGAGTACGCGGCGGGGGAACCCCGGTGTGAGCCAGGTGCCGAGCCCAGCGCCCCGCTCGCCAGGGCGGGTGAGCAGCCTCAAAGCACGACCTCAGGTGGCGGCTGCACCTCGCGCCGCAGGATCTTCCCGGTTGGGCCCGTGGGGAGAGACGGCACCAGCCAGATGTGGCGGGGATACTTGTACGCCGCGACCCTCGACTTGACGAAGTCGCGCAGCTCGGTGGGGTCGGCGGTGGCCCCGGGCTTGAGCACCACCGCCGCGCCGACCTCTTCGCCGAGCTCGGGATGCTTGAGGCCGATGACGGCGGCCTCGGCGACGGCGGGATGCTCGTAGAGCACTTCCTCGATCTCGCGGGGGTAGATGTTGAACCCGCCTCGGATGATGATCTCCTTCTTGCGATCGACGATGGTGTAGTAGCCGTCCGCGTCACGGGTGGCGAGGTCGCCGGTGCGGAACCAGCCGTCCGGGATCGCTTCCTTGGTGGCGTCCGGGCGATTCCAGTAGCCCTTCATGAGGCCTTCGCCGCGGATCGCGATCTCACCGATGTTGCCATCGGCCGAGTCACGTCCGGTCGCGTCGACGAGCCGCATCTGTACGCCTCGTACCGGGGTGCCGATGGTGCCGGGCTTGCGGGTGGTATGGGGGTGGTTGAACGACGCGACGGGGGAGGTCTCGGACGTCCCGTAGCCCTCGAGGACGACGCACTCGAACTCCCGCTCGAACTCTTCCAGTACCTCGACCGGCATGGCCGCGCCGCCGGAGACGCAGGTCCGGAGTCTGGACAGGTCGACGTCGCCCCGGTTGGCGGCGCGCAGCATGGCCGAGTACATCGTCGGCACGCCCTCGAACACGGTCACCCGGTCCCGCTCGATCATCTGCAGCGCGCGGTCGGCGTAGAAGCGGGGCAGGACGGTGAGGCAGGCGCCGGCGAGCACGCTGGCGTTGAGCCCGCACGTCATGCCGAACACGTGGAACAGCGGCAGGCAGCCCATCACGACGTCCTGAGGGCCGATCTCCACGAGGGTCTCCGCCGCGGTCCGGGCGTTGCTGGCCAGGTTGGCGTGGGTGAGCTCCGCGCCTTTGGGCTTACCGGTGGTACCGGAGGTGTAGAGGATCACCGCGGTGTCCGCGTCGGCACGTTCGATCAGCTCGACCCGTTCGTCGGGCAGCTCGCTCGGGCCCATGGGACCGACCACCAGCACCTTGACCCCCGCGGCTGCGCCGGCCTGCTGGGCGGCCTCGGGCATCTGCTCTCCGACCACGACCACCGTGGCGCCGGAGTCGCCGAGGTAGTACCCGACCTCGCGGGCCTTCAGCAGTGGGTTCATCGGCACCACCGTCGCGCCGGCGAGTAGCGCGCCGTAGCACGCGATGGCGAACGCGGGCACGTTCGGCAGTTGCAGCGCGACCCGGTCGCCCGGGTCGACGCCGAGGCTCCGCAGCAGTGCGGCCATCCGGGCCGAGGTGTCCAGCAGGTCGGCGTAACTGAGGATCTGCTCGTCCAGCTTCACCGCCGGCCTGTCCGGGTGCTTCGCCGCGGTGTTGAGCAGGTTGCGCGCGAGGTTGGTCATGAGTTGCTGGTCCTTCGGTATAGTTGATCAAGGATCGAGGTCGCGATCGACTCGGACGCGCCGGCGGGACGAGTCGTCCTCGCGTCCCGTGCTACCGGCCCGGCGGAGAATGCGCTCCACCCGCACCGGTGCCGCTCGGGCTGGTCCGGCTGCTCAGGACTCGGACACGGTGGTCCCGGCGGGGAAGAACAGCTCGGGACTCTTCATGCGGCAGGCTGCCTCTTTTCGCCAGTCCATCTCGATCACTCCGCTTCGCTGGGAACCCGTCCGGCCTGCAGCCAATAGCGCGCCCTCGAACGGGTCTCACTCTTGACGTAAATCGGCTGCGCTCGCCCCCGTGAACGACACGGGTGCACTCACCGGCAGTTGACACGCAGGCCCATCAGTCGGGGCGTCCTCGACGACTGCCCGGTACGTACCAGGTTGTGTCTGAGTCCCGAAGGCCCACTGTGGCACGGGATCCACTCCGCCTTACGCCAGGTACGCACTCTCATGTCGTACGCGTACTGCTTCGGCTGCGACGTCGACGCAGGTCCATTTTTTCCGCCGGGCAACCGGTGCGCAGCCCATCCCGACTCCGGGAGGTGCGGACATCGCCGCCGGTAACCCGGTGTGGAACCCGTGGCATTCCCGGGGTCGCTCCGGTATCCGTCCGTGCAGAGTTTGGCCGTGGACTACGTGTCCGACTATGAGCACGAGGAGATCGTCTCCACTCGATCATCGGCCGGTGACGGCACCTCGGCCCGCGACGGGGACCGCCGTCGAGGCCTACCGCGCTTCTCTGAGCTCTCGCCCTGGCCCTGGCATGGGTGTAAACACCGTGTGAGGTGCGGGTTCGAGGGTGTCTGGGGGTGTCGGATGGGGGCACACGGGGTGGGGCCGGATCCCCCGGTTGGGGCCGAGGTAGTGCACGAGAGCGGACGCACGCGGGTGACTCGGCTGTTCTTGCCCGGCGGCACGGTGATCCGTAAGGAGCCGCTCGGGGTGGACGCGCCGCGACGGTTGCGGCAAGAGCTGGCGATGCTGGGCCGGCTGCGCGGTGTGGTGGGGGTCGCGCAACTGCTCGATACGCCGAAGTATCCAGACTCGATCATGTTGGCGGACGTGGGGGGCATCAGGCTCGCGGGAGTGCCCACGCCGCTGAATGGTGATGAGCTGATCGAGCTCGCGGTGTGGTTGGTCCGGGCGGTGGCGGGCATGCATAGCCGGGGTGTGATGCATCGGGACATCACGCCGGCCAACATCGTGATCGGCGGCGACGGCGGCCCGTGTCTGGTGGATTTCGGGTCGGCGAGCCCGTTGGCCGAGGTGCGCCCGGAGTTCAGTCACCACACGCAGATCGTGGGGACGTTGGCGTATCTGGCGCCGGAGCAGACCGGGCGGACCGGCCGGTCGGTGGATCATCGCGCTGACCTGTACGCGCTGGGCGCGACGTTGTACGAGCTGGCGACGGGTGCGCCACCGTTCGGCTCCGGGGACCCGCTGCGCCTGGTCCATGCCCATCTGGCGCGGGTGCCGGTGCCGCCGGCGGAGGTGAACCCGGCCGTCCCGGCGCCGCTGTCGGCGATCATCCTGCACCTGCTGGAGAAGGAACCGGACCACCGCTACCAGAGCGCCGACGGGCTGGTTTACGACCTGGAGCGGTGCCGGTGCGCCCAGACCGGTCCGGCAGCGGCGGCGGTTCGCGTCGGTGAGCGCGATTTTCCGGTCCGGCTGCTGCCGCCGTCGCGGTTGGTGGGCCGCGAGGCGCAGGTGGAGGCGCTGGTGGAGGCGTTCGAGGACGCACTCGCCGGCCGATGTCGTGGGGTGCTGATCAGTGGCGCGCCGGGGGTCGGTAAGACGGCGCTGGTCAACGAGCTGCGAGCCGTGGTGACCGGCCGGAACGGCTGGTTCGTGGCCGGCAAGTTCGACCCGTACCGGCGGGATCTGGAGTTCAACGCGGTCCACCTGGTGTTCCGGGCGCTGGGGCGGCTGCTGTTGGCCGAGCCCGAAGAGGAGCTGGCGCGGCTGCGCGAGCGAATCGCGGGGGCGCTCGGAGCGAACGCGGGCCTGCTGGTCACGGCAGTGCCGGAGTTCGGGGCGCTACTGGGCGCGGCGCCGGATCCGGGCGATCCGCTCACCGCGCAGGTGCGGGCGCAGCGCGTGGGGGTCGCGCTGTTGCGCGCCGTCGCGTCGCGGAAACGGCCACTGGTGGTGTTCCTCGATGATCTGCAGTGGGCCGGGGGCACCTCGATCGGCTTCGTCGACCTGGTACTCAGCGAGGAGCCGGTCGAGGGCCTGTTGCTGGTGAGCGCCTTTCGGCACGCCGAGGTGGACGCCGTGCACCCGCTGGCGGTACCGCTGTCCCGGTGGCGCGGCCAGGCCGGCGTCCGGCAGCTGCCGCTGGACAACCTGCCCGTGTCCAGCCTGGTCGGCATGGCGGGCGAGATGCTGCGCGTGGACCCGGCCGCGGCTGTGGGCTTGGCCGAGCTGATCCATCCGCGTACCTCCGGCAATCCCTACGAGACGGTGGAGCTGCTCAACGTGCTGCGCCGCGACGGCCTGCTGGCGATGACCGCCGCCGGGTGGGGGTGGGACATCGCCGCCGTGCGCGCGCACCTCAGCGGCTCCGAGGTGGCCGGGCTGCTGGCGGGTCGGGTCGACGCCCTGCCGCCACCGTCGCGGCGGGTGCTGGAGGCGATGGCGTGCCTGGGCGGGCGAGCCGAGCTGAGCCTGCTGCAGATCGCCACCGCCACGCCGGCCGGCGCGCTACACCGGGCGCTGGCGCCCGCCCTCGAGGAGGCCCTGCTGGTGGCCGAGCCCTCGGCCCAGGAGGCGGTGCGGTTCCGCCACGACCGCATCCGCGAGGCCATCCTGGCCGGGCTGGAGCCACCGAGGCGACGCACCCTGCAGCTGGCCATGGCCCGCCGGCTGGCCGAGGTGCCGGACCTTTTCGCCGCGGCGGCCGAGCAGTACCTGCCGGTGGCCGACGCGATCGAGGATCCCCCGGAACGCGCTCGGGCGGTGCGGCTGCTGCGCCGCGCGGCCGACCAAGCGGCGTTGATCGGCGACTACGCCCTGGTGGACGCGCTCCTCTCGGGCGCGCTGGGGCTGATCGACGCGAGTGAGACCGCCACGCTGCTGAAGGTGCACACCGGCCGGCACGCCGCCCTGTTCAGCGGCGGGCGCCTGGACGAGGCGGACGAGGAGTACCGGAGGATCGAGCAGCTCCGCCCGACCGCTCTGCGGCGCGCGGACCCGACGGCGGTGCAGGTGCAAAGCCTGACCCATCGCAACCGGTTCGCGGAGGCGATCGAGCTGGGTACAGGGTCGCTGCGTGAGCTCGGCATCGCAGTCCCGGCGGCGGACGGTCTCCCCGCTGAGCTCGACCGCCAGTCCGATCGCCTGTACTGGTGGCTGGACCACACCGACGTTGCGGACGATGTGACTCGGCCGCCGATCACGGACCCGACGCTGCTCGCCGCGGCCGCGCTGATCGACGCGCTGCTGCCGCCGACCTTCTTCGGCCAGTACGTCGCCCTGCGCGGGTGGCTGGGCCTGGAGGCGCTGCGGATCCTGGTCGACCACGGCCCGGCCCGTGCGCTGATCGGCCCGGCAGGACATGCCGCCTACTACGCCCTGGTGCTGCGCGGCGATTATGCCGCCGACTACCGGGGCTGGCGGCGGACCCTCGCGCTGGCCGAGGCCCACGGCTACGAGCCCGGGACCTCGTACGCGCGCTACGGGGTCGCGCTCCTCGGCTGTTGGGTCGAGCCGATCGAAAACGGTGTCCGGGACGCGCGGCGGGCCCGGGAAGGGCTGATCGCCGGGGGCGACCTGGCCAACGCGGGATACACCTACTACCCGGCGGTGACCGGCCTGCTGGACGCCGCGCCATCGCTGGACGCCTGCGTCGCCGAGGTGGAGGCCGGGCTGGACTTCGTGCGGCGCACCGGCAGCGAACAGACCGGCCAGCTGATCGATGGCTACCGCTGGCTGGCCGGTGTGTTGCGCGGCGAGAACGCCGAGACGGCGGATGCCATCGCGCCCGACCGGTACGCCAGCAACCCGCTGGCACTGTTCCAAGCGCACCTCACCCGCGCGCTGGCCGCCGCGATCTTCGGCGATCTGGCCGGCCTCGCGCGGCACGCCGCGGCGGCGATGCCACTGCTGCCGGCGGCCCTGGGCGTCTACCCGTCCGCCCTGGCCCGCCTGCTGCGCGGGTTGGCCATCGCGGGTGAGGTCCGCGCCGGCCACACCGAGGACGGCGATGGTCTGCTGGCCGAGCTGGACGAGGTGACCCGGTGGTTGGCCGAGCGTGCCGTGGATGCCCCGGAGAACTTCCTGCACCTGTTGCGGCTGCTCGAAGCCGAACGTGCCTGGGCGCTCGGTGATTTCCGCGCCGCCGAGCTGGGGTTCGATGCCGCGCGCCGCGAGGCCGCCGGCCGTCCCCGGCCCTGGCATCGGGCCCTGATCACCGAACGGGCGGCCCGGTTTTGCCTCGCGCGCAGCCTCGAGCACGCCGGCTTCGAGCTGCTGGCCCAGGCTCGCGAGCAGTATCTGGTCTGGGGGGCGAGCGCGAAGGTGAAGCAACTCGACTGGGCCTATCCCACCCTGCGGCCGTTCCCTGACGCGACCCTCAGCGCCGACGAGCCCATCGACCTGTCGCGCGCCCGCGCGGGGGTCAGTACCGGGACCCTCGACCTGCTCGGCATCGTGTCCGCGTCGCAGGCGCTCAGCGCGCAGACCAGCATCGAGCGGCTGCACGCCCGAGTGGTCGAGGTGCTCGGCGCGATGACCGGCGCCACCGGCGTACACCTGCTGTTGTACGAAGACCTGCACGACTGGCTACTGCCGACACCCGCCGGCGGCACCGCCGGGACCACCGCCGCGGGGCACGAGCACGAGGTGTCGATGACCGTGCTGCGGTATGTCCGGCGCACCGGTGAACCGCTGGTCGTGGCCGATGCCACCGATGATGACCGGTTCGCCCGCGACCCGTACTTCACCGACCTTGACTGCTGCTCGCTGCTCGCGCTGCCTATCCTCAGCCGGGGCAGCCCGAGGGCGGTGCTACTGCTGGAGAACCGGCTCATCCGAGGAGCGTTCACCGCCGAGCGGCTGGACGCCGTCAAGCTCATCGCCGGCCAGCTCGCCGTCTCCCTCGACAACGCCCGCCTCTACGGCGAGCTCACCACCTCGCGCGCCCGGATCGTCACCGCCGCCGACCAGGCCCGGCAACGGATCGAGCGAGATCTGCACGACGGTGCCCAGCAGCGGCTGGTCTCCGTCGCCCTGCGCCTGCGCGCGGTGCAGGCGGGGGCACCACCGGATTCCGGCGAGCTGGCGGCGCAGCTGGACTCGCTGGTCAACGAGGTAACGAGCGCGCTCGACGAGCTGCGCGAGCTCGCCCGCGGCATTCACCCGGTCGTTCTGGTGGAGGGAGGGCTGCCCGCCGCGCTGGAGGCGCTGGCGCTGCGCAGCGCCGTCCCCGTCGAGCTGGACGTGCGGGTCGAGGGGCGACTGCCCGAGCAGGTCGAGATCGCGGCGTACTACGTCGTTTCCGAGGCCCTGACCAACGTCGCCAAGCACGCGGAGGCCTCGGTCGTCCAGATCCAGGTCGGCATCGTCGAGGGTGAGGGTGCCGAGGTGCTGCGGGTTGAGGTCCGCGACGACGGTCGCGGTGGCGCCGCCGTGGCCCGGGGCACCGGTCTGCTCGGCCTCAAGGACCGCGTGGAGGCGCTCGGCGGGCGAATCTTTCTGGACAGCCCCCCGGCGGTGGGGACCACCCTGCGCGTGGAGCTTCCGCTCACCGCCGCGGACGGCCGGGTGCGTCCCGCCAGACGCGTGTGGTCGCCAGCGGCGCGCCCCTGACCAGCTACTGATGCGCAACCCGCCGAGTGCGCGCGACGCGTACCGACTGTTCAAGCCAAGAATCGGGGGAGCGGGATCATGCGGTTTCGCCCTAGTCCGGACGTGCGAGTGAAAAGCAACCCGCCCGACCCCGGGAGCTGCGGGCGTCTGCCCCGATAACCCGGGGGGGTCCCCCGTGGCATCCCCCGGGTCGCTCCGGGATCCCTTCGTGAAGAGTGCGGCCGTGGGCTATGTGTCAGGCGATGAGGACGGGGATCGTCTCCACCCGATCACCGGCCGGTGACGGCACCTAGGTATGAGGTGCGGGTCGGGCGGTGTCTGGGGGTGTCGGATGGGGGTGCACGGGGTGGGCCCGGAGCCAGCTCCCCGGGTTGCGGCCGAGGTAGTGCACGAGAGCGAGCGCACGCGGGTGACTCGGCTGTTCTTGCCCGGCGGCACGGTGATCCGTAAGGAGCCGCTCGGGGTGGACGCGCCGCGGCGGCTGCGCCATGAGCTGGGGATGCTGGGCCGGCTGCGCGGTGTGGTGGGGGTCGCGCAACTGCTGGATACGCCGATATATCCGGACTCGATCGTGTTGGCGGACGTGGGGGGTGTCAGCCTGGCGGGGGTGCCTACGCCGCTGGACGTCGACGAGCTGATCGGGCTGGCGGTGCGGTTGGCTCGGGCGGTGGCCGGGATGAACCACCGCGGGGTGATGCACCGCGATATCACTCCGGCGAATGTCGTGCTC
>DATHIT010000423.1:0-11494 GCA_035489915.1 Pseudonocardia sp. | reverse complement strand
GGCGATGGCGGTTCCGGTCCGGGATGCCCGAGGACGCACGGTCGCCGCGATGAGCGTGAGCACATCCACTGCACGAGTGAGCTCGGACGAGCTGCGCGACCGCTTCCTGCCGGTGCTGCTCGAGCACTCCGCCCGGTTGGGGCGCATCCTCTAAACAACACGGGGGAGTGACGGGATGGCTTGCCTTAGCCCTTTATCAACTATTTACAAAACATCAATGGCGGCCAAATACATTTAGGAGATCCCGAGGGGCGGAAATAACTTGGAACTCACACAAGCGCTGCATCGCGCGTTGCAATTGTATCCCGATGCGACGGCAACCATTACGACGGAGCGCACCAGGACATGGTTCGAGTGCGCTGATCGCGTGGCGCGCCTGGCCGGGGGGATGCGCCAGCTGGGCGTTTCGGAAGGTGATCGCGTCGCAATCCTTTCGCTGAATTCGGATACCTATCACGAATTCATGCTGGCGGTGTCCTGGGCGGACGCTGTTTTTGTGCCGATCAACACCCGCTGGTCGATTTCCGAGATAGCGTTCTCCCTCGAGGACGCTGGCGCCCGGGTGCTCCTCGTCGACGGGACCTTCGTGCCGCTCGTGGACAAGATCCGCGAGCACGCTCGGCACCTGGGCGAGGTCATTTGCGACGGTGTGGACACTGTCCCGGCAGGTATGCAGTCGCTGGATGATCTCATCGCGCGCAGCGCTCCCGTCGAGGATGCCCGTCGGGGTGGCGACGCCCTTGCCGGCATCTACTACACCGGCGGCACGACAGGTAAGCCCAAAGGCGTGATGCTAAGCCACGGGAATCTGATCATCAGTGCGCTCGGAACGGCTGCGTCCGGCTACTGGGTACAGCCCGAAGCCACCTACCTGCATGCCGCTCCGATGTTTCACATGGCTGATATCGCCGGGTGGCTTTGCGTGAACATTTTCGGGGGGACGCATGTCTTCCTGCCCCGCTTTGAGCCGGGAGCGGTGGCGCGGGCGATCGAGAAGCACCGGGTGACCGATATGGTGGTGGTGCCGACGATGATCCAGATGCTGGTCGATGCTCCGGAGGCGGCCGGCGCGGACTTGTCCAGCCTTCGCCGGCTGTTGTACGGGGGTTCACCCATCTCCGATGCGGTGATTGAACGGGCTGCTCTGCGACTGCCCGGTACTCGTCTCACGCAGTCCTACGCCATGACCGAGATGTCGCCTGTGATGACTCTGCTGACACCAGACGAGCACCAGGATCCGCTCGTGCGGCGCTCCGGAGGGCGGGCCGCCCCCCATGTTGAGCTGCGAGTCGTCGATCACGAGGACAACGAGGTGCCGCGCGGTGCCACCGGTCAGATCGTTGCTCGCGGGGGTGGTCGGATGCTCGGCTACTGGAACCGGCCAGAGGAGACCGCCGCCGCGACCGCCCACGGTTGGATGCACACCGGGGATGCCGGATATCTCGATGAGAAGGGCTATCTCTTCATCGTCGACCGAGTCAAGGACATGATCATAACCGGTGGGGAGAACGTCTACTCCACCGAAGTGGAGAAGGCGCTCGCAACACACCCAGCCGTTGCTTCGTGTGCGGTCATCGGGGTGCCCGACCCGCTGTGGGGGGAACGCGTTCACGCGGTCGTAGTACTCACTACCGGCGCTCAGGCGACCCACGAGGAACTGCAGGCGCATGTGCGCGAGATCGTCGCGGGATACAAAGTGCCGCGCACCTTGGAGTTCGTCGAGTCCATGCCACTGTCCGGCGCGGGAAAAATCTTGAAACGCGAGATCCGCGCCAGCCACTGGAATGACAAAAAGCGCTCCGTGTCGTGAACTGGCTAAGGCCAGCGTGCTAGAGGAGAACGCAAATCCTCAATCTGTTGAAACCCGGGAACGGAGCAGCTCGCATGTCGGCGATCCACCTCGACCGCGGAGACCTCCGCGCATGACGACGTTCGTGCTGGTGCACGGCGCATGGCACGGTCCGTGGTGCTGGGATCGGCTGATCCCGGCGCTGGCCGCGCGGGGGCACCGGGCAACCGCTGTGGAGTTGCCCTGCGACCAAGTCGATGCCACCACCGAGGACTACCTGGATGCGATCGAGGCGGGGATCACCGACCCTGAGGACACCGTGCTGGTCGGCCATTCGTTGGCCGGGCTGCTCACCCCGATCGTGGCGGGCCGGCGGCGGGTGCGCGAGCTGGTGTTGCTGGCCGCGCTGCTGCCGTTGCCGGGCAGCAGTTGGCGCGAACAATTGTCCTCGTTGCACCCGATGTCCAACGGCTATGAGGAGAACTACTTGCCGCGCCGGAGGGTCGACGAGCTGGGCCGCACCGTGTGGCCGCCCGAGGACGCCGCCGAGATCTTTTACCAGGACTGCACCCCGGAGGACACGGCTGAGGCGGTCGCTCGGCTGCGGCCGCAGGGATCGGCCCCGATCGTGGAGCGCACCCCGCTGATCGAGACGCCCTCAGTGCCGATCCGCTACATCGCGTGCACCCAGGACCGGGCGGTGTCTCCGGAGTGGGGAGCGGCCACCGCGCGGGAACGCTTCGGCGCGACCGTCGAGTGGTTCGACGCCTCGCACTCGCCGTTCTGGTCGCGCCCGGACGACCTTGCCGAGGTCCTGGTAAAGCCACCCAGAAACCAATAAATCCTTGCTCGACCTCGTAGGCCCCAGGAATGGCCGGGCCTGCGCGCCACCTCTGCCAACTGGGGCGAAAGCACGGTCGTGCAGGCCGGCACCGGCACCGCGATCCCGCTGGCCCGCGGCCGAGGACTCGGTGGATCGTCGGCGATCAACGTGATGCTCTTCGCCCGGGGACACCGCCCCAGCTATGACGCCTGGGTCACGGCGGGAGCCAAGGGGTGGGGCTTTGACGATCTGCTGCCGTTCATGCGACGCACGGAGACAGCGGTAGGGCGCAACCCGGCCCTGCGTGGCACTACCGGCCCGCTGACGGTGCGTCCACCGACGCCGCTCAACCCGTTCGTGATGGCGTGCTGGGACGCGGTAACGGAGTGCGGATACCCGCGCGCCGGCGACGTCAGCGGCGGGTTGGAGGAAGGTTTCGGACCTCCCGACCAAAACATCGTCGACGGTCGCCGCCAGAGCTCGGCGGACAGCTACCTGGCGGCCGCGGCCGCGCGCCCCAACCTGAATGTCGTGACCGAGGCGATCGTGCACCGGCTGCGCCTAGACGGCGACCGATGCAGCGGTTTGGACTACCAGACCGAGACAGGTGAAACGATCTCCGTATCCTGCCGCCGAGAGGTGGTGCTGTCCGCGGGTACTGTCGGATCGTCGAAGCTGCTGATGCTCTCCGGCATCGGCCCGCAAGAGCACCTGCGTGAGCTGCCGCATGGGAATCGATGAGGAAGCGGTCGTCGATACCGAATTGCGGGTACACGGCATCAACGGCCTACGAATAGCCGACGCCTCGATCATGCCATCAGTCGTATCCAGCAACACCAACGCCACCGTGTACGCCATTGCGGAGCGCGCGGCCGCACTCATCACCAACTGACGCCGTTCCCAAGCCGGCCAAGTTGACCACGCCGCGGCCGATCGTGCGGGCACCACGTGTCTAATATCCGCGGAGCCCGACCAGCATCCATCTATCAGTCGTCAATACGATGTTGATAAGCGAAGGGCACGCTGTAATGTGGTTTAACCGAAACTATCTCAAGGAGCGGGAGCCCGCGCGAGCATGTTGCGAGAAAATTTGATCGGCGCCTGGAATCTTGTCTCCATCGTCCATTCTCCTCTAGATGGCTCTGAATCCGTGCAGGTCATGGGTGACCAACCGGCCGGGATCATTATGTACACCTCGGACGGGTATGTGTCTGCGCAATTGATGCGCGAAGACTACGCCAGAGGTTCGTCCCATGACCCGGAATCGTCAGATCTAGCCTATATTGCCTACTCCGGCCCGTTCCGGGTGGACGAGGACACGCAGACGATTATGCACTCGATGTCCGTCTCCCTGAATCCGAACTGGCAGGGAACAACTCAGCCGCGTACTGCCCAACTCGACGGGAACTCTCTTCGCCTGAGCGGGCCCGCCGAGATCGACGGGAGAATGGGCGACGCGGTAATTACCTGGGAAAGGGCACAGCCAAGCTAGGGGCAAGCGCGGCCGGGACGCCAGCCAGAAAAGCAACGAAGGGTTTGGTGCGCTGAAATGACTCCAGGTGAGCACTCCATCGTCCTCGATATCGAGGGTAAGGATATCCAGGGGGAGGGGGCTCGGTTGCGAGAGCGGGGTCCGGCCGCGCTGGTGGAGTTGCCCGGGTCGGTGCGGGTATGGGCGGTGGGTGGCTATCGCGGTCTGCGTCAGATTCTTTCCGATCCGCGGGTGTCGAGGAACGCCAATCTGCACTGGGCGGCGTGGAAGCGGGGTGAGATTCCGGAGGACTGGCCGCTGCGCATCTGGGCAACGGTGCAGAACATGGGCAACGCCTACGGCGGTGAGCACCGTCGGCTGCGCGATCCGGTAGCTGCCGTGTTCACCGCTCACCGCACGGCGGCATTGCGCCCTCGGATCGAGCGCATCACCGAGGGGCTGTTGGACACCGTCGCGGCCCAGCCCGGCGACGAGCCGGTTGACCTGCGAAGATTGCTTGCCTATCCGCTGCCCATCGCGGTGATCAGTGAACTGTTCGGTGTGCCTGAGCAGCTGCGTCCTCGCCTTCGCCGGACGGTCGACGTGTCTTTCGATACCGGCGCGACACCGCAACAGATACACGCCAGCATCGCGGAGATGTTCCGGCTGCTCATCGAGTTGGTGGCGATCAAGCGCGACAACCCGGGGGAGGACCTGACCACTGCTCTGATCAACGCCGGCGCAGAAGAGGACGGGACCTTCACCGAGGCCGAGCTGCTCGACACCCTGTCATTGATGATGGTCGCCGGCCACGACACCACCTCCAATCTGCTTGACCAGGCGTTGACCGCGATGTTGACCCATCCCGACCAGCTGGAGCTGGTGCGCGGCGGAGAACGGTCGTGGAGCGACGTGATCGAGGAAACGCTGCGCTGGCAGGCCCCGATCCCGTACCTGCCACTGCGCTACGCGATCGAGCAGATCGAACTGGACGGGATCACCATCGCCAAGGGGGAGGCGATTCTCTCCGGGTACGCCTCGGCCGGCCGCGATCCCGACCAGTACGGCGATACCGCCGACGCCTTCGACATCACCCGGGCCGGCAAACAGCACCTCTCCTTCGGACACGGCGTCCACCACTGCGTCGGCGCGGCGCTCGCCCGGCTGGAGGCCGAGATCGCTCTCGCGGCGGTCTTTGCCAGGTTCCCGGATCTGGGCCTCGCGGTCGCGCCGGGCGAACTCATGCCGTCGCGGTCGTTCCTGTCCAACGGTCACACCACCCTGCCGGTCAACCGCCAGGCCCCGGCCTGCTCGGCCATGGGCCAGGTATGACCGGCACCCATCAGTCACCGGCGGTGCCCAGCGCCGAGGACTTCGAGCGGATCAATGATTTGGTAACCGGCCACTGGAAAAGTCAGGCGGTCCGGGCCGCGGTCAAGCTTTGCCTTGCTGATCACCTGAGCAGCGGTGGGCTCACCGCCGAAGAGGTGGCTCATCGCGCGGGCAGCGTGCCTGACACCACATTCCGGCTGATGCGCGCGTGCGTCACGCTCGGTTTGTTGAGCGCCGACAGTGAGGGTCGTTTCTACGGCACTCCGTCGTTGGCGGCGCTGCGCACGGATCTGCCCGGTTCGCTTCGTGGGCACGTCTTGGCGGTGACGCTGGAGGCGCAGTTCCTGGCCTTCAGTAGGCTCACCGACGCGGTCTTCAAGGGCGGCACGCAGGTGGAAGCGGTTCTGGGCACCGATTTCTTTACCTATCTGGAGCACCACCCTGACCAGGCGCGAGAGTTCTCCGAAGGTTTGACCAGCCTGACCACCACCTGGGTCGGCGATGCCGCGTCGATCATCAACATGACCGGTGTCGAAGTCGCCGTTGACGTGGGCGGAGCCAACGGCACGTTGCTCTACCTCCTGGCGGAAAAGAACCCGACCATGCGAGGCATCGTCTTCGACCGGCCGAACGTACTCGAAGGCGCGCGAGCAGAACGCGACAGCCGGGGCCTTGCCGATCGAATCGAACTCGTCGGTGGGACCTTCTTTGATGCCGTACCCGAGGCAGACCTCTATCTGCTCAAGTTCATTCTTCACGATTGGGATGAGGAGTCGTGTGTGAAGATCCTGCGCCGCTGCCGGGCGGCGATGCGGCCCGGGGGCCGCATCGCGATCGTCGAGGTGATCGTTGGGGAAATCACCGACCCGGGGCCGGGCGGCCTAATGGATCTGAATATGCTCGCCGTGGTTTCCGGGCGCGAACGGTCCCTCAGCGAATATGACACCCTCCTGACGGCCGCCGGACTACGCCGCACCTCGGTCACCGGGGCGCGCCAGTCGCCACAGAGCGTGATCGAAGCACAGGCATCGTGACCTAACTCATGTCCCGAGGCGCCGAGTCCGTCATCAGCTCGCCTCGGGCGGATTGGACCTCGACTCGTACACCCGCCCTTCAGGAGACCACCGCCGCCGGTGACTGTATTTACTGGTTTGTTCCTAGCGAAAGTGGAGTGACATGACCTTCCTGCCGTCCGAAACGTATGGCGATCCGGATACCGGTTACACCAGGCGTGGCGGCGTTTACGTCCCAGCGGATCAGGCCGTAACAAAATGGTTTTCCGGCGATGAGTACAAAATCCGGCTCACGGCCGTCGACAGTAAAGGGGCACTAGGCCTGGTCGAGGCGATGGTGCCGCCACTTAGTGGACCGGTGGCGCACACCCATGCCGACCAGGACGAGACCTTCTACATGATCGACGGAGAGCTGGAATTTCTGGATGGCGACCGGACATTCATAGCCGGTCCAGGTGATGTCGTCTTCATACCGCGCACGATTCGACACCGCTTCAAAAACGTTGGGCCAAGGCCGGCGAAGATGCTTTTCATGTACACTCCCGGTGGCACTGAGCAGGCATTTATCGAAGGTGGCGACGAGCCGGTCCCCGGCGCCGAGGTGCAGCCGTGGGGGCCTGAGCGCATTGATGACGGGTTTATTAGACTCCTCCGGAAGTACGGGTGTGAACCGCTCCCGGAGGAGACCTAGTACTCCCCTGCGAATACTTTTCACTGGAGTGCCGGGGTACGGTCATCTGCTCCCGCAATTGCCGCTGCACGACGCCGGCGCGATGGTGTGCGTGGTGCTTTGCGGGCTACTCGGACAGCAGCCGGCGCACCACAGCGAGGGGGTCGGAGGTGGGTGCGATCACGATGCCCTTGGCCAGCGCGCGTACTTCGGCCATGAGCTCGGCGGCCAGTTCCAGTCCGGCGGTGGCCGCACCGGTGCGGGCTCGGCGCAGTGTGTCCAGGGTGTTCACCGGGATGGTTACGTCCGGGACCTCGTAGGCCAGGTACTCGGCTTCCTGGAAGCTGGTCAGCGGCGAGATGGTGACCAACACTGGCACCGAGTCGCCGATCGCGTCCAGTATGTGGCGCACTCCAGCCAGCTCGTAGACCGGCCGGGTGATCAGGAACTGTGCGCCCGCGGTGACTTTCTCCTGGGCCCGCGCGGCGGCCCGGCCTGGCTCGCGGCTGCCCGGGTTGATCCTGGCGCCGATCTCGAAGGTGGTCTTGGTGGACAGGGGTAAGCGGTAGTAGTCGATGCCCTCGTTGAGCGAGGTCAGCAGCTCGATGAGGCCGATGGAGTCGACGTCCCAGATGCCGTCGGCGTGTGGATAGTCGCCGACCAGTGGTGGGCTCCCGGTCTCACAGACGATCCGGCGCATGCCGAGCGCGTGCGCGCCCAGCAGGTCGGCCTGCAGCGCCGTGATGGTCCGGTCCCAGGTGGTGACCGAGGCGATCATGTCGAGCCCGACCCGGTGGTGCAGGTGCACGGCCAGGTCGACTGCGTTCAGCTGGGCCCTGGCGTGCGGGGACCGGGCCACGGAGACCAGTCCGATGCCCGCCGCGCGCAGCTGCTCGGCGATGTCCACCAGCCCTTCGACGTCGCCCAAGGGGTCCGGAGTCAGCTCCACCACGACCTGGTGCTCGATCCCGGCCAGCCCGGAGTCGGCCTGCTCGACCGCTGGCCGGACCGCCCGTCCCCGGGCCGCCGGCCCGGCGGCCTGTTCCCGGTGCTCGCGAACCGCGCTGGCCACGGTGGCGATCTGCCCGGGCGTGGTGCCGCAGCACCCGCCGACGACGGTGGCACCCACCGCCAGCGCTTGCCGCATGTAGCGGGCGAAGTACGTCTCGTCCAGGTCGTACTCGAAGCGCGCCGGGGCCAGCCGGCGGGGCAGCCCGGCGTTGGGCTGCATGGTCAGTGGCAGCTCGCAGTGCGACCGCAGGTCGCGCAGGACCGCAAGGGAGTGCTGCGGGCCGATGGTGCAGTTGGTGCCCAGCGCGGCGATCGGGGCGTCGCGCAGCGTAGCGGCCACCTCCCGGGGTGAATGCCCGCTGCCCAGCGCACGGAAGTCGGCCCCGAAGGTGACCTGGGCGATCAGCGGGACATCGGTGATCTCGGTGGCCGCCTCGATCGCGGCGACCAAGGCGTCGAGGTCACCGAAGGTCTCTAGGATGATCAGGTCCACCCCGGCGCGGACCAGGACGTCGATCTGCTCGGCGACCCCCTCGACGGCGGCCCTTGGATCGACCTGTCGGTGCCGCTGGACGCTGACGGCGGGGGATACCGAGCCGGCGACCAGCACGGGGCGGCGCACCTCCTCGCGCCGCGCGGCGGCCAGCGCGATCCGCACGCCGGCCTCGTTGATCTCCTCGGTGCGGTGGCCGAGGTCGTGGTCGGCCAGCCGCACCCGGCTGGCGCCGAAGGTGTTGGTCTGGATGATGTCCGCGCCCACGCTGACGTACCGATCGTGGATCTCCCGCACCAGCGCCGGGTCGCTCAGGTTCAGCGCGGGCAGCGCCTCGCCCAGCGATCGGCCGGCGGCGTGCAGCATGGTGCCCATCGCCCCGTCGCAGACCAGCACCCGGCTGCCCAGGGTTCGGTCGCGCAAGGCGCCCGCCAGGTCCGCGACCGGGCTCACCGGCAGGCTCACTTCGGGGTTCACCGTTCGCTCCGCAATCCGGCCAGGATCTCCACGGCGACCTCGGCCATGAGTCGGTCCCGGTGCACGGTAAAGGACAGGCCGGTGATCTCTTCGATGCGCCGGATCCGGTAGCTGACCGTGTTCGGGTGTACGTGCAGTCGCTGCGCGGTGCGCCGGGGACTGTTGTTCTCCGCAAAGTAGTAGGACAGCGTGGCGAGATACTCCGCGTTGGTGGGGTTGTCCTGCTCGAGCAGCTCGCCGAGCACCTCGCTGGCGAACGCGCGCAGCTCGGCAATGTCCGGGATGCGCACCAGCAGCCGGTGGATGCCCAGGTCGGCGAACGCCGTGACGCCGCCGAACTCACCCATCCGCTCGCTCACGGTAAGCGCCCGGCGCGCCTCGGTATAGGCCCGGGAGATGCCGGCGGCGGCCGGGCTGGGGCCGCCGATGCCGATCGCCGCGATGCCCAGGTGGTGTTCGGTCACCGCCGCGGCGAAGGCCCGGGCCAGCGCGCGGGCCTGCTCCGGGTGCGCGGCGGGCATCTCGGCGGCCGGCAGAATGGCTACCACCTCATCGGCCCGGCTGGTCACCACCGCGTCCGGGGCCAGCCGGGCGAGCAGCGACTCGGCGGCGTCTAATCCCCCGCCGCGCGCCCGGGCCAGGCTGACGCTGAACACGTAGTGCGCCCGGGCGGTGTCCAGGCCCAGGTGCTGCGCCCAGCGATCCACCTCGCCGTCTTCCCGACCCCCGGCCAGCAGCAGGCCATCCACCAGCTCCTGGCGGGCCCGGCCGCCGGCCGCCGCGATGACCAGGCCTCTGGCCAGCAACATCCCGCACACCATCGCCGCGTGCTCGGTGCCCAGCAGCCGCAGGTCCTCGCTGAGCTCGGCGTCGCGGCTGCTGCGGGTGACCAGGTAGCCGGCGATCTCCTGGCCGACCGACACCGGCGCGACGGCCAGCGACCGCTCCGAGCCGCGCAGCCCGGGCACGGTGAGCGCTCGCCGGTGGTGGGTCACCGCGAGCAACACCCGGTCCACGGCGGCGCCGCCGGCGTGCTCGCGCAGCTGGCCGATCACCCCGCCCGGCTCAGCTATGCCGGCGGAGGCGAGTGGCTGCAGCTCCCTGTCCAGGATGGCCACCGCCGCGCCGATCCCGTTCGACAGCACCCGGGCCACCGCGGCGAGGTCGGCGTCCTGGCCAGCCAGCGCGGACAGGTGACTGCACAGTGCGACGAGTTTGCGGAGCCGGGCAGTCTCCTCCCGCGCGGCCGGAATCGTCCCGTCGGGCTGCCCGGGGAATTGCGTCGCGGCGGCCGAGCGTATGGGGGACCCGGCGCCTGCCATGCTCAGACCATACGGTCGCGAGTGGTGGTCGGCAATGATGCTTGTCGATTCTCCGAGGTCCCTGTGCTTCAACACAAGCAGATCGGCGCTCACTTGTGCTCGGACCCCGAACCGGCTACCGGTCGGACCAGCGGCTCCGCTGTGACCAGCGCCGATGGCTTCAACGCGGACCGAGTGCCCGGTGCACGCCACGTACTGGCCGACTGTGGCACGTCACAATGGAGTTCGGTCGACTTTGGGAGTTGAGCCGATGACACCTGGCACCGCAGGATGCCAGAGTAGCCATCGACCGGCATTGCGGTGATTACCGAATTCCACCGGGAGCACGGTTCATATGTGCCGAATACATCCGGAGATAGCGCCCGGCGACCCGATAAGGAGGCTTTGGTGGGAACCGACTCCGGGTGGCCGCGGCCAACTCGTCCCCGGCTGGGTGCGCGGCCGACCTATGCCTTGCACGGGCTGCTTGCGGCCAACCGCTTCTACCGGCGGTTGGCCCAGGCGATCGAACGGTGGCCCGGCCTGTACCGCTGGTTCACCGCCGCGGAGCGGGTCACCAAGCAGGAGTTGTTCGGTTGCCGGATGTGCGGGCAGTGCGCGCTGCCGGCGACCGGCTACACCTGCCCGATGACCTGTCCGAAGCAACTACGCAACGGGCCGTGCGGCGGGGTCTCCACGAGCGGAATGTGCGAGGTGATCCCCCAGCTGCGCTGCGTCTGGGTGACCGCGTACGAGCGCGCCGAGCGAGCCGGCCATGGCGGCGACCTGGACCTGCTGCAGCGACCGGTCGACCACCGGGAGTGGGGGCGCAGCTCGTGGGTGAACTACTGGCAGGGCCGGGACGAGGGCCTGTGGGTCGATCCGGCGGCCCGTGACCCGTTGCTCCGCCGCGAGCTGGGGCTCAGCCCGAGATGACCACGGTCGGAGCCCACCCCGGAATGCTTGTTTGGATCCCCAAGCCCGCGTGGCTCGACGTTGGTTCGTCGCACATATCCCGCGCCGATCGCCGCGGTTACGGTGAACGAAGTGATTGCCGCCCAAGGTCGGGGAGAGAAATGAGCGCTACTCGGGATGAGACGCCGCTGGCTCCGGT
>DATHIT010000422.1:0-8831 GCA_035489915.1 Pseudonocardia sp. | reverse complement strand
CGATGAGCGGGCCGCCGGAGTTTCCGGAGACCACCGAGGCGCGGATCGTGTACACGTCGCGCACCACGGTCTTGCGGTTGTAGATGTCCTCGGTGCTCAGATCGATCTGGTCGCGGATGCGTGCCGGTGTGGTGGTCAGCGGCCCGTCCAGCGGATACCCGAGCTCAACCGCGTCGTCGGACGGGCGCGCCGTGTTCGGCGCCAGGGCCAGCGGCGTCAGCCCGAGCCCCGGCACGGCCAGGATCGCCACATCGACATCCGAGTTGAACAGCACCACCTGGGCGGGCAGCTGCCGCTTGCTGGAGGCGGCCCCCACCTCCACGGTGAGCTCGTTGGTGCCGGCCACCACATGCGCGTTGGTCGCCACCCGGTTCGGCGCGACCACGAAGCCCGATCCCTCCAGCGCGCGCATGCATTGCGGCGCCCTGCCGTGGATCTTGAGCACGCTGATCGACGCGGTGCGCACGGCCGGGGCGCCGGCCAGCGTCATGTTCGGCGGCGCCACCTCGGCGTTGACCTTGCCCGGCTGGCGGGATCCCGGGGTCAGGCCCGAGGAGCTGAGCATGGCGCGCAGATCGTCGGGCAACTGGCTGGCCGACGGCACGGCGGCGCCCACCACCGCGTCCATCCCGCCCAGCAGCGCGGAGCCACGGACACCCTCGGTCAGCCCGGGGAAGCTGGCCGAGGCGAGCGGCAGCGCAACCAGCCACGCGGCCAGCACCACTGTGAATGCCTGCAGGAGGGCACCGAGCGCGGACTCCATCTGTACCGGCCGCCCGCCGGTGATCCGGTCTCTGATCAGCCGGCCGAGGAACACCCCGCTGGCCTCGCCGAGCGCAACCAGCACCACAACCACCCCGATGCTGACCATCACCCGCACGATCGGGGTGTCCAGGCCGCCGGCCACCGTGGGCGCCGCCATCACCCCGAGCAACGCGCCGAGCAGCACCCCGACGAACGACAGCGTGGAGACCGCCAGGCCGTGGCGCCACCCGGAGATGCCGGCCAGCACCGCGAGCAGGAGCACGAACAGATCCACCCAGGTCATGGTCGTGTTCCTCGTCTCGCCGGCCCGATGCGTACCGGGTCACCATCTCAGCAGGCGACGATAGCGATCTTTGCGGCCGGTCACCGCATCCGCGCCAGCTCAGAGCCGGTGATAGTGCTGCCGGTCGACGTCCAGGCGCCATACCGTGCGGGACTTGCCGGGCTTGGGCACGCCGGCCTTGCGCAGTGAGGTCCACAGCGGCCGGCACCAGGTGGTCACCGGGATCGACGGCACCACCTGCACGTAGGTCGGCCGGTGCGCCGGGGGCAGGCCGTCGCAGGCCCGGTCCAGCTCGGAGGCGGTCAGCTCGGCGCCCTGGCGCAGCGTGACCGCCACCACCAGCGCCTGGACGGCGTCCTCCCCCTCGGGCACCGCGTACGCGACGGCCAGGTCCACCGCCGGGATGGCTTCCATGGCGCGCCGGGCGGCGGCCGGCACCGCCACCCCGTACGGCGTGTGGACCAGCGCGGACACCTGCTCGACCAGCCAGAACTGGCCGTGTTCGTCGCGGCGGAACAGGTCCCCGGTGGACTGCCAGGCGTCGTCCGGTTCGAACACCCCGCGCAGCGGGTTGCCGGCCAGCGGGTTGCCGGCCAGCGGGTCAGTCGGGTCGACCCTGGCGAGCAACAGGCCCACCTCGCCGGACGCGCACTCCCGGACCAGCCCGTCGGGCCCCAGCTCGAGGCCAGGAACGTCCTGGTCGAACGCGGCGACCCGGACCTCGGGGGCATTCGGCAGGGGTCGTCCCAGCGAGCCGATCGGGTTTCCGGTGAGGTTGGCCAGGATGGCCGCGCCCTCGGCGGAGGCGTAGAACTCCAGCACCCGGGTGTGCGGGAAGCGCTCGATCAGCCGACGCCACAGGTTGCTCGGCATGCCGGAGCCAAGGAACATCCGGATCGGGTGGTGATGCTCGTTCGGATTCGGCGGGGCCAGGATGATCGCGCGCAGCGAGGTCCAGGTGTAGGAGACGTGGGTGGCTCCGTAGCGGCGCACCTCGGCCCAGAAGGTGTCCGCGTCGGACGCGCTGGCCACCGCGAACCGGGCATCGCCGGCGATCGCGCCGCCGACGCTCATCAGCAGGGCCGACGAGTGGTAGTACGGCGCGACGCTGTAGACCGTGTCACCCGGGCGCAGCGCGGCGGCCGACGCGGTGCCCAGCGCGGACATCGCCCAGCGGCGGTTTGTGATCCGCATTGCCCTGGTGGTCGCCCCTTCCCCGACGAACAACACAAACGCCAGGTCGCCAGCCCGCTGCGGATTGGGCCGGTACCAACCGGGCAGCTCGACGGTGTCCGGGTCGATCCGTTCCAGATCGATCACGTCCGGACGCAGCTTCCGCCAGTCCGGGCCGCCGCCCAGCACCGCCCAGCGCACCCCGGACAGCTCATCCACCGCGTCCACGTGCTCAGGGTCCGAAACCACCCAGCTGACCTGGCCGAGAGCGGCCTCCCGGCGCAGCTCCCCGTCCGGGCGCAGCAGCACGGCGGTGGCCCCGGTCCGGCTCAGCGCCGCCACCATGGTGAACGCGCTCGGCCGGGTGCTCATCAGCACCCCCACCCGGTCGCCGTGCCGCACCCCGGCGCTGATCAGCCCCTTCACCACGCTGTCCACCCGGTACTTCACCTCGAGCTGCCGGTAGCCGCGGTCACCGAACAGGAAGAGGACCTCCCTCGGGCTCCGCTCGGCCTGCTCGTCGAGCATCAGCCCCAGTGAGATGCGGGTGGACGCGTCCAGATGGCTCATCCGGGACAGCCGGGGCAGCAAGGCGGGCGCGTCGGTGACCACGCCGGTGGCCGCGCGCACCGCCCGCCGCGCGGTACTCAGCGCGATCCGGGTGGCGTCGATGCCCAGCTCCACCGCCTGGCCGACGGCAGCGGCGGCCGCGCCGGGGCGCAGTGAGGTCGGCTCGAGCAGCTCGGCCGGGCCGATGTTCTCCGGTAACTGCCCCTGCCCGTCCCGCCAGTGCACCCAGGCGGCCACCGCCGGCCAGGTGTCCCGGCTGGCCCTGGAGCCGACCACCATTCCGAAGTGCCCCACCGGCAGAGCCAGCTCGTAGACCTCGGCGCGTGGCGCGGCCCGGCGGATGGCCCTGACCGCGTCGGGGTGGCCGATGTTGTCCGTGGTGCCGACCACCGAGAGCACCGGCACCTCGATGTCGGCGAGCGTGACCAGCCGGTCGTCGATCACGAACCCGCCCTCGAGCATCCGGTTGTGCGCCACGAACTGCTCCAACAGTTCGGCGATCGCCGGGCCGGCATAGGCGGTGAAGCCCTCCGACTCGAGGAACCGGCGCTGCCGCTCCCGGGGCAGCAGGGCCTCCCGGTCGTGCAGGGTGAGCAGAAACTGCACCCGGCCCTGGATGGTCTTCACCGGGGAGAGCAGGTTGAAGCCCAGCCGGACCGCCCAGCTGGGCAGCGCGATCCTGCGCAGCACGCCGCTGTCCACCAGCCCGGTGGCCACCCTGGCCAGCATCTCCGGGGAGACCGGAATCGGCAGCGGCGCGGTGCTGTCCGCCGGAGAGCCGAAGGTGACCAGTGAGTCGATGTGCTTGCCCCGGCGCAGCGCGGCGGTCTGGTAGGCGAACATCCCGCCCTGCGAGTACCCGGCGAGCACCACGTCCCGCCCAGTTGCCGCGTACACCCGGTCCACCGCGTCGCTGACCGCGAGCACGTGGTCGGTCAGGGTGCGCTCCAGCCCGCCCGGTTCCCGGCTGGGGTCGCCGAAGTCCACCACCCACGGGTCGATCCCGTCGCGGTGCAGCCGGCCGACCGCCGAGGTGGCCGGCGAGACGTCCCAGACCTCGGCGGTCAGCATCAGCGGCGGGATGAGCAGGACCGGCCGGCCATCCGGGGGCGCATCGCACGGGAAGTAGTGCCGCAGCCGGTAGTTGACCTGCTCGGCGGCGACCTCGTACGGGGAGGCCTGCTCTCCCGTGTCCAGCCCGCCGAAGCGCACCACCTCCGCCACATTGCGGACCGTGGCACCGGCCTGGCGCAGGTAGCGCAGTGCGGCCAGCGGACTGCTCGTCGGCCTGGCCGCCAGGTTGTCGGTCGGGTCCGGTCGACGCTGGTTGTCGGTCACCACGGGTGCACTCTGCTGCGCCGATGCGCTCCCCCGCAAGCATCGCCCTCCGCCAGTCGCGCCTTGCCCCCGGCTACCTCGCGATGCCCACCGTGTGCTTGATCGTCTCCGGTTGGTCGAGCACCCGGAGCATCAGGTGGGCAACGTCGGCCCGGGAGACGGTGAGACCGCCCGGCAGGTTCTGGCCGATCGCCGTCCGGTAGGTGCCGGTCAGCGGCTTGTCGGTGAGCCGGGGTGGGCGCACCGCCGTCCAGTCCAGTGCGCTGGCCCGCAGCAGGTCCTCCATCCGCGCGAGGTCGGCGTAATGGGCGCGCAAGGCCGCCTTGATCAGCGGGCCGAGCAGGTGCCGCATGAGGAACCGGTCGCCCGGGTCGTGCTTGGGCGGGTGTGGCCGACCGGGCGAGGGCACGGTGCCGATCGGCGCGGCACTGACCACAACGACGCGTCGCACCCCGGCCGCCGTCACGGCCTCGAGGATCGCCTCGGTACCCCGACTGGCGACGCCGGCCTCGGCGGACGACCGTGGCCCCAGGCAGGAGAGCACCGCGTCCGCGCCGAGCACCGCTTCCCGCAGCGCGGCACCCAGTGCCGGGACATCGGCGGCCGTGAGATCGGCCGTGACCGCGCGGACCGGCGCGGCCAGCCTGCTCGGATCCCGCACCACGGCGGTGACGTCGTGGCCCTCGGCGACCGCCTGCTCGAGCACCTGCCGGCCGATGCCGCCGGTCGCGGCGACGATGGTCAGTTTCATGGAGCGCCCCTCGCAGACTTCAGAATCTACGAGAACAATAACATATGAGATACGTACTTTCTTGGTCAGGCAACTAGGCCTGCCCCTGGTCGGCGCGCAGGGCGATGCGCAGCCCTAGCTCGACCAGCGACCAACCCGCACGGGCACGCAGGGACCGGAGCCGGCGCGGCGACCGGGCCGGGCGGACGGGCGCGGAGCGGCGGTGGCTACGAGCGAGCCGGTGCTGCTCGGCCGCGCGCAACAGGTCGGCCTGGTGTTCACGAACAAGGGCGTCGAGCTGAACCGGATGCGACATCGAGGACCATCCCCACAGTGGCTGACTACCTCAGTCCTACCCCGCCACCCCGACAGATTTGCCGGTCCGCGACGGCCAACGCCCCATCACCCAGAAGTGTGACGAGCGCCACCCAAACCGGTGATCGGGAACTCTGGTGAGCCAGCAGCTGACTGGACATGCGACTCCGGCCGGCAATGAGGGAGACCCGAGTGATCTCATCGGTTCCGCTGAGCGTGCTGTTGACCGTGATTTTCGCGGCGACCGGCGGATACTCGCTGCTGCGCTGGGCCTCGCTGCGGGCCGGCGTCGCCGGTCACCACGGCGATCGGGTCGCTGAGCTGTCTCACCTGGTGATGAGCGTGGCCATGATCGCCATGGTGTGGGCGTACGGCGGACCCGCCGGGAACGTCGCGCAGATCGTGCTGTTCACCGTGCTGGCCGGCTACTTCCTGGCCCGACTGCCGGTGGGGCGGCGCGGGGCGCGACTGGGCGGTTGCCCGGCTCCGGGATTCCACCTGCTGATGTGCGCCTCGATGGTGTGGATGGTGGCCGCAATGCCGCTGCTGATGGGCGGGATGCCCACGGGCTCGGCGGGCGGGCACATGCACGGCATGCCCATGGGCGGCGCCGACTCGGCGGGCCAGGACGGCCAGCCGCCCGCGCCCACCCCGGCCTGGGCGGTCGTGGTCACCGTGGCGGTGAGCGTCGCGCTGCTCGCGGCGGCGGGGTACTGGTTGCGTCGCGCTGTGCGCACTCCGGCACGCCCCGAGGTCCCGGTCGGCGCCGAGGTTCAGGTCGACGCCGAGGTCCCGGCCCTCATCGGGGGCGGGGAGGTACGGCCGGCGGAACCGCCCGCGCGGTCGGCGCGGCGTGCTCCGAGCCGGGTGCCGGCCGCGCTGACCCCGCGCCGGGACGCGGTCTGTCACCTCGCGATGAGCGTCGGCATGGCAGCCATGTGCCTGGCCATGCTCTGAGCCCGGCGCTCAGCGCACCGCAGCTCCCCCGCCGAGCCGACAGCAAGGAACAGGCATGTCCGATATCACTGCCTCCAGCACCACGTCCGGCACCGTCTCCAGCAACGGGTCCAGCACCAGTTCCAGCACCAGTTCCAGCACCGGATTGGCTCCGGGCGCGCTCATCGACCCCGACGACCTGGGCCTCACCGAGACATCACTGCCGACCGGATCCAAGGTGCGGACCTGGTGGTGGCGGGAGCTGCGCCCGCTGCTGCTGCGGGTGCACTTCTATGCTGGGCTCTTCGTCGGGCCGTTCCTGCTGGTCTCTGCGCTGACCGGGCTGCTGTACACCACCACGCCGCAGCTCGAGCAGCTGGTGCACCGCGACCAGTTACACGTCACCGCGCCGGCCGGAGCCGCCGCGCTGCCGCTGTCCCAACAGATCAACGCCGCGAGCGCCGTCCTCCCCGAGGGCTCGATCAGCGAGATCCGACCGCCGATCGGCCCGGACGGCACCACCAGGGTGGTCTTCAATGCTCCCGGTGTGCCCGACGGCTACTTCCGCACGGTATTCGTGGACCCGTACACCGCCCAGGTGCGCGACACGCTGACCACCTACGGCCAATGGCTCCCGGTGCGGGCCTGGTTCGACGAGCTGCACCGCACGCTGTTCCTCGGCAACGTCGGCCGGGTCTATTCGGAGCTCTCCGCCAGTTGGCTGTGGGTGCTGACACTCAGCGGGTTGGTGATCTGGGTGGCTCGCCGCCGCCGCACCCGCCGCCTGCGCCGCCTGTTGACCCCTCGCCTGCGCGGCACGGGTCGGGGCCGGCTGCGGTCCTGGCACGGCGCCGTGGGCGTGTGGGCGGCGGTCGGGTTTCTGTTCCTGTCCGCGACCGGGCTGACCTGGTCTCAGTTCGCCGGCAACAACGTGGACACGCTGCGCGGGGCGCTGCAGTGGACCACCCCGTCGGTGCACACCACGATCTCGGCGAGCGTCCTCCCTGACCCACCCAAGGGAGCCGAGCTGGCCGAGCAGGCCGAGCGGGCACTGGCGGTCGCCCGAGCGCACGGCCTCACCGACCCCGTCCGGATCGCCCCGCCGACCAAGCCCGGCCGGGCTTGGGTGGTCATCCAGGTGAAGCGCTCCTGGCCGGAGAAACAGGACTCGATGGCGATCGATCCGACTACCGGCACAGTGGTGGATCAGCTGCGGTTCGCCGACTGGCCGCTGGCCGCCAAGCTGGCTCGGTGGGGCGTCGATGCGCACATGGGCCTGCTATTCGGGCTCCCCAGCCAGATCGCCCTGGCCGCGCTGGCAATCGGGTTGATCTGCATGATTACCTGGGGTTACCGAATGTGGTGGCTGCGCCGCCCCACCCGGCTGGCCGAGTCGCCCCGCGCGGGAGAGTCACCCCGGGCGCTCGCGCCGCCTGGCCGGCGGTGGTCCGGATTGGGCGCGATCGCGTTGCTGGGCGCCGTCGCGGTCGGTGTCGGGCTGTTCCTGCCCGTGTTCGGGGCCTCGTTGCTCGTTTTTCTGCTCATCGACGCGATACGCACGGAGTTCGCCTCAGCACGGGCGTGAGCCGGAGCCGAGGCAGGCCAGGAACCGGACCATGAATTGCTCCGCTTTACTTCGAGTCCGGACATACGAGAAGGGCGCTGGACCAGGTCCAACGCCCTTCTCGGGTTCAGAACTCAGTAACCACTGCCGGACGAGTCGTCCCAGGAGTTCGACTGGTCGCAACTTCCGTCGTGGCTGTCGCTGTTTTCCTGGTCGTGCGCATACCAGCCGACGACACCCTCGCCGCCCGAGTTGTTGCACGCCTGGAACGGCACCTGAGCAGCGCTGTCCTGGACGTTGACAATTCCAACCTGGCCGTGGGCACCATTTCCGGCACCATCAGCAAAGGCGAGCGGGCTCACCGCCACTAGGCCAGCAGCGGCAATGGCCGCCACAATTGCAGTCTTCTTCAGCACAGTGACTTCTCCTGTTCGCATCGGCGGCATCGCTGACCGCCAGGGCTGCCAGCGATGATTGGGGAGCGCTCGCTGGCAACTGCCAGCCTAGTGGGTGTCCCCAGACATTGATACCGATATGCCCCAATCGGGACTTGACTCTTATTCCGCGAGAGGTTACGGCCTCTTTTGAGTGAACTGTATTCATGTTCAGCGAAAAGAAACACTCTGCATTTAACTAACTCGGACGGCGGTCCCCTTGACGGGCGCATTGATCAACTTATGGGGCAGAAGACAACAGATGGTGAAGTTGTCTACCGTCCGGACCGCACCGAGGTCGCCTCCTCGGTGCGACATGTGGACGGACCCTTTAGTTACGGAGAGTGATCATTTGGGGCGGGAAACACCGCTGTTGGCGGCTCGGTCCTCGGCCCCACTCCGCCTAGGGTGTGGAGATTCGCCAGTAGCGCGCCGATCCCTCTTCGGTGCGGCCAAGGAGGATCCGCTCCCGATGATGGACGACGCCGCGCTCACCGAGTTGGCGTTGCGCGCTCGCGCCGGAGACCGTGACGCGGCCACCCTCTTCGTCCAACGCACCCAGCAGCAGGTCTGGCGGATGTTGATCACCCTCAGCGACCGGGGGGTGGCCGAGGACCTGACCCAGGAGACCTACGCGCGGGCGTTCCGCTCGCTGCCCGGCTTCCGCGCCGAGTCATCGGTTCGCGCGTGGCTGCTGTCCATCGCCCGCCGGGTCGCCGCCGA
>DATHIT010000421.1:0-4799 GCA_035489915.1 Pseudonocardia sp. | reverse complement strand
TCCCGGGAGATGCGCGCGATGACCCAGCGCACCGCGTTCGGCCGCAACCTGCTGGCCGAGCAGTGGGCGGCCGCCGAGTTCGGCGCGCTGGGCCGGCTGTGGCGGATCGGCGCGCCGGTCCCCTATCCGGTGCAGCGGGACGGCACCGAGGTGATGCTGGAGTTCCTCGGCGAGCCGGACGGCAGCGCCGCGCCCCGGCTCGCCGCGCTGCGGCCGGAGCGGGCCGAGTTGGCCGACCTGTGGCACCAGCTCACCGAGGCGCTGCTGGTGCTGGCCGGCGAAGGACTGGCGCACGGTGACCTGTCCGCGTTCAACCTGTTGGTGCACCAGGGACGGCTGGTGCTCATCGACCTGCCCCAGGTGGTGGATCTGGTGGCCAACCCGCGCGGCATCGAGTTCCTGCACCGCGACGTGCGCAACATCGCCTCCTGGTTCGCCGCGCGGGGCCTGCCGGCCGAGCGTGGCGACCCGGACGCACTGCTCGCCCGGCTGGTCAGCGAGGCGCTGCCGGCGATGTGACGCGTGCCGGTGCCGGCTGGCCCGAGCGGCAGCCGGATCCGTGCCCGCCGGTCCACTCACCGGGTGGGCCGGCGGGCCGGATCCGCGTACACCTGGCAGGCTGAGGGCACGAGCCACCACCGGCCGGGCTCCCCTCGGCCGCTCGACCGCGTCACCGGGATGTGAAGTCCATGGCCAGCACCGGGATCCCACTCACCGTCGCCATCGTCGGATCCGGACCATCCGGGTTCTATGCGGCGGGGGCGCTGCTCGAGCGCGCCGACCTGGATGTGAAGGTCGACATGTTCGAGCGGCTGGCCACACCGTGGGGACTGGTGCGGTTCGGCGTCGCCCCGGACCACCCGAAGATCAAGTCGGTGTCCTCGGTGTACGCGAAGATCGCCGCTCGGGAGTCGTTCCGGTTCTTCGGCAATGTCGAGGTGGGTAAGGACATCACCCGCGACGAGCTCACCGAGCGGTACGACGCGGTGATCTATGCCGTGGGCACCCAGGCCGACCGCAAGCTCGGCATCCCCGGCGAGGAGCTGCCGGGCAGCGTGGCCGCGGTGGACTTCGTGGGCTGGTACAACGGCCACCCCGACTACGCCGATCGCACGTTCGACCTGAGCTGCGAGCGGGCGGTGGTGATCGGCAACGGCAACGTGGCGCTGGACGTGGCGCGCATCCTCTGCTCGCCGGTGGAGCGGCTGGCCAAGACCGACATTGCCGACCACGCACTGGCCGCGCTGGCCGACAGCAACATCACCGAGGTGCTGGTGGTCGGCCGCCGGGGCGCCGCGCAGGCCGCCTTCACCACCCCGGAGCTCAAGGAGCTGCCCGAGTACACCGAGTCCGGGGTGGACGTGCACCCCGACGAGGTCGCCGAGTTCCCCGGCGAGGACGAGCTGTCCAAGGTGGCCAAGCGCAACCTCGGGGTGATGCGGGACTACGCGGCCGGGGACACCGAGTTCGGCGCCCGGCACATCACGCTGCGCTTCCAGCGTTCGCCGGTCGAACTACGTGGCGGCGACAAGGTGGAGCAGCTGGTGCTCGGCCGCAACGTGCTGCGTACCAGCGAGGACGGCTGGGTCAGCGCGCACGACACCGGCGAGCGGGAGGTCGTGGACACCGGGCTGGTACTGCGCGCGGTCGGCTACCGGGGGTTGCCCATCGACGGACTGCCGTTCGACGAGCGACGCGGGGTGATCCCGAACGAGCAGGGCAAGGTGATCGGTGCTGAGCAGGGGGCCGAGCGGGAGTACGTGGTCGGTTGGATCAAGCGCGGCCCCACCGGGATCATCGGCACGAACCGGAAGGACTCGGTGGAGACGATCAACCGGCTGCTCGCCGACCTGGACAGCGGCGCGCTGCGCCAGCACGACAGGGACGGCTCGGCGGACATCGAGGACTGGCTGGCGGAGCGGCAGCCCGATCTGGTCACCGAGCAGGGCTGGCAGCTGATCGACGCGGCGGAGCGGGCCGCCGGAGAACCGCACGGCCGCCCCCGGGTCAAGCTGTGCAACACCCAGGAGATGCTGCGGATCGCACTGAACCGGGCCAACGCCGAGGTCTGAGGCGTCCCGTCGGTCACCGGCGGTCCCGTCCGGCGATCCTGGGCCGCAGTGCGTAGGCCGGCACCAGCTGGTCCCGCCACCACACCGTGGCCTCCCGGCCGTCCGCGTACCGCACCTCGTAGTTGACCACGCCCAGCCAGTCTCCCCGGGAGCTGCGCCGCCATTCGAGCAGGAAGCCCTTGGCCCGACCGGTCAGGTCCAGCCCGTCGACCACCGTCCGGGCCACCGCCGGGTCGTGCACGCAGACCTGTTCCAGCAGCACCCACACCGGCTGGACATTCGGCGCCTCGGCCGGCGCGGCGAACCGGGCGATGGCCGGCGCCGGCGGTGGCTGCCACTCCTTCGGACTCGAACACATGTTCGAAGTATCCGTCATCCGGCGAGCTGATCGCCAGCGCGCTCAGCCGTCCAGCCCGGATACCCGCAGGGTGATGTTCAGCCGGCCGCTGGCCAGGCCGAGGTCCGGGTCCGCGGTGCCCGGCAGGATGCGCGGTACCCCGTGATAGGCCAGCCGGGAGGGCCCACCGAACACAACCAGGTCGCCAGAGCGCAGCTCCACGTCCGTCCACGGCCGATTCCGGTTCTCCGTGTTGCCGAACCGGAACACGCAGGCGTCGCCCAGGCTCAGCGACACCACCGGCTCGAGGCCGCGCTCGTCCTTGTCCTGGTGCAATCCCATCTTGGCGTGCTCGTCATAGAAGTTGACCAGCGCGATGTCCGGCCGGTAAGCCTCGCCGGCCGAGGGGTCCCGGTACGCCTCGGCTACCGCGCGTCGGCCCAGCTCGCCCAGCCACGGCGGAAACGGGAGCACCGGCCCGCCGTCCCCGTCGTCCACCGTGCGCGAGTACCGGTAGGGGCGCCAGTGCCAGCCCAGGCACACCGTGCGCACCGACATCACCCCGCCGCTGGGCAACCGGGTGTGGCGCAGCCCGGGTTCACCGGACGCGCGGGTGGCGGACCACTCCCGGCAGTCCCGCAGCAGTCGACGCTGCTCGTCGAGCCCCAGCCAACCGGGCAGGTGGACCGCGCCGGCCGCGAGCTCCTGCCGGGGTCGGGGAAGCAGGGCATCCGACTGAGTCATGGCCGGTCCAGTTTGCCCGGTGCCGACCTTGGGCGTGTCCTCGGCGGTGCTGGGATGCTGTGCCGGTGACGGTGATCGGGTCCACCCAGGTCAGTGATTCCGCGTCGGTCATCGGTTCGGCGAGCGTGGTCGGCAGCGCCGGGGTGATCGGCAGCACGGCCGTGGCCGGCAGCGCCGGAGTGATCGGCAGCGTGGCCGTGGCCGGCAGCGCCGGAGTAGTCGGCAGCGCGGCCACCTCCGGCAGCGCGGGGGTGGTCGGCAGCGTGGCCACCTCGGGCAGCGCGGGGGTGGTCGGCAGCGTCCTGGTGTTGTTGTCGGTGGCGCTCACCACCTGCCTCGGCTGCCTACTCTGCCTGCGGTGCACCCGCTGCATCGGTTGCGTCGGCTGCCTGAACTGTCAGGATTGCCTCGGCTGTGTGGGCTGTGTGAACTGCTCCGGGCTGCGCGGCGTGGTCGGCGCTCGCGACGTGCACCTTTAGTATCGGTAACCCCAATTTCACCGGCATGTGGCGGCCGCCCGGGGCTAGGTTCGGGGCATGGTTGATCGTGAACGCTTCGCCATCCCCCGGATCGGCATCTGGACCGGCGCGCTCGAGATTGTGCCGGCGAGCCGGGCCCAGGAGCTGGCCGCCGAGCTGGAAGAACTGGGCTACGGCGCGGTGTGGTTGCCCGAAGTGGCCGGGCGTGACCCGTTCGTCCACCTGGCGCTGCTGCTCTCCGCCACCCGGACGCTGATCGGCGCCACCGGCATCGCGAACATCTGGGCGCGCGACGCGGTGGCCGCCTCCGGCGCGGCCAAGGGACTCACCGAGGCCTTTCCCGAGCGGATGCTGCTCGGCCTCGGCGTCAGCCACCAGAACCTGGTCAGCGAGTTGCGCGGGCACAACTACAACAAGCCGCTGAGCGCGATGCGCGACTACCTGGACGGGATGGACGCCGCCCCGTACACCTCGTTCCGCCCGACCACGCCGGTACGGCGGGTGCTCGCCGCGCTACGCCCGAAGATGCTCCAGCTGGCCGCCGAGAAGGCCGACGGCGCGCACCCCTACTTCGTCACTCCGGAGCACACCGCCAAGGCCCGGGAGATCCTCGGCGCCGAGCCGCTGCTGTGTCCGGAGCAGGCCGTCGTCCTCGAGACCGACCCGGATACCGCCCGTGCCATCGGCCGCGAGTACACGAAGGTCTACCTGGCCCAGCCGAACTATGTGAACAGCATCCTGGAGCTCGGCTTCACCGAAGCCGACCTTGCCGACGGCGGCAGCGACAAGTTCGTGGACGCACTGGTCGCCTGGGGAGATGCCGACGCGATCGTGGCCAGGGTGCGCGCCCACCTGGACGCCGGCGCGGACCACGTCGCGGTGCAGGCGCTGCCCGCCCAGAAGCGCGGGGTGCCCGACCAGCAGTGGCGAGACCTGGCCCCGGCGCTGGCCACCCTGCGGGAGAAGTAATTCGGTGTCAATCCCGCCAGAGGTGTAACTCGAGGCGGGCCTGACGCGATTACCCGGTGTGAGTCCTGCCATGCGGAGGTTGCTGTGAGCTACAGCCTCGGCGTCGACCTTGGTACGACCTTCGTCGCGGCCGCCCTAGCCGCGTCGTCGCGGGTCGAGCTGTTTACCCTGGGCGACCGCTCGGAGGTCACTCCGGCG
>DATHIT010000420.1:0-19620 GCA_035489915.1 Pseudonocardia sp. | reverse complement strand
CGGCCGGCCCTACGGCGTGGACATCGTGATGCCGGCGACGGTGCCCACCGAAGGCACCCCGGTGGACCTGGGCACCCTGATCCCGGCCGGGCACCGTGAGTTCGTCGAGCGCACCCTCACCGAGCTCGGCGTGCCCCCGCTACCGGACGGCGACGGTGGTCGGGACGGCGTCCTGGGCTGGCTGCACTCGGTGGCCCGCTCGCACGTGGACGTGGCGCTCAAGCACCCGATCGCCCTGATCGCCAACGCGCTGGGTTCCCCGCCGCCGGACGTGATCGCCCGCGCGCACGCCGACGCCGTCCCGGTCGCTGCGCTGGCCGGCACCGCCGCGCACGCCCAGCGACACGTGGACGCCGGGGTGGACGTGGTCGTCGCGCAGGGCTACGAGGCCGGCGGGCACACCGGGGAGATCGCCAGCATGGTGCTGCTGCCCGAGGTGGTGGACGCGGTCGGCGACCGGGCTCCGGTGCTGGCCGCCGGCGGGATCGGCACCGGTCGGCAGATCGCCGCCGCGCTGGCCCTGGGTGCCGACGGGGTGTGGATGGGCTCGACCTGGCTGACCACCGCGGAGTACACCCTGGGCGGCCCGTCCTCGGCCACCCAGCGGGCGCTGCTGGCCGCCGGCTCGTCGGACACGGTGCGCTCGAAGATCTACACCGGCAAGCCGGCCCGGCTGCTCAAGACCCGCTGGACCCGCGCCTGGGAAGCCCCGGAAGCCCCGGCGCCGCTGCCCATGCCCCTGCAGAACCTGCTGGTCAGCGCCGCGCACGAACGGATCATGCGATCCGGCGACCCGGACGTGGTGGCCATGCCGGTCGGCCAGATCGTCGGCCGGATGAACCAGGTCCGCCCGGTCGCCGAGGTGTTCGCCGACCTGCTCCGCGAGCTGGACGAAACCCTCGACCGCCTACAAAACCGCAGGTCATAGCCCGTGAGTGGTATTGGTCGCTATAGCGACCAATACCACTCACGGGTGATGAGCTGGGCTTTTGCCTGGGGTCAGCCGCTCTTGCGGCGGAAGGTGCGCTTCCCGCCGGCGCGACCTGCCTCGTGCACCTTCGGGTTTCCCGCGCCGTGGCCCTGCGCTGAGCGTGCCTTGGCCTCGCCGCGCTTGCGGTCCAGGGCCGCGCGGAATCGGTCCTTGATGTCGTCGGCCGGGTTGGCCGGCTGGTCGGGGGTCTCCGCGTCCTTGTTCGGTTCGTCGGTGTGCGGCGCGTCCGCCATGATGATCTACCCCCGTCGTCGGTGTGTCGCCTCCAGCCTGGCACGCCGCAACCAGCGAGGCGAACCGGTTCCCCGCCGACACTCCGCATTCGCACTACCGCCGGGTCCGCCGGCGCCACGTCGGGTGCCGCCGCCCGGCCTGGTGTTGCCGAGCTGTACAAGCGGCAGCCTCCCGACGCCGCGAACATGCGCCGTGTGCAGCTGGGTAACCGGGCGCACTCACGCCGCGCGCGGTGGTGCGCGCGGGTGCTGGGCGGGACCTACCGGGTCGGCACGGGGTCGGCGGCGGGGTGGTTACTCGGTGGGTAGGAGCTCGCCGAGGCGCAGTAGTTGCTCGGTGGCGCCGCCCAGGGCGAACTCGGCGCGCTTGGCGGCGACGAAGTATCGGTGCAGCGGGTGGTCGGTGTCGATGCCCACGCCGCCGTGCACGTGCACCGCGGTGTGCGCCACCCGGTGCCCGGCATCCGCCGCCCAGAACTTCGCGGTGGCCAGCTCGGCGTCGGCGGCCTGCCCGGTGGACAGTCGCCAGGCCGCCTGCCACAGCGTCAGCCGGATCGCCTGGACGTCCACGTACGCATCCGCGAGCCGCTGCGCCACCGCCTGGAACCCGCCGATGGGCCGGCCGAACTGGACCCGGGTGCGGGCGTACTCGGCGGTCAGCTCCAGCGCGCGCTCGGTGACACCGAGCTGGAACGCGCACAGCCCGACGGTCGCCCGGGCGGCCAGCCAGTCCGCGACGTGCGCGCCACCGTGCACGCCGCCGAGCACGCGGTCGGCCGGCAGCGCCACGTCGGCCAGCTCCAGCAGTCCGGCGCTGTCCAGGTCCACGGTGCGCTGCCGCGCGACGCTCACCCCGGCGTCGTCCGGCTCGACCAGGAACACCGCGCGGCCGTCCGGGGTGTCGGCGGGCACCAGGATGAGGTCGGCGATCGGGCCGGCCGGCACGGCGACAACGGTGCCGTTGAGCACCCACCCGCCGCCCTCGCCCGGCACCGCGGCCACCGCACCCGCCGGGCCCGGCACCGCGCCCGGCGCCCCGGACTCCAAGGCGGCGGTGAGCACCAGCCGCCCCTGCGCCACCGGCAACACCCACCGCTCCCGTTGGCCGTCATCGCCGAACTCGGCCAGAGCGGCGCCGGCCAGCACGATCGAGGGCAGGTAGGGCACCGGCGCCACCGCCCGGCCGAGCTCCACCAGCACCGTGCACTGCTCGAGCACGCCGAACCCACTGCCGCCCACCGACTCGGGCAGCGCCGCGGCGAGCACGCCGGCGTCGGCCAGCACGGACCACAGCGCGGGATCGAACCGGTCCGGCCCGTCCTCCAGCTTGCGCAGCCGCTCCTGAGTGACCTGGTCGGCCAGGATCCGCCGGGTCAGCTCGGCGAGGTCGGACTGCGCCTCGGTGGGGGAGAAGTCCATGGTGACCTTTCTGCGAGATCGAGGGAGGGCTGCTCAGCGGCGGGAGATGGGCAGCCCGAGCGCGGCGGCGGCGATGATGTCCCGCTGCACCTCGTTCGTCCCGCCGCCGAAGGTGAGGATCAACGCGGCCCGGTGCATCCGCTCGATCCGCCCGCGCAGCAGCTCCCCGGGCGACCCGGCGCGCACCACGGCCGACGGGCCGAGCACCTCCATCAGCAGTCGATAGGCCTCGGTGGCGAACTCGGTGCCGAAGACCTTGGTCGCCGAGGCGTCGGCCGGGCTGGGCGTGCTGGTGTCCGAGGCGGCGATCCGCCAGCCCATCAGCTTGAGGAACTCCGCCTTGGCGTGCACCCGGGCCAGGTGCACCCGCACCCACTCCCGCTCGATGGCCCCGGTCTGGCGGGCCCACCCGGTCACCTCGCGCAGTGCGGTGAAGATCGGCGCGGCCGAGGTGAGCGCGACCCGCTCGTGGTTGAGCTGGTTGGTGATCAGCCCCCACCCCCGGTTCTCCTCGCCGATCAGCGCGGACGCCGGCACCCGCACGTCGGAGTAGTACGTCGCGCTGGTGCCCACCCCGGAAACGGTGCGCACCGGAGTCCAGGAGAACCCGGGGGCATCGGTTGGCACGATCAGGATGGACAGGCCGCGGTGCGGGCTCCCGGTCCGGTCTTCGGGGGCGAGCGCCGGATCGGTGCCCGGGTCGGTCCGGCAGGCCAGCCACACGTAGTCGGCATGCTGGATCAGGCTGGTCCACATCTTCTGACCGTTGATCACGAAGCCGGCGTCGGGACCAGTGCCGTCCCGGACCGCCCTGGTGCGCAGCGAGGCCAGGTCGGTGCCCGCCTCCGGCTCCGAGTAGCCGATGGAGAAATGCAGCTCGCCCCGGGCGATCCGGGGCAGGAAGAACTCCCGTTGCTCCGGAGTGCCGAACCGGATGATCGTCGGGCCGATGGTGTTCAGGGTCAGGAACGGCACCGGCACGCCGGCCGCCGACGCCTCGTCGGTGAAGATCAGCTGATCGAGCAGCGAGCGGTCCTGCCCGCCGTGCTCGGCGGGCCAGCCGAGGGTGAGCCAGCCGTCCGCGCCGAGCTGGCGGACGATCTCGCGATACGCTCCGCCGCCGCCGTACTCGCCTTCGCCCGAGGTGAGGTCGGCGCGACGCTCCGGCGTCATCAGGCCGGCGAAGTACGTGCGCAGCTCCTGCCGCAGGGCGTCCTGCTCGGCGGTGAACGCCAGGTGCATTCCGCTCTCCGTTCCAGGCTGGGTAAACTGTAACGCGTTCCAGAAAGTGTAGAGACCGGGTTGCGCCCAGGTCTAGCGCGGCGAAGCGACACGCGGCGACCGGCTGGTTTGACTGAAATAAGAACCAGTTCTAGCATCCGACTGACACCACCCGCCGGCTCGACAGGAGCCCTGGGCGGGGCTCGGAGAGGAGCTGACGGCGATGGCGGTGGCACCGGAGGAGCCCAATCTGAGCCTGGACGGCCGGGTCGCGGTGGTCACCGGTGCGGGCGCCGGGCTGGGCAGGGCCGAGGCACTGGCGCTGGCCGCCCAGGGTGCCGACCTGGTGCTCAATGACCTGAACCCGGACGCCGCCGGAGTGGTCGAGGAGATCGAGGCGCTGGGCGGCAAGGCGGTGCTGGTCACCGGCGACATCGGCGAGCGGTCCACCGCCGACATCCTTATCGACACCGCGGTGCAGCGGTTCGGCGCGCTGGACATAGTGGTCAACAATGCCGGCCTGCTGCGCGACCGGATGCTGTTCGGCATGTCCGACGATGACTGGGACCAGGTCGTCCGGGTGCACCTGCGCGGGCACTTCCTGCTCTGCCGCAACGCCGCCGCGCACTGGCGGGCGCAGGCCAAGGAGACCGGCGGGGCGGTGTACGGCCGGCTGGTCAACACGTCCTCGGTGGCGTTCCTGCTCGGCCCGCCGGGGCAGGCCAACTACGCCGCCGCGAAGGCCGGCATCGTCGCGCTGACCGTGTCCGCCGCCCGCGCATTGCGCCGCTACGGGGTCACCGCCAACGCCATCTGCCCCCGGGCCCGCACCGCGATGACCGCCGAGGTGTTCGGCGCCGCGCCGACCGACGGGCCGGACCCGCTGGGCACCGGGCACGTCGCCCCGCTGGTGGCCTACCTCGCCTCCCCGGCCGCCGCCGGGATCAGCGGGCAGGTGTTCGTGGTGCACGGCGGCAAGGTCGCGCTGCTCGCCCCGCCCACCGTGGAGCAGCGCTTCGACGCGACCGGCGAGGAGTGGACCGCGGCCGAGCTGGACAACACTCTCGGCCGCTACTTCGCCGACCGGGACCCCGAGCGGATGTTCGCCGGCACGGAGGTGCTCTCCCTGTGACCCTTTCCGTGCAACCGCACCGGGACGCCGTCGGGCTGCCCGACGGGCTGATGTTCGTGGACGGCAAGTGGCGCCCGGGCCAGGACGGCGCCAGCTGGCAACACCGGCACCCGGCCACCGGCGAGGAGGTGGGCAGCTTCGCCGTCGCCGGCGCCCAGGACGTGGACGACGCCGTGCGCGCCGCCCGCCGCGCCTTCGACGAGGGGCCGTGGCCGCGTCTGCGTGCCGGCCAACGGATCCGGGTGCTGCATGCCTGCGCCGCCGCACTGCGCGAGCACGCCGACGAGCTGCGCGCGCTGCAGGCGCTGGACAACGGCGTGCCACTGTCCTTCGCCTCGGTGTACGCCACCTCGGTGGGCGTCGCGGCCGACGTGTTCGAACACCACGCCGGCTGGGTGGACAAGATCGGCGGCCAGACGCTGCCGCCGTTCCAGGGCGGCGACCACCTGGCGATGACGTTCCGGGAGCCGGTCGGCGTGGTGGCCGCGATCCTGCCGTGGAACGCGCCGTTCCTGCTGTTCGCGCAGAAGGTGGCGCCGGCGCTGGCGGCCGGTTGCACGGTGATCGTCAAGCCGTCCGAGCACGCCACCTTCACCGTGCTGCGGATGGTCGCGCTGCTGCTGGAGGCCGGGGTGCCGGAGGGTGCCTTGCAGGTGGTCACCGGCCCGGGCGAACCCACCGGGCAGGCGCTGATCGTCCACCCAGGGGTGGACAAGGTGAGCTTCACCGGCAGCCGCGCGGTCGGCCGCCGGGTGATCGAGGCGTCCGCCGGCACGATGAAGCGGGTGTCCCTGGAGCTGGGTGGCAAGAGCCCGGCCCTGGTGTTCCCGGACGCCGATGTGAACCTCGCCGGGATGACCGCCATGGGCATGGTCACCATGGGGCTGTCCGGCCAGGCCTGCGTGGCGCACACCCGCGCGCTGGTGCACCGGGATGTCTACGACCAGTTCCTGGCCGCCGCCCAACTGCTCGCCGGCATGATCACCTACGGCGACCCGTTCGACCCCGCGGTGCTGGCCAGCGCACTGATCAGCGAGAAGCAGCGTGACCGGGTGATGGGCTACATCGAGACCGGGGAGCGGGAGGGCGCCCGGCTGGTGGCCGGCGGCACCCGGCCGGACGGCGACCTGGCCGCCGGCAACTTCGTCGCCCCCACGATCTTCGCCGACGTGCGCAACGACATGACCATCGCCCGTGAGGAGATCTTCGGGCCGGTGCTCGCGGTGCTGCCGTTCGACGACGAGGACGAGGCGGTGCGGATCGCCAACGACACCGAGTACGGCCTCGGCGCCGGGGTGTACACCACCGATGTCCGGCGGGCGTTCCGGCTGGCCCGGCGGCTGCGCGCGGGCACTGTGGGTATCAACGGTTTCCAGGTCGAGCCGCACCTGCCGTTCGGCGGTTTCCAGCAGTCCGGGCTGGGCAGGGAGGGCGGGCAGAGCGCCTTCGAGTCCTACACCGAGCTGAAGAGCGTGCTCATGCCGCTGACCGAGGAGCTCATGTGACGGGACGGCTGGCCGGCAAAGTTGCGCTGATCACCGGCGCGGCCCGGGGGCAGGGCGCGGCGTCGGTGCGCCGATTCGTCGCCGAGGGCGCCAAGGTGCTGGCCGCCGACATCGCCGACGAGGCGGGCAAGGCGCTCGCCTCGGAAATCAACGCAGCGCTGGGCCGCGAAGCCGACGAATTAGTTCGCTACACCCACCTGGACGTCACCTCGGAGGACGACTGGGCGGCCGCCATCCAGGATGTGACGGACAGCTTCGGCCGGCTCGACGTGCTGGTGAACAACGCCGGAGTGCTGCACTTCAGCGCGCTGGCGGACACCACGCTGGCCGACTACCAGCGGGTCATCACCATCAACCAGGTGGGCACCTTTCTGGGCATGCGGTCGGCGGTGGCGCCGATGCGGGCCGCCGGGGGTGGCTCGATCGTCAACCTGTCCTCCATCGAGGGTCTGGCCGCCGCGCCGTACCTGGTCGCCTACACCGCCAGCAAGTTCGCCATCCGGGGGATGACCAAGGTGGCCGCGCTGGAGCTCGGCCCGGACGGCATCCGGGTCAACTCGGTGCACCCTGGCATGATCGAGACCCAGATGATCAGCGATGCGGTGGGCGGGGTGAAGGTCGACTTCGACTGGGTCGGACGCAAACTCGCGCTGCGCCGGGTCGGGCAGCCCGAGGATATCGCCGGCCTGGTGTTGTTCCTGGCCAGCGACGAGAGCGCGTACTGCACCGGCGCCGAGTTCGTGGCCGACGGCGGCGCAACCGCAACGCACGCATTGAACGTCACTTAGATCACGGCAACGTCGTTATCCAAATTGATCGTCCGGTGGAGGGAGCCATGGCCCGAGAGGTAACGGCGGCCGCCACCTTCCCCGGGGTGCGCGCGCTGCGCCAGGTGGGGCTACTGGCCACGCTGGCCTGGATGGTGCTGCGCGCGCTGCCGCGCCGGCCATTCCAGTTCCGGGAGTTCCTGCAGCAGGCGTGGTTCTTCGCCAGCGTCACCATCCTGCCCACCGCGCTGGTGGCCATCCCGTTCGGCGCGGTGATCGCGCTGCAGCTGGGCTCGCTGACCCAACAGATCGGCGCGCAGTCGTTCACCGGCGCGGCCAGCGCGCTGGCCATCGTGCAGCAGGCCAGCCCGCTGATCACCGCGCTGCTGGTGGCCGGCGCGGGTGGCTCGGCGATGTGTGCGGACATCGGGGCGCGCGCCATCCGCGAGGAGATCGCCGCGATGGAGGTGCTCGGGGTCGACCCGGTGCACCGGCTCATCGTGCCAAGGGTGCTCGCCGCGATGTTCGTCTCGGTGCTGCTCAACGGGCTGGTCAGCGTGGTCGGCGTGATGGGCGGCTACTTCTTCAACGTGGTCATGCAGGGCGGCACCCCGGGTGCCTACCTGGCCAGCTTCAACGCACTTGCCCAGCTACCCGACCTGTGGATCAGCGAGTTCAAGGCGCTGCTCTACGGCTTCGTCGCCGGCGTGGTGGCCGCCTACCGGGGGCTCAACCCGCGCGGTGGCCCGAAGGGCGTCGGCGACGCGGTCAACCAGGCCGTGGTCATCACGTTCCTGCTGCTGTTCCTGATCAACCTCATCCTCACCGGCATCTACCTGCAGGTCGTTCCCCCGAAGGCGCTGTAGTCGTGTAGTCCGCACCCCCCGAGGCCCCGCTCCCCAGCAGGCCATTCGCTCCCCACCGAAGGCCCTTCGCATCCATGAGTCGTTTCTCCCCGATCGTCCCGCCGTCTCGGCTGTCGCTGTCCGCGATCGCCGCGCGAGCGGTCGACCGGCGGGCCACCGGCATGGCCGACGTCGGCTGGCAGTTGGCCTTCTACGGCCGGACCGTGGCCTCGGCGCCGCGCGCGGTGCGCCGCTATCCGAAGGAGACGCTGCGGCTGCTGGCGGAGGTGTGCTTCGGCACCGGCGGGCTGGCGGTGATCGGCGGCACGCTCGGTGTGATGGTCGGGATGACCGTGTTCACCGGCGCGATCGTCGGCCTGCAGGGTTACTCGTCGCTGCAGCAGCTCGGCACCGCCGCGCTGACCGGGTTCATCTCCGCGTACTTCAACACCCGCGAGGTGGCCCCGCTGTCCGCCGGGCTGGCGCTGTCGGCCACCGTCGGTTGCGGGTTCACCGCGCAGCTGGGCGCGATGCGCATCTCCGAGGAGGTGGACGCGCTCGAGGTGATGGCGGTGCCCAGCCTGCCTTACCTGGTCGCCACCCGGGTAGTCGCCGGGTTCGTCGCGGTGATCCCGCTCTACGTGGTCGGGCTGCTGGCCTCTTACCTGGCCTCCCGGCAGACCACGGTGTGGTTCTTCGGCCAGTCCGGCGGCACCTACGACCACTACTTCCAGGTGTTCCTGCCACCCGGCGACGTGCTGTGGTCGTTCCTGAAGGTGATGGTGTTCGCCCTGGTGGTGATCCTGTCGCACTGCTACTACGGCTACACCGCGACCGGCGGCCCGGCCGGGGTCGGGGTTGCGGTGGGACGGGCGGTACGCACCTCGATCGTGCTGGTGTCGTTCACCGACTTCTTCCTGAGCCTGGCCATCTGGGGCTCCACCACGACCGTTCGGATCGCCGGATGATCTGGTACACCCGCGCCGAGCGGCCCCGCTACGTCCTGCTGGGCGTGCTGTTCCTGGTGCTCGCGGTGGGGTTCGTCGCGCTCTCGGTGGGCATCTACCGCAAGGTGTTCACCCCGGTGGACCTGGTGATGCTGCGGGTCGAGCGCACCGGCACGCAGCTCAACCCCGGGGCGGACGTCAAGGTGCGGGGCGTGCGAGTGGGTTCGGTGCGCTCGGTGGACGCCACCGCGGCCGGCGCGACGATCACGCTGGCGCTCGATCCGAACTCGATGGCCCTGGTGCCGGCGAATGTCTCGGCGCGCGTACTGCCCAAGACGCTGTTCGGCGAGCGGTACGTGGACCTGCGGCTGCCGAAGCTCCCCGCCGCCCCGATCGCCGCCGGTGACGTCATCCCCGAGGACCGCTCCCAGTCGGCGATCGAGGTGCAGCAGGTGCTCGACCACCTGCTGCCCACCCTGACCGCGGTGCAGCCGGCGCAGCTGGCCACCACACTCAGCGCGCTGTCCCAGGCGCTGCACGGGCAGGGCACCCAGCTGGGCGCCACGCTGGTCGGCCTGGACAGCTACCTGAAGGGGTTCAACCCCGCGGTGCCCGACCTGATCAAGGTGCTCGACGACCTGTCCCCGGTAGCGGACACCTACGCCAAGGCCGCCCCGGACTTCTTCGGCGGCCTGGCCGACCTGACCACCACCACCCAGACCGTGGCGGACAAGCGCGACCAGCTGCGCCGGCTCTTCCTCGGGGTGACCCACACGTCGGACGACCTGCGCCACTACCTGGACGACAACGCCGACAACCTGGTGGACCTGTCCAGTTCGGCCCGTCCGGCGCTGGAATTGCTGGCCCGGTACTCGCCGGAGTTGCCGTGCTTCTTCCGACAGGTGGTGGACGGCATCCCGCGTGCCGACGCGTCGTTCGGGAAGGGGTCCGCGCACCCGGAGCAGGTGAAGGTCCAGATCGAGATCACCGCGAGCCGGGGGAAGTACCTCCCGGGGGTCGACACACCCAGATACGAGGACAGGCGGGGTCCGCGCTGCTACGACCAGGCCCCGGTGTTCCCGCAGTACGCGCCGGGTGGCCCGCTCAAGGACGGCTCACGCAAACCCGCCGCACCCGACTCCGACCAGGCCGATCTGTTGGCGGGCCTGCTCCCGCTGGCCGGCGACGGAACCTACGGCGACGCGCGGACCGACGACACGATCGCCGATGGCAGCGGTGAGCCAGATGGCGCGAGTGGCCTGCTGATGGTGCCGTTCATCGGCGACCGCCCTGGGGTGCCGACCGAGCAGCCGCATCCAGCCACCCCGCTGGAGGGCCCGCGATGAGGAGTGTGCTGGGCCCTTCGATCAAGCTGGCGATCTTCACGGTGGTCACCGTGCTGTTCACCGGGGTGCTCGCCGCGACCATCGCGAACACCGGCTTCGGCCGGGGCTCCGGGTATACGGCGATCTTCACCGACGCGTCCGGGCTGCAGCAGGGCGATGACGTGCGGATGCGCGGGGTGAAGATCGGCCAGGTCACCAGCCTGCGCATCCAGGACAACCAGTACGCGGCGGTGGACTTCCAGGTCGAGTCGTCGCGCGTGCTCCCGGCCCTGGTGACCGCCACCATCAAGTACCGCAACCTGATCGGCCAGCGCTACATCTCGCTGGACACCGGGACCCCGGCCGCGGGGCAGACCAGCACCCTGCCGGTGGGCGGCACCATCCCGCTGGCGCGCACCCGGCCGGCGCTCAACCTCACTGAGCTGTTCAACGGCTTCCATCCGCTGTTCCAGGCGCTGAGCCCGGACGAGGTCAACAAGCTCTCCTACGAGATCATCCAGGTGTTCCAGGGCGAAGGTCCCACGGTGGAGAGCCTGCTGGCCTCCACCGCCTCGCTCACCAACACGTTGGCCGACCGTGACGAGGTGATCGGCCGGGTGATCGACAACCTGAACACGGTGATCGGCACGGTCAGCGCCAGGGCCCCCGAGCTGTCCCAGCTGATCAGCACGCTGCAGCAGCTGGTCAGCGGGCTGAACGAGCAGCGCCGGCCGATCGGCTCGGCGGTCGACGCGATCGGCGAGCTCACCAAGAGCACCGCCGGGCTGGTCGAGGATGCCCGGCCGCCCCTGAGGTCCGACATTGACCAGCTGCGTCAGCTGGCCGGCACGTTGAACGACAACGCGCCGACCATCGACCGCGCGATCACCAACTGGGGCCCCAAACTGGACAAACTGGTGCGTTCGGTCAGCTACGGCAGCTGGTTCAACTTCTACATGTGCCAGATAGAGGGCCAGGTTTCGGTGAACTCGACCGGGGTGGTCATTCCGGTCTATCCGTTCCCCCTCACCGAGCGTCCGCGCAGGTGCGGGCCGTGAAGTCGCTGAAGGAGCGCAACCCGGCCGCGGTGGGCGCGGTCGCCCTGGTGTTGATCGTGCTCGCCGCGGTCACCGCGTACCGCGCCGAGGACCTCCCGTTCGTCGGCGGCGGCACCGAGTACACCGCGCAGTTCGCCGAGTCCGCCGGGCTGAATCCGTCGGACGAGGTGCGGGTGGCCGGGATCAGGGCCGGCAAGGTCCTCGACGTGGGGTTGTCCCGGGGTGTGGTGGTGGTCCGGTTCCGGGTGTCCGGGGTGCGGGTGGGCGACCTGAGCCGGGCCTCCATCGAGATCAAGACGCTGCTCGGGGAGAAGTACCTGGCGCTCCGTCCGGCTGGCGCGGGGGAGCAGGACCCGGGCGTGCCCATCCCGGTCGGCCGCACCAGCACGCCGTTCGAGATCCCCGACGCGTTCAACCAGCTGACCCAGACGGTGAACCAGATCGACACCGCTCAGCTCGCGCAGAGTTTCCGGGTGCTGTCCGCCACCTTCGCCAACACCCCCGACGAGGTCCGGGGCACGCTGACCGGCCTGTCCCGGCTCTCCGAGACGATCGCCTCCCGCGACCAGGCGCTGAGCTCCTTGCTGGCCAGCGCCAGCAACGTCAGCGGGGTGCTGGCCCAGCGCAACGGGCAGGTGGACAAGCTGATCACCGACGGGTCGACCCTGCTGGACGAGCTGCACCGGCGCCAGGACGCGATCACCCGGCTGCTGGAGGGCACCGAGCACCTGGCCGACCAGCTGCGCGGGCTGGTGAAGGACAACCAGGACCAGCTGCACCCCGCGCTGGACGAGCTGGACCAGATCACCAAGCTGCTGGCGCGCGACCAGGACGCGCTGGCGCACGGGATCCGCTCGCTCGCGCCATACACCCGCGCCTACAACAACGTGGTGGGCAACGGCCGGTGGTTCGACGGGTATTTCTGCGGGCTGCTCAGTCCGACGATCAACGTGGGTGGCGTGGAGATCAACCCAGGCACGTGTGGGCCGCCGAAGCCGGCTGACGTCCCGATGGCGTTCCGGAGTGGCCGATGAGCGGATCGTTCAGCGGGCGGGGGCGTACCACCTTGATCGCCCTGGCGTGCGTGTTCGCCCTGGTCCTGGTCGCCGGGCTGTGGTGGCTGTCGCGGCCGACGGAGGCGACCCGGCTGACCGCCTACTTCGATCGGGCGGTGGGGCTGTACGAGGGGTCCGCCGTGCGGGTGCTCGGGGTGCGGGTGGGCACGGTGGACCGGGTCGTCCCGGAGGGCCCGGCGGTCCGGGTCGACCTCACCGTGGACCACCAGTACCCGATCCCGGCCGGCGCCTCGGCGGCGATCATCGCCTCCAGCCTGGTCAGTGACCGGTATGTGCAGCTCACCCCGGCCTACATCGACGGCCCAATGATGGCCTCCGGCTCGGTGATTCCCCAGGAGCGCACGGCCACTCCGGTGGAGATCGACGAATTGCTGCGCAGCGTGGACTCCCTCTCCACGGCGCTCGGGCCGAACGGGGCGAACCAGACCGGCGCGCTGTCCGCCGTGCTGGACACCACCGCGGCGAACCTGAACGGCAACGGCGCCGCGTTGAACGCCACGCTCGTCCAGCTCGGCAAGCTGGCCGACACGCTGGGCCGGTCCCGGGGGGACCTGTTTGCCACGGTGGACAACCTGAACAAGTTCACCGCCACGCTCGCGCAGAGCGATGCCCAGGTGCGCGAGTTCCAGTCCCGGCTGGCCGACGTGAGTGGCTACCTGGGCAGCGAGCGCGGCCAGGTGGGCGACACGCTCGACGCGCTGGCGGGCTCCCTCGGCCAGGTCAGTTCCTTCGTCAAGGACAACCGCGAGCTGGTCGCGTCCAACCTGCGCCAGCTGGCGGACATCACCCAGGCGTTGGTCGACGAGCGCAAGGCACTGGCCGAGGTGATCGACGTGGCACCGCTGGGCTCGTCCAACTACGTGGGAGCCTACGACGCCGCATCCGCCTCGGTGGGCGTGCGGGCGGTCTTCAACGAGTTCCAACTGCCGCTCGGGGTACTGGTGTGCACGGTGCTGCAGCGCTACAGCGAGCAGTCACCCCAGATCTCGCCGCCCGCCCTGACGGACGTGCTGGGTGGCTGCGCGACGTTGATGCAGCGGCTGAACAAGGTGCTGCCGTTGCCCTCGGTGGCCCAGGTACTCGGCGACGTGCAGCAGGGGAAGCTGCCACTCCAGCTGCCTGGGAGCGGCGGATGAGGCGCTCACTCGAGGTGCTGGTGGCCGCGGTGTTGAGCGCGGTGTTGAGCGGGGGGCTGCTCGCCGGGTGCGGTTCGTCCGGGCTGTACGGCGCGCCGCTGCCCGGCGGGGCGGACCTGGGTGGCCGGCCGTACCACGTCACCGCCCAATTCGCCGACGTGCTGGACCTGGTGCCGCAGGCCAGTGTCCGGTTGAACGATGTCGCGGTGGGCCGGGTGGATCAGATCTCACTGTCCCCGGACGGGTCGGCGGCGCTGGTGTCCCTGGCGATCAACGGTGATGTCGCGCTGCCCACGAACACCCGCGCTGAGTTGAGCTCGGCGAGCCTGCTCGGGGAGAAGTTCGTTGATCTCACCGCCCCGAAGGGCCAGCCTCCGGCGGGCCAGCCTCCGGCGGGCGTGCTGCGCGACGGGGCGGTCATCCCGATCGCCAACACCCGCCGCTACCCAGAGGTGGAGGAGGTGTTCGGCGCGCTCTCGCTGCTGCTCAACGGCGGCGGGTTGGCCCAGCTCAAGGACATCATCCATGAGCTCAACGCGGCGACCAGCGGCAACGAACCCCAGCTGCGTGACCTGCTCAACCAGCTGGCCCGACTGACCGGCCAGCTGGACGCCCAGCGGGGCACCATCGTGCGCGCCATCGACGGGCTGGACCGGCTCTCCGTGGTGCTGGCCGGGCAGACCGGCAACATCAACACGGCGCTGGGTCAGCTCGAACCCGGGCTGGCGGTGCTGAACGACCAGCGCGACGAGTTGGTCACCATGCTCAAGTCGCTGGACCAGCTCTCCGGGGTGGCGGTGGACACCGTGCACCGCGGCCGCGACGACCTGGTGGCCGACCTGCGCGCGCTGCACCCGACCCTGCGGCAGCTGGCCAAGGCCGGCGACGACATCCCGAATTCGCTGCAGATCCTGCTCACCTACCCGTTCACGGACTATGCGATGAACGCGTTGAAGGGCGACTTCTTCAACACCGACGTGCTGTTCAAGCTGGATGTTGGCAGCACACTGGGCAACCTGCTGCGGTCCTCAGAGCCGCTCGTGCCGATCCCCGGCACGCCCGGGGCACCGCTGCCCGGCGTGCTGGGCCAGATCGTGCCGAAGCCGCTGCTGCCGGAGCCGAGGCCGCCGGCCGGGCTGGGCGGCCTGCTGCTGCCGCTGTCCGGTGGCCACGAGGGCTCCGACGGCCACGAGGACGGCGGTGCGGACTCCGACGAGGACTCCGCCGGGGACTCGCCCGAAGGGAATGGGGACCGATGATCAGCCGGCGGGTCAGGATCCAGCTGCTGGTGTTCGTGGTCATCGCGGCGCTCGGGGTGACCTACACCGGCGCCGAGTACGCCGGGCTGGACCGGCTGTTCGGCGCGGGCGGCTACCCGGTCAGCGTCGAGCTGGCCGACTCGGGCGGCATCTTCCCCAACGCCGAGGTGACCTACCGGGGCGTGGCGGTCGGCCAGGTGAGCGGGCTGCGGCTGAGCCCGGACGGGGTGATCGCCGACCTGCGCATCGAGGACTCCGCACCGCCCATCCCCGCCGATACCGCCGCCGTGGTCACCAACCGCTCGGCTATCGGCGAGCAGACCGTCGACCTGCGCCCCGACCACACCGGCGGGCCGTACCTGGCCGAGGGCGCGGTGATCCCGACCCAGCGGACCAGCCTGCCGCCGGTCCCGTCGGACGTGCTGACCAATGTGGACCGGCTGGCTGCCAGCGTGCCCGGCGACTCGCTGCGCACCGTGGTCAGCGAGCTGGGCGCAGGCTTCGTGGGCACCGGCCCTTCGCTGCGGCAGATCATCGAGGGCGCCGGCGGGTTCACCCAGACCGCCAACGAACACCTGCCGCAGACCCTGGGGCTGCTGGACAGCGCGCAGACCGTGCTGAACACCCAGCGCGAGCAGAGCGACGACGTGGTCGAGTTCAGCCGGGGGCTGCGCCAGTTCGCCGCACAGCTCAAGGAGTCCGACCCGGACCTGCGCCGGATCATCGACGACGCACCCGAGCTGACCGAGCAGGTCGACTGGCTACTCGACCATGCCGGCGAGCCGCTGTCCGACGTGGTGCGCAACTCGTTGGTGGTTACCCGGATCACCGAGGACCGCATCCCGGCGCTGGAGCAGCTGCTCGTCGCCTTCCCGATGGTCAACGCGCTCGGCCCGACGCTCTCCCCGGACGGCCGGGGCCGGCTCGGCCTCATGCTCAACCTCTACGACCCGCCGCCGTGTACCCGGGGCTACGAGGGCACCGTCCAGCGCGGCGCGAACGAGACCGGCCCGGTCAAGCCCAACCCCGGCGTGCACTGCGCCGAGCCGAAGGGCAGCCCGACCAGCGTCCGCGGCTCACAGAACGCCCCCCGGCCCGGCCGGTAGAGCGCCGGCGGGAGTGTGTCCCGTCGCTCGATGACCTGGGCCTGTCGACGTGATCTCATGAGCCGGGAGCACGGCAAAGCGGAGGTGGGGCGTGGCTGGCTGGTTGGCGAAGCCATCGGGGAGTAAACCGGCCGACGCCGGGAACGAGGTCGCGATCCGGCTGGACGGCCCGGTGCCGCAGACCCTGGGGCTGCTGGACCAGGGTGCGTTCTGGGTGAACCTGGGAGTCAGCCTGCTCGGCTTCGCCGGGGTGCTCGCCGTGCTGCAACCCTCCGGCGGGACTCAGCTCACCGTGACGGCGGCGGTGGTGGCCACCATCGTGGGCACCCTGATCGGCAGCGCCATGGTGGGGTTGTCCGCGATCCCCGGCCAACTGACCGGCGCCCCGGCGATGGTGCTGCTGCGCGGGCTGTTCGGCGGTCGGCTGTCCGCGCTGCCCACCTCGATGAACATCGTGCAGCTGATCGGCTGGGGCACATTTGAACTCGTGGTGATCGCGCAGGCCGCGCAGACCGCTTTTCCGGATACGCACCGGTGGATCTGGGTGGTCGCCGCCGGATTGGTGACCACGCTGCTCACCCTGCGCCCACTGGGCACCCTGCGGCTGCTGCGCAGGGTGGTCACCATTGCGGTGGCGATCTCGCTGGCCTATCTGGCCTGGCACCTCCTTGCCCAACCGAGGCCGAGCCTTGGGGAGGGGAGTTGGGAGAGCTTCTGGAAAGGCGCGGACGCGGCAATCGCGGTAGCTATCTCCTGGATCCCGGTCGCATCGGACTACTCTCGGCACGCGCGCACCCCACTGACCGCATTCACAGCGGCAACCGTCGGTTACTCGATAGCGCAGATCGTGAATTTCCTGCTCGGCCTGGTGGCCCTGGCGCTCGTTGCCGGCAACGGTGACGCGGTGTTCAGCCCGATGCTGGCCGCACCGTTCGGGCTGGCCGCGTTCCTGGTGCTGACCGCGCGCGAAGTGGACCAGTCCTTCGCCAACGTGTATTCGACCGCGGTTTCCGTGCAGAACCTGGCGCCTCGGGCGGATCGCCGGGTTCTGTCGGTGGCCATCGGCGCTCTCATCACCGCGTTGGCCCTGGCCACGAACATTGACTCCTACTCGGACTTCCTGTTGTTGATTGGTTCGGTCTTCGTTCCGCTGCTCGGTGTCGGAGTCGGCGATGCGATCGCGCGCCGAGGGCTGCCACGAGACCTGACCCCGAGGGCCCCGTCCCGGCCGTTGATGCTGCTCGCCTGGGTTATCGGACTTTGCGTGTATCAGCTGGTCAATCCGGGTGGCTTGACCGGCTGGTCGGACGGCTGGCGGTGGCTTCAGCAGCTGCTGGGCCTTACCCCGCCGTCCTGGCTGTCCGCGTCCCTGCTGTCGTTTGTCTGCGCGGCGGCCGCCGCCATTGCACTTGCTTCAGTGGAACGTGCGCGTCGCTAAGGTAACCCGCAACCGCAACCACGATTCGACATATCCTATGGATGCCCGCTACTGTTTGCGATATTCATCGCATCAGGGGCCTAAACCCGTGGTTTACTGGTCGCAGGCAGCTAGGGCTCGAAAGGAGCACCGCCGGCATGGCGCAGAAAGTGATCGTATCGCTGGTCGATGATCTGGACGGGAAGAAGGCCGACGAGACGGTCGACTTCACGCTGGACGGCACGAGCTATCAGATCGACCTTTCCTCGAAGAACGCCACCAAACTCCGTGGTGCGTTCGCCAGTTATATCGAAGCCGCCCGCCGGCCGAGTTCCGGCAAGCGAGCGGGAAGCGGCCGCGCTGGCAAGCGGGCCCCCGCTCGGGTGGATCGGGAACAAAACCAGGCCATCCGGGAATGGGCGCGCGGCCAGGGAATGGACATCTCCGGGCGCGGCCGCATCCCGGCCAACATGGTCGACGCCTATCACGAGCAGAACCAGTCGAAATAGCCATCCGAGGCGAAGCGCGGCTGACCCGGGAACCCATGCGGTTCCCGGGTCAATCTATGAGCACCCCGGGATTGAGCACGCCATGTGGATCCAGGGTTCGCTTCGCGGCACGCAGCGCGGCGGCGAATGGTTCCGGGCGCTGCCGGTCGTACCAGGGCCGGTGGTCCCGCCCGACCGCGTGGTGGTGGGTGATGGTGCCGCCGTGCCTCGCCAACGCCTCGCTGGCCGCCCGTTTGATCTGGTCCCACTGGGCGAGCTGGGCGCCCGGTCGCCCCGCCGCCAGCACGGTGAAGTAGGGCGCGGGCCCGTCCGGGTACACGTGGGTCACCCGGCAGTTCACCACCCCCGGCGTCCCGCACACCGCCGCCACTTCGGCCGCCACCGTCTCCCGGACCTTGGCGCACAGCTCCACGGCGACATCCCAGGTGCACGCCGTCTCGAACGTCTCCACCACCGCGCCGACCCGGGCCAGGCCGTCCCGCACGTAGGGCATGCGCAGGAACGCCGACCGCCAGGACCCCACCGCGCCCCGCTCCCGGTCCTCCAGCGCCCCGCCGCCGGCCTTGGCCAGCTCCACCGCCTCGGCCAGCGTGCCCGCCACCGGCGCGCCGGCGGACTCCGCGCCGAGCACCAGAACCGCGCGGCTCCCGTCGCCGGCGCCGCTGAACCGGGCCTCGCCGTGATCGAGCAGCCGGCAGTTGGCCAGCACCAGCCCGGACTGGGCGATGGCGCGCAGCGCGTGCAGGGCATCGTCGAAGTCGGCGAACAGCACGGCGGCGGAGGCCCGCTGCTCCGGCCGCCGTTGGATCCGCAACCAGGCCTCGGTGATCACCCCGAGGATTCCCTCGGAACCCAGGAACAGTCGGTCCGGAGAGGGGCCGGCGCCCGAGGCGGGCAACCGCCGCGACTCGCTGATCCCAGCGGGGGTGAGCACCCGCATCGACTCCACGAAGTCGTCGATGTGCGTGCCGCCCATCGCGTAATGCCCGCCGGAGCGGGTGGCCAGCCAGCCGCCCAGGGTGGAGAACTCGAAGCTCTGCGGGAAGTGTCGCAAGGTGTAGCCGTGCGGACGCAACTGGTCCTCCAGCACCGGGCCCAGCGCACCGGCCTGGATGCGCGCCGCCTGGGCCACCGGATCGATCTCCAGCACCCGGTCCAGCCGGCTCACGTCGAGCGACACCGCGCCGGCGTGCGCCGAACCCCGGTACTCCACACCGCCGACCACCGAGCTGCCGCCGCCGTAGGGCAACACGGCGATCCGGTGCTCGCCGGCCCAGTCCAGCAGCTCGCCGATCTGCGCCTCGGTGCTCGGGTGGGCCACGAAGTCGGGCGCGGCGGCGAGGTCACCGGCCAGCGCCCGGACCACGTCCCGGAAGGCCTTGCCGTAGGTGTGCCCGGCGCGGTCGGACCGGTCGGTGGAGCACCAGTCGGCGAACGGCGCCGGCACCGCGACCCGAGGTGCGGGTAGCTCGAGCTCGGCCAGCCGGGGGATCGGCGCCGGGTCACCCAGGTGTTCGCCGCCGGGCAGCACCCCGGCCAGCTGCCGGCATTCGTCGTCGCTCAGCGCCGCCTCGGTCCAGCCCCAACCCCACCATGACCGGGTGCCCGTAGCCGCCATCCGGCGAGCCTACGATCAACCGAGGGTCAGCTGTTGGCCGTGGCCGGGATGTTGCA
>DATHIT010000419.1:0-2936 GCA_035489915.1 Pseudonocardia sp. | reverse complement strand
GCAGCTGAAGGAGTGGCCGGACCCGGTGCCGGGTCCTGGTGAGCTGCTCGTCGACGTCGAGTACGCAGGCGTCAACTTCATGGACACCGCAACCCGCACCGGCGGCGCCATCCATGGCCGCATCCCCTTCATCCCAGGGGTCGAGGCGGCGGGCCGGGTCGCCGCCCTCGGCGAGGGTGTCACCGAGTTCGAGGTTGGCGACCGTGTGGCATGGGTCTTCGTTTACGGGAGCTACGCCGAACTCGCGGTCGTCCCGGCCGCGGCCGCTGTCCCGGTACCGGACGACATCCCTAGTGACGTCGCCGCCGCGACGATGATGCAGGGTCTCACGGCTCACCATTTCGTCACCGAGGTCGCCCCGCTGATTGAGGGCGAGACCGCGCTCGTGCACGCCACCGCCGGTGGCGTCGGGCGGATGCTCACCCAGCTGCTCAAGCTCCGCGGCGCCCGGGTGCTCGGCCTGGTCTCCCGCGAGGAGAAGGTCTCGGTTGCGAAGGCCGCGGGTGCCGACGAGGTGCTGATCTCCTCCGGCGGTGACTTCGTCGACCGGGTCAAGGACCTGACCGGCGGCGAGGGTGTCCATGCCGTCTTCGACGGCGGCGGGGCCAGTACCTTCTGGCCGTCGATCGAGGTGCTCCGCCGGGTCGGCACGCATGTCTGGTACGGACCGCTGATCGGCGACATCCCCACAGTGAAGATGTTCGACCTGCCGAGAAGCATCCGGATCTCCTACGCCGTGTTCTCGGACCACATCCACACCCGGGAGCTGCTGCTCGAGCACTCGAAGGACCTGTTCGACAAGGTCCGGGCCAGGAAGCTGCAGATCGATATCAGCCGGCGCTACCCGCTCGGCGAGGCGAAGCAGGCCCACATCGACATCGAGTCGCGGGGCACCACAGGCAAACTACTGCTCGACACCCGGCTCTGACGCCCGCCCCGCCCGGCCCGGGCGGCTACGGGGCAGCCGGAGCGATTCCCTCCGCTGCGGTGGCCCCGCAAGCCGCCCTCATTGACTGGCCGGGCTCGCCGCGTCGGAACCGGCGGCAGCAGTCACCCTGGCAAGCGCCGAGCCACTGCCATTTTTCGCAGCCCTCCACAGCACTGGCGACCTTCGTCGGCGAGCAGACCCGCCTCGTCTGGCCCGCCGACCACGGCCTACGTCGTCTTGCCATGCACGACCCGACACCCGGTCTACCCGCACTCCCTGATCTCGCGCAGCGACAACCCACACCCCGCCCTGACCGCACTACGCAACCACCTTCGCGCTACACAGCCCGCGCACCCAGACACCAGGACCTGGACACCGAAATGGGCGCAGCACTCAACACGACCGGAACCATCGGCACCAACATCATGAGCCGCAACCAACGCGACGCCACGAGCCACCGCGCCCCTCCGCTCCGTCCCGATAACCGAACCCCGCTACGGGAACGGCGCAGGTCGGCGGGGATGCTCCAGCGGAGGCGCCCCACTGTTGTGGACCGTGTTCGGTCAGTGATCGCGTTGAGCCACGAGTACCACGACCGGGCCAATTTGTCCGTCGGCGGGAAGCCTCAGCTCAGCTACCGGTCGTAGTCCTGCCTGCTCGACCAGTGCGGCGAGCTGTTCCGGTTGCCACTGGTAGGTCGTCCAGCTGACCGCCACAACGCCGTAGGCTTCGGTACGAGCCACATCGCCGTCCCCCACGTGAGTAGCGATGATCAGTTGTCCGCCTGGCACCAGGGCCCGGGCGAACGACGACAAGACCTGCGGCAGAACGTCGCGAGGCAGGTTGAACAACGACCACCACCCCAGCACCCCACCCAACGACGACTCGGCCAGATCGAGATCGGTCGACGAGGCCACGCTGAAGCTGCACTTGGGGTACAGGCGGCGCGCGTGCTCGATCATGCGAGGCGACAAGTCCACGCCGGACACGTCCACCCCGCGATCAGCCAGATACGCCGTCACGGTGCCTGGGCCGCACCCGATGTCAAGTACCGGACCCAGCCCGCCGACCGCATTGGCGAACACGTCCATCGCGGCTTGTAGCCACGGGTGAGTGCGGACATCTCCGAGACCGGTCGTGGCCACCATGTCCACGTAGTTGTCCGCGACGCGGTCATAGGACTCGCGAACGATGTCCAGATCAGCGGGACGACGAACTGATGAAGAGCCCATTGGCCCGACCCTAGGAGAGACAGCAGCGCACCTACACCAGCGACGCGCACGATGTGACCTGCCGAGCAGAACGCGCTTTGCCTGGTCAGCCCAGCGTGGTGCTCGCTGCCCGCAGTTCGTCCAGGGCCGCGGCGGTGTACTGCGCAAGCTCGTCCTTGGGGTCACGCTCACCCTTGGACCACTCGGCGTAGCCTCGCTTGAACGCGAGGACACCCATCTCGCCCGCGAGATGGGCGGTCGGGTCGGGCACGCCGCGGGCGACGAGGGCAGTTGTCATGGCGGCCGCGAGGCCGACGCTCTTGAGGGCGTCACGCTCCTGGAGTTCGGCGCTGGTGGCCACGGCCGCCTTCAGGCGGGGGCCAATCTCGCGGTTCATCGGACCCATCGCGCTCGATGCGCGCTCGAGACCGGCAGCGACCGCCTCGAGCGGGCTAGCGCCCTCTGGCGCCTCGGCGATCCCCTCGGCCAGCAGCCGGCTCAGCGTCTCCTGTCCGGCCACCAGAAGCTCGCGCTTATCAGGAAAGTGCCGGAAGAAGGTGCTTTTGGTGACCCCGGCACGCTCGGCGATCTGCGCGACCGTCGTGGCGTCGTATCCCTGCTCGGTGAACAGGTCGACGGCAGCCACGACGAGTCTCTCGCGCGCCCCTGGTTCCCACCGAGCCATGCGCCCATCCTAAGTGATGGGACTTCTGTCCCATCGTACTGATAGTGTCATGAGACAAGAGTCCCATCACTTTCCAGGAGAGTTTCATGCACGTCTTCGTCACCGGTGGCAC
>DATHIT010000418.1:0-6100 GCA_035489915.1 Pseudonocardia sp. | reverse complement strand
GTGTCGTCGGTGGCGTGGGTCAGCGCGGCCAGCTGCAGCTGCCCGGCCTCGTCGAGTAGGTGCACCGCGCACCACTGACCCAGCCGGGGCACCACCACCTGCGGCACCAGGGTCACCACCAGCTCGACGTCCATGGACTGGCCGAACAGCTCGCTGGCGTCTGCCAGGTAGGCCATCCAGGCCCGCCGGCGCAGGTCGGCGCCGCGCAGCCAGTCCATCTCCACGGCCAGCGCCATCCGCTGGGCGGTCAGCTCGGCAAGCTCCGGTGCCACCGCGGACCCGGTACCGGCCAGGATGCGCAATATGCCCCGCAGCGGCGCGGTGAGCGGCAGCGGGATCTCCACGAACGGCGTGCCGGGCAGCGACGACGGGTCCGCGCCGTCCTGGGCCAGCGGGATCGCGCCGCTGCCGTCGCCGTGGTCGACCTCCACCGTGACGCCGTCGGCCCGCAGCACCTCGCGCAGTCGGCGAGCCAGCTCGGCCACCAACTCCGGCATGTCCAGTCGGACGCTCAGCGCGGCTGGCACGTGCAGCAGCCGGCGCACCTGGTCGGTGTCCGGCCACTCCGGCGACGGGTCGGTGACACCGGGTACCGGGGGCGCGGCTCGGTCGCCGTCGGAGCTCGCCCGCGCGCCGGGGCCCTCATCGTTGGTGCCGGTGCGCTCGTTGGCGGTGAACGTCTGGTCCGTGGCGATCCGGTCGTCGTCGGCTTCGGCGCTGTCCACCGGGACACCCCGGGCCAACGAGAACCAGGTCCGGTGCCGGCCGTCCCGCTCGTGCCGGGTGCCCCAAGCGGTGGCCAGCTGCTCGACCAGCATCAGACCACGGCCATGGGTGGCGGCCCGACCGAACCGGGGGCGGGGTTGGGCCAGGTAGAGCTCCAGCGGCCCGGCGCCGTGGTCGGTGACCCCGACCAGCACCTCATCGGGGGAAATGCTCAGATCGACCTCGAACTCGGTGCCCGCGTGCAGCGTCGCGTTGTCACACAGCTCGCTGGCCAGCAGCAATACCGTGTCCACGAGGTCGTCCTCGCCGGTCTCGTGCAGGCCGGCCTCGGCCATGGCGCGGCGCAACATGGCACGCGCCCGCCCCGTGGACGCGGCGTTGGGTGGAAGCCGGAGCTCCTGTTGCAGCCGAACTGGCACGCGAGCAGTCTGCCAACACCCCGCCGCGATGGCGCGGCCGAGGCAGGGCCCAATAGAGTGGAGGGTTAGGAGAGCCCTGGATGATGCCGTTCGCCGCGAGCGGAGGTCCAGGCGGATGCCTCGCACGCGCGGGAGTGGCACCGGTACCGTCCGCCACGACAACGCGGTGAGGCTCCGACTGGGCAGCGCGCAGCAGAGCGGGCACCCTTCAGGGCTTTCCTGGGCGAGGCGGCTGATCGGAATTGTCGCCCCGCCTCGGGGGTGCTCACCGCGGGTAAGCAGAGGATGTCAACCATGACGATGGCGCGACAGGCCGCCGCGAGGAGCGCAGCAAGTCCGGAAGACGGTTGCGAGTCCTCGGACGAATTGCTGCGCGCGCTGGTCTCCGCGATCCAGGAGGTTCAGCGCGGCAACTTGGGCACCCGGCTGCCCCGAGGATCCGGGCTGGTCGGCGAAGTGAGCGAGCTGTTCAACGAGCTCCTTGTGCTGCTGGAGCGGCGTAACCGGGAGTTGCTGCGGATCAGCCGGGTGGTCGGGCGCGAGGGCCGGATGCTGGAGCGGCTCGACGAGGACGCCGTGGATGGCGCGTGGACCGAGGCAGCGCACGCGGTCAACTCGCTGATCGACGACCTGGCCCGGCCGACCTCGGAGATCGCCCGGGTGCTGGTCGCGGTGGCCGAGGGTGACCTGTCCGAGCATATGGCGCTGGAGATCGAGGGCCGGCCGCTGCGCGGTGAGTTCCTGCGCATCGGGCGCACCGTGAACAAGATGGTCGACCAGCTGTCCAGCTTCGCCGACGAGGTCACCCGGGTGGCCCGCGAGGTGGGCACCGAAGGCCGGCTGGGTGGCCAGGCCGCGGTGCCCAACGTCTCCGGAACGTGGCGGGACCTCACCGAGAACGTCAACCAGCTGGCCGACAACCTGACCGGGCAGGTGCGGAACATCGCCCAGGTCACCACCGCCGTGGCCAAGGGCGACCTGTCCCAGAAGATCACCGTGGACGCCCGGGGCGAGATCCTGGAGCTCAAGAGCACCGTCAACACCATGGTCGACCAGCTCTCCAGCTTCGCCGACGAGGTCACCCGAGTCGCCCGCGAAGTCGGCACCGAAGGCAAGCTCGGCGGCCAGGCCCAGGTGAAGGACGTGGCCGGCACCTGGCGCGACCTCACCGACAACGTCAACTACATGGCCTCGAACCTGACCGGGCAGGTGCGGAACATCGCCCAGGTCACCACCGCCGTCGCCCAAGGTGACCTCTCCCAGAAGATCACCGTGGACGCCCGGGGCGAGATCCTGGAGCTCAAGAGCACGGTCAATACCATGGTCGACCAGCTCTCCAGCTTCGGCGACGAGGTCACCCGGGTGGCCCGCGAGGTCGGCACCGAGGGCAAGCTCGGCGGCCAGGCCCAGGTCAAGGGCGTCGCGGGCACCTGGCGGGACCTCACCGAGAGCGTCAACCAGCTGGCCGACAATCTGACCGGGCAGGTGCGGAACATCGCCCAGGTCACCACCGCCGTGGCCCAGGGTGACCTGTCCCAGAAGATCACCGTCGATGCCCGAGGCGAGATTTTCGAGCTCAAGAGCACCGTCAACACCATGGTCGACCAGCTCTCCAGCTTCGCCGACGAGGTCACCCGGGTGGCCCGCGAAGTGGGTACCGAGGGCAAGCTGGGCGGCCAGGCCCAGGTCAAGGACGTGGCCGGCACCTGGCGCGACCTCACCGAGAACGTCAACCAGCTCGCCTCCACGCTGACCTCGCAGCTGCGCGCGATCTCCGGGGTGTCCACCGCGGTGGCCAGCGGCGACCTCACCCAGCAGATCCAGGTCGCGGCCATGGGCGAGGTCGCCGACCTGCGGGACAACGTCAACCAGATGATCGTCACGCTGCGGGAAACCACCAAGGAGAACGCCGAGCAGAACTGGCTGGACTCCAACCTGGCCCGGATCGCCAACCTGCTGCAGGGCCAGCGAGACCTCACCGAGGTCAGTCAGATGATCATGAACGAGGTCACGCCGCTGGTGAACGCACAGGTGGGGGCGTTCTTCCTGCCCGCCGACACGGTCGGCGGGCGACTCGCGCTGGACCCGCCGGAGCGGCCGGCGTGGCGGATGAGCGCCGGATACGCACTCAGCGCCGCCAGCCCGCTGATCTTCCAGAACGGCGAGGGGCTGATCGGCCAGGCCGCCGCGACCAAGCAGGTGGTGCTGGTCAACAACATCCCGGCGGACTACCTGCCGATCACCTCCGGCCTCGGCACGTTCTCCCCCACCGCCGTGGTGGTGCTGCCGGTGCTGTTCGAAGGCGAGTCCCTGGGCGTGATCGAGCTGGGCTCGGTGACCCCGTTCTCCTCGCTGCACCTGGCGTTCCTGGAGCGGCTGGTGGGCGCCATCGGCGTCACCATCACCACCATCCAGGCCAACCGGCGCACCGAGGAGCTGCTGGTGCAGTCCCAGCGCCTGGCCGTGGAGCTGCAGGACCAGTCCGCCGAGCTGCAGCGCACCAACGCCGAGCTGGAGGAGAAGGCGGAGCTGCTGTCCGAGCAGAACCGCAACATCGAGATCAAGAACATGGAGATCGACGCCGCCCGGCGCGGCGTCGAGGACAAGGCGCAGCAGCTGGCCAGGGCGAGCCAGTACAAGACCGAGTTCCTGGCCAACATGAGCCACGAGCTGCGCACCCCGCTGAACTCGCTGCTGCTGCTCTCCCGGCTGCTGGCGGACAACGACGAGCGCAACCTGACCGCCAAGCAGATGGAGTTCGCCAACACCATCCACAACGCCGGCTCCGAGCTGCTGCTGCTGATCGACGACATCCTGGACCTGTCCAAGATCGAGGCCGGCCGGGTGGATCTGGACCCGCAGCCGGTGGACCTGGCCCAGATACGCGCCTACGTGGAGCAGGCGTTCGTGCCGCAGGCCGAGGACAAGGGCCTCGAGCTGAGCGTGCACCTGGCTCCCCAGCTGCCGTCCAGCATCAGCACCGACGCCCAGCGGCTGCAGCAGATCCTGCGCAACCTGCTGTCCAACGCGGTGAAGTTCACCGCCAAGGGCTCGGTCACGCTGAGCGTGAAGCCGGCGGCGCCACGCGCCTCGTTCGGTCTGTCCACCCTGGACTCGGCCCGCCGGGTGCTCGCGTTCACCGTTCGGGACACCGGGATCGGCATCGCCGCCGACAAGCTCGACATGATCTTCGAGGCGTTCCAGCAGGCGGACGGCACCACCAGCCGCAAGTACGGCGGCACCGGGCTGGGCCTGTCCATCAGCAAGTCGATGGCCTCGATGCTGGGCGGCTCCATCTCGGTCACCTCCGAGGTGGGCAGCGGCTCGGAGTTCACCCTCTACCTGCCCGACGAGCTGCCGGCCAACTCGGCAACCCCGGCCATCCGGGTGCCGCACCGGCCGCTCGACCCGCCTGGTCTGTCCGAGCAGGTGAACGGCGAGCGTGGGCACGGCCCGATCCTGCGCGCCCAGTCCGGCCCACCCCGGCCCGCGCGGGCGGCGGTCGACCTCAGCGGCGTCACCGTGCTCATCGTGGACGACGACGTGCGGAACGTGTTCGCCCTGACCAGCGCGCTGGAGCTGCACGGGCTGACGGTGCTCTACGCGGAGAACGGCTCGGACGGCATCCGGCTGCTCACCGAGCACCCGGAGGTGGACATCGTGCTGATGGATGCGATGATGCCGGACCTGGACGGAAACGCGACCACCAAACTGATCCGAGCGCTGCCCGGCGGCGCGGAGCTCCCGGTAGTGTTCCTGACCGCAAAGGCGATGCCCGGCGACCGCGAGTCCAGCCTGGCCGCCGGCGCCACGGACTACGTCACCAAACCCGTAGACAAGGAACAGCTGCTGTCGGTCATGGCCACCTGGATCTCCCGCGCCCGTTCGACCTCTAACCGGCCCTCATGACGGCGGTTGCCAAGGTACTCGCCGTTGACGACCGCCCGGAGAACCTGATCGCGCTGGAAGCGATCCTGCAGGGGCTCCCGGTCAAGATCGCCTCGGTGACCAGCGGGGACGAGGCGCTCAAGCAACTGCTGCTGGAAGACTATGCGGTGATCCTGCTGGACGCGCAGATGCCGGGGATGGACGGCTTCGAGACCGCCAGCCACATCAAGCGGCGCGAGCGCACCCGGCACATTCCGATCGTGTTCCTCACCGCCGCCAACTACGACCCGCACCTGGCGTTCCGGGGTTACCAGCTGGGTGCGGTGGACTACCTGACCAAGCCGCTGGACCCCTGGGTACTGCGGTCCAAGGTGCAGGTGTTCGCCGACCTGTGGAAGCTGAACACCGAGCTGGCCGAGCGGGCCGCCGAATGCGCCAAGCTGCGCTCCGCGGTGGACGACACGCTGGCGCTGCTGTCCGAGCCGGAGACCTCCCCCGCCGAGCAGACCGCGCGGGTGTCCCGGGCGCGCGCCCGGCTGGCCACCGTCCGCCCCGAACCGCTCCGCCCCCGGCGCACCTAGGAGCGCGCCGCGCCCGGCCCACCTAGCCGAACGTGCCGCGCCGGATCACGCGGGTCCGGGCGCTGGACCAGGTGCAGCACCAGGCCGCCGGTGCCCCGCCGGTCCACGAAGGCGATGCGCGAGCGCCGGGATCCGGGCCGGCCCACCGTGTCGATCATGTTTGTGCCGGAGTCCCGGAGCCGCGCGATGACCAGCTCGATGTCGCGGACCCGGACGGCCAGGTGGTGTGGCCCCGCGCCGTGCCGAGCCACGAACCGGGAGATCGCCCGGTTGTCGCCGGTGGTCGAGCCGGGCCCCGGTCCGGTCGCGCCGCCGGCGGTCACCATGTCCTGCAGGATCTCGATATCCACCCCGCCCCGGCGCAGGAAGGTAACCAGCAGAGCGCCGGCGGTGCGCGCCGGACCGGTGTGGCTGACCACCCCGTACCGGTCGCTGGAGAAGACCTCGATCGGGGACTCCAGCTGCGTATCGATCTGCCGGCTTTCG
>DATHIT010000417.1:0-8701 GCA_035489915.1 Pseudonocardia sp. | reverse complement strand
CCGAATGCGTGTTCGACCGTGGCTGGCGCTGTTGGACTCGCAGTCGACCGGCCTCGTGTTGCCGAACTGCACAACGGGCAGGCCGTGCGCACGGAATACCGGTCTGTTGTGCAGCTCGGTAACGCCAGGCCGGCGTCGGGCAGGCACGCTCATGCCAACCGGCGCCCGTTCGCGCAGCCCCCCGCTCCACAGCGTGCCGGGCATAACTCGTTCAGCCCGCCGGGCCGCTCACACAGCTCGCGGCATGCTCACACAGCCGCCCAACGCGCTGTGTCGAGCCACGCGCGCTGCGTCGAGCCACGCGCGCCCCACCCGATCGCGGATCCAGATGTGCGGGAAAGTTGTTGCCGGTGAGGATGGTGCCGACCTGGTCACCGGGCGGATTGTTTTGGCGGATCGCGGCGATGCCAACGGCGGCGGCAGGCTCGATGCCCGGTCTTCCAGCTTTCGAGCATCGCGGGGGCTCCGGCGGCGCACACCCCGATGACGCGGGTCGTGGGCGACGGCATCAACATACTGAGGGCTACTTCGGAATACCGGGGCGATGCAACGGCTTGCCAGCTCGATCCGCTCCACGCTCACCAGCACTGGGATCCGCTCTCAGAACGCCGGCCACGGAATGGCCGGGCCGTAGCCGGACGGCTCGGGGAACCGCGGTCGGGTCAGCAGCCCGTCCACCCGCTCGGAAAGAGCCCGCAGCTCCCGGCGGGTGAGGTGCTCGCCCAGCTTCGAGCACAGCCCGTTGTCCAGCTCGTGGCGCACCGCGCGCACCGTGGCGCGCAGCTCAGTGGGCAACCGCTGGCCCACCCAGCCCCACAGCACGGTGCGCAGCTTGTCCTCCTCGTGCAGACAGATGCCGTGGTCCACGCCGTACACCCGGCCGTCGCAGCTGGACAGCACGTGCCCGGCCTTCCGGTCGGCGTTGTTCAGCAGCACGTCCAGCACCGCCATCCGCTGCAGGTCGGGATGGTCGGCGTGGACCAGCAGGGCCGGTTCGCCGAGCGAGTCGCGGGCCCGCAGCACGGTCAGCCAGCCGTCCGGCACCTCGCCCGGCGCGCGCACGTCGACCAGCTCGTGCTCCTCGTCGGTGTCGATCCAGAGCTGCACCATGCCCGGACCGAACGGACCCTCCCGCAGCACCGTCGGGGGCACGATCGGCTCGCCGTCCGGCGCGAACGCCTCAGCCAGCAGGTAGCTGGCGTACTCCCGGTCGGCCAGCGTGCCGTCCGGGAAGTCCCACAGCGGACGTTCGCCCCGGATCGGCTTGTAGACGCACCTGGCGCGCACCCCGTCGCCTTCGATGTCGCAGATCAGCGTGGCGTTCGAGGCGTTCACGATCCGGCCGGTGACTTCCAGCCGGCCGCCGTGTAGTAGCCCGGGCACCGCCGGGTCGAGAGGTTCCATCGTGGCCGAGCGCTCAGGTTTCCCCGGCCACCGCGCGCCGGTGGTACCCGTTCTGCCTGGGACAGATGTGCCCCTGCGCGTCCAGCGGCTCGGCGCACAGCGGGCAGGGCGGCCGACCGGCGGAGAGGACCCGCTCGGCACGGGTGGCGAAGGCGCGCGCCTGCACCGGGGACAGGAACACCCGGACCGCGTCCGGCCCCTCCTCTGTGTCGTCCAGCACCACCGACTCGTCGACCTCTTCCTCGGTGAAGGCCAGCAATTCCACCACTATCGAGCGAGAGTCCGCGTCCCAGCCCAGTCCCATGGTGCCGACCCGGAACTCCTCCTCCAGCGGCACCGCCAGCGGCTCGGTGTCCACCAGCCCCTCGTCGACCTCGTCGGCTACTTCCGCGCCGAAGCGGCGGGAAATCTCGGTGAGCAACGCACTGATCCGCTCGGCCAGCACAGTGACCTGCTGTTTCTCCAACAGGACACTGATCGTCTTGGCTTCTTCAACGGCTTGCAGGTAAAAAGCGCGGTCGCCAGGCTCCCCGACGGTGCCGGCGACAAACCGGTCGGGCTGGCGAAATACATGAATGACACGTGGCATGACAATCCCGACATTAGGCCACCGGCCGCGCCCAAGCACGGTGGCACCGACTAACTCAGGATACCCCCGTTGATCCGCCGACCACGGCGTCCGAAGAGGGTTGGGCCGACCGGCGGCGGCGGCTCCGTTTGGGCGGCGGCAGCAGCGCGGTGACGTCTCCGCCGGTGTCGTTGACCCGGACCACGAACGGCCGTGTCTCGGTGTAGACCACCACGCTGATCGAGCACGGATCCACCATGATCCGCTGGAACGAGTCGAGGTGCAGGCCAAGCGCGTCGGCCAGCACCGCCTTGATCACATCACCGTGCGTACACGCCAGCCACACCGCGTGCGGGTCGTGCTCGACGGCCAGCTTCGCGTCGTAGCCCCGGATCGCGGCCACCGCCCTGGCCTGCATCGCGGCCAGGCCTTCCCCACCGGGAAATATCGCGGCCGACGGGTGCTGCTGCACCACCCGCCACAGCGGCTCCTTGATCAGCGTCTTGAGCTCGCGGCCGGTCCAGTCGCCGTAGTCCACCTCGGCGAGCTCGCCGTCCACCACCGGGGCCAACTCCCGCCCGGCCAGCAGCGGAGCCACGGTCTGCTGGCAACGCTCCATAGGCGAGGTGACCACCGCCGCCAGTGGCACCGGCTTGAGCCGCTGGGCCAGCGCCCACGCCTGGCCCTTGCCGGTGTCGTCCAGCTCGACCCCGGGCCGGCGACCGGCCAGGACCCCGGAGGTGTTTGCCGAGGACCGGCCGTGCCGTAACAGGATGAGGGTAGTCACGAGCGCCCAGATTACGTCGCGGTCAGCCAGCCCGCCCCGAGGGCGACCATGATGGCGGCGCCCAACACCACCCGGTACGGGACGAACGCGGTGATCCGGTTGGTGGACACGAAGCGCAGCAGCCAGGCCACCGAGGCGTAGGCCACGATGAAGCTGACCACCGTGCCCACCGCGGTCGGCACCGCCCCAACCCCCTCGCCGAGCGCCTTCGGCAGCTCCAGCGCACCGGCCCCGACCAGCGCCGGGATGCCCAGGTAGAAGGCCAGCTTGGTGGCGGTGACCCGATCCACGCCGCGCAGCAGGCCGGCGCTGATGGTCGCCCCGGAGCGGGACACCCCGGGGAACAGCGCCAGGCACTGCACGGACCCGATGATGAGCACGTCGGCCACGCTCAGGTCGGCCTCGCCCTTCTTCTGGGACGGCTCGCGCTCGGCCCACCACATCACCGCGCTCCACAGCACCAGTGACGCGGCCACTACCCACAGGCTGCGCAGCGGGCCCTCGATCAGCGGCCGGGCGGCCAGCCCGACGATCCCGATCGGCAACGAGCCAAGGATGATCAGCCAGCCGAACCGGAACTCCTCGGCGCCTCTGGCTGAGGGTCGCACCAGGCCGACCGCCCACCCACCGATGATCCTGGCCAGATCCTTGGCGAAGTAGACCAGCACGGCGATGATCGCACCGACCTGGATGACCGCGGTGAACGCGGTCACCGCCGGATCATCGGGGCGCAGCCCGAGCAGCTTCTCCGCAATGGTCAAGTGCCCGGTCGAGGAGACCGGCAAGAATTCGGTCAATCCCTCGACGATGCCAAGCACCACCGCCTGAAAAAGGTTCACCCCACCACCCGAGTCGGACCAGCAAACCCGGCCGGTCCGGGTCAGGCGGCCCAAACCTATCGCTCCGCGATCATCGGCCCGCACCGCCCCGCGAGTTGGCCGGACCGGGCGTCGGAGCGAGCACAACTGGAAGGACCACCCGAGAAGGTGACATGAACCTGGGGCGGCGAGTGCCTTGCCATCTACCGACCATGGAGGCGGCCCCCTAGGGTGGGGGCCACCACGCCACGGCGAGGTGGCGTGGGTCTCGCGAACCCATGGGCGGAGGTGGCCGGTGGAGCGGAGCAGCACTGGCACGATTGAAGGAGACAGTGCCGACGGGGAATGGGAGTACCGGCCGCTCCGGCTGCCACCCGATGTATCTCGGGTGACGGCGTCGGTGCGGCTGGCGATCCAGGCTGAGTTCGGCGGCTGGGAGCTCTCCCGGGTACGGCTCTACCCCGGCGGTGTCCGGAAGGTGTGGCTGCGGCGGCGGCGCACCAAGCACATGTTGCCCAACCTGCATTACTGACAACTGATCGAGCAACTGATCGCGGGCGCAGCCGAACCAGCCACGCCGCCCGCTACGGAACGAGCACCACCTTGCCGACGGTGCCTCGGCTGCCTAGCCTGCGCAGGGCCTCCGGCGCCTCGGTGAGCGGGAGCTCGGCGCCGACCAACGGGTCGATGCGGCGCTGTCCCCACAGCGCGACCAGCGCGTCCTGCCACACCGGGATCAGTTCCGGCGCCATCCGCTGGTAGTAGCCCCAGTGCACGCCCAGCACCCCGTAGTTCTTGACCAGTATGTGGTTGGTTGGCGCGTCGGCGAACCGGCCGGCGACAAACCCGATCACCAGGATCCGACCCTCGAACGCGACCACCTTGCGGGAGGCGTCGAACACGTCCCCACCCACCGGGTCGTAGATCACATCCGCGCCCCGGCCACCGGTGATCTCCTTGACCCGGGCGACCAGGTCCTCGTTGGCGTAGTCGATCACGTGGTCGGCGCCCAGCGCGCTGGCCGTCGCGCATTTCTCCGGCCCGCCCGCGCTGGCGATCACCGTGGCACCGGCGGCCTTGCCCAGCTGCACAGCCGCGCTGCCCACTCCGCCGGCCGCGGCGTGCACCAGCAGCGTCTCGCCGGGTTGGATGCGGGCCCGCTGGTGCAGTGCGCAGTAGCCGGTCTGGTAGGTCACGAACATGCCCGCCGCCTGCCCAGCGGTCATGCCGTCGGGCCACGGCCAGATATGCGTGGCGGGCACCGTGGCGTAGTCGGCGAAGCCGCCACCGAGCGTGCCGGTCTGGCCGATCACCCGGTCCCCCACCTCGGCCGAGACGCCCTCGCCGACCGCAACCACCTCTCCGGCCAGCTCCATGCCCGGAGTGAACGGCAGCGCGGGACGCTCCTGGTAGCGGCCCTGACACAGCAAAATGTCCGGGAAGTTGCAGGCCACCGCGGCCACCTTGACCAGCACCTGCCCGGGCCCCGGCTTGGGCTCCGGCACGTCCACGAGCTTGAGTACGTCCGCCGGCTCACCGAGCTCGGCCACCTGCCAGGCGCGCATCAGTCGTTCCACTTCAGTGCCGGCGGGCGGGTGCCACCCTTGGGGCCGGGCACACCCCGGAACCCGTACGGGCCGGGTTCCCGCCCGGGCTGGACATACCAGACCTCGCCGGGCTCGCCGCGGTCCAGGATCGCGTCCACCGCGTCCGCCACATCCTCGGCGACCAACATCGGGAAGTCGCCGAACTGGTCGCGGAGGTCGGCGGTCAGCGGGGTGTCCACGAAGCCCGGGCACACCGCGCACACCCGGATGCCCTCCTCGGCCAGCGCCTCCCCGGCCGCCCGCACGTAGCCCACCACGGCGTGCTTGGTCAGCGTGTACAGCGTGTCTCCGGCCATCGGGATCAGCCCGGCCAGCGACGCGGTGGCGATGATCGTGCCGCCGCCGGCCCGGCGCAGCGCGGGCACCGCGGCGCACACCCCGAACACCACGTGGTCGGTGTTCACCCCGACCAGCTGGCGGTACTTGAGCACGTCCAGGTCGGCGATCCCGGACTGCCCGGCGGTCGTTCCGGCGTTCAGGAACACCACGTCCAGCCGGCCGAAGCGGTCCTCGGCCACCGAGGTCAGCATCGGCATGATGTCCGGGTCGGACACGTCACCGGGCAAGGCCAGGCCGGCCACCTCATCGGCGATCTGGCGGGCCGCTTCCTCGTTCCGGTCGATGATCGCCACGTGCGCGCCGGCCTTGGACAGGCGCCGCACCACCGCCGCGCCGATCCCGGACGCGCCCCCCGTGACGAGCACACCTCTGCCTTTGAGATCCATGCGGTCAACCTAACCGCTCGGCCCGATCTCGGCCGCTCAGCAGCTGCGCGGGAATCGAATCCGCGTGCTAGCTGTCGCCAGCTGATTCCGGGTCCACGCCCCAGAGGGACGCGACGTGTCGTGTGTCCGTCCCACAGCAGCCCCCGATGATCGACAACCTGGGCAGCAGCGGGCGCAGTCGGTCGTATGCTGTGGCGAGTAGCTGGGGATCGCCGGCATCAAGTTCGGTGGCTTCGTCCAGTTCGGCGTGACTCTTGGTCGAAGCGTTCGGCCGGACCCCCACGATGCGTTCGCGCCAGGCGCCGGGTTCGGCGAATGCTGGCTCAATATGGGTCGGGTGCGCGCAGTTGACCAGGAAGTAGTCCGGTCCAGCGGCGGCATCCACTTCGGTGATGGCTTGGCTGAGCGAAGCGCCTCCGGGGAGCCGGCCATCTGTCTCGACGGTGAATGAGATCGCCACCGGCAGGCCGACGACGCGGGCGGCCCGCACGATCCCGATCGCCTCACCGACATCGCACAGGGTCATTGCGGTGACCATGGCGGCCCCCGCATCCGCGAAGGCTTCGATCTGCGGATGGTGGTATGCCGCCGATTCATCAGGCTCGAGGAGGCGATCCGGGCGATAGCCGTCCCCTCGTGGGCCGATCATGCCGCTGACCACGACGTCAGCGATGGTGGCGAGGTATCGCTCCCGAAGCGGGGCCAGCATCGTGATCGCGGACCTGTTGACCCGCGCCAGATCCGCCGAGGAGAAGCCGAGCCGGTCGCCCCAATCGGGGTTTGACCGCCAGGTAGGCGACTCCAGCATCAGCCCGGCCCCGGAAGCGCGAGCGATCTCGGCGTAGCCGTCGTAGTAGGTCTCCAGCATCGCCCGCCCCTCGGCGTCCTCGACCAGCGGAAACGCGGCGAAGTCGGGCAGGTCCACGCCGTGATTGAAGATCAGATCGGTTTCCACGCCGCCGTCGGTAACCAAGGGGCGGCCGTGCAACTGGGGCAGCCACGAGCCTGACTCCGGTGTCGTGGTCATCAGCAGTCCCTCCTCGCATCGGTACCAGACTATTTGGTCTGTTTGTAGCAGACTGAATAGTCTGATACAAGGTCCGTATGCCGAGAGACGGATCCGCGACCAAGCAGCGCATCCTCGACGCCGCTGAGCGGCTGGTCATCGAGAACGGCTTCGCCGCCACCTCGGTGGATCAGGTGATCGCCGAGTCGGGTAGCTCGAAGGGTGCGTTCTTCCACCATTTCGGCTCCAAGCTCGACCTGGCGCGGGAACTGGTGGACCGCTACGCGGCTGCCGAGCTCGCCGACCTGGAGAAAGCGGTCGCCCAGGTTCAGGCCGCGACCGAGGACCCGGTGGAACGGGTGATTGCCTTCATTCGCATCTTCGAGGACGGTGCCGATCAGCTCATGGCGGCGCAGTCCAATTGTCTTTTCGTCTCGATCCTGACCGAACGGCAGCTCGCCCAAAGCGGCACTTCGGACCGGATCGCGGAGAACATCCTGGCCTGGCGAACGGTGCTTTCAGGAATGCTGCGCGACGCGCTCGGGAGTCGGGCGCCGGCGCCCGCGATCGACACCGACGCCCTGGCGGACCACCTGTTCGTCACCTTCGAGGGCGCATTCATCCTGTGCCGATCGATGACCGACGCACGTCACATGGGCGCTCAGCTCGGGGTGCTGCGCCAGCTCATCGAACAGCTGCTGCGAATGTGACGTCCGGCCGGTCAGCAGCTGCGCAGGAATCGGTCCAGCACCCGGGCGCCGAACCGCAACGAATCCACCGGCACGCGTTCGTCCACGCCATGGAACAGCGAGGCAAAGTCCAGGTCAGGCGGCAGCCGCAGCGGGGCGAACCCGAAGCAGCGCATACCCAGCCGCTCCTCGAAGGCCTTCGCGTCCGTTCCGCCGGAGAGCATGTACGGCACCGTCCGCGCCTCCGGGTCCTCGGCGCGCAGCGCGGCGCCCATCGCCTCGACCAGGTCGCCGTCGAAGCTGGTCTGCAGGGCGGGCAGGTGGGTCACCCATTCCCGGGTGATGTCCGGGCCGAGCACTTCGTCCACCTCGCGCTCGAAGGCGGCCTCCCGCCCCGGCAGCACCCGGCAGTCCACCACCGCCTCGGCGGTGGACGGGATCACGTTCGCCTTGTACCCGGCGTTGAGCATGGTGGGGTTGGCGGTGTCCCGCACGGTGGCGCCGATGATCCGGGACAGCGGGCCCAGCTTGCCCAGCGCGCCGTCCAGGTCTTCCAGGGGGAACTCCAGCCCGGTGACCTCGGAGATGGTCGCGAGGAAAGCCCGCACGGTGTCGGTGAGCACGATCGGGAAGCGGTGGTTGCCCAGCCGGGCAACGGCTTCGGCGAGCGTGGTGACCGCGTTGTCCTCGTGCAGGAAGGAGCCGTGTCCGGCCTTGCCCCTGGCCCGCAGCCGCATCCAGGCCATGCCCTTCTCGGCGGTCTCGATCAGATACAACCGGGCCGGCTCACCCTGGGTGTCGGTGAGCGTGAGGGAGAACCCGCCAACCTCGCCGACCGCCTCGGTGCACCCTTCGAACAGGTCAGGCCGGTTGTCCACCAGCCACTGCGAGCCGTACTTCCCACCGGCCTCCTCGTCGGCCAGGAAGGCGAACACCAGGTCGCGCGGCGGAACCACGTTGTCCCGCTTGAACCGGCGGGCCACCGCCAACATCATCCCGACCATGTCCTTCATGTCCACCGCGCCCCGGCCCCACAGGTAGCCGTCGCGGATCGCCCCGGAGAAGGGGTGCACGGACCACTCGGCGGGATCGGCCGG
>DATHIT010000416.1:0-4183 GCA_035489915.1 Pseudonocardia sp. | reverse complement strand
GTGCACCAGCACGATGTCCAGGTAGTCCAGCCCCAGCCGCTCCAGGCTCTCCTCGATGCTGCGGCGCACCCCGTCGGCGCTGTAGTCGCGCACCCGGACCAGGTCGTCGGGCACGTCGAACCCGCCCGCCTCGAGATCGCTCCCGGTCGGCCGGGGGTTGGCCGCCAGCAACCTGCCGACCTTGCTGGACACCACGTACTCGTCGCGGGGATAGCCGGCCAGCGCTCGGCCCAGCCGCCGCTCGGAGAGGCCCAGACCGTAGTGCGGGGCGGTGTCGAAGTAGCGCACCCCGGCCTCCCACGCCGCCGCCACGGCACCGGCGGCGGTCTCCTCGTCGGTCGGCCGGTACAACCCGCCGATCGGGGCCCCGCCGAAGCCGACCGTGCTGACCGCGACCTCGGTACCCACGATGGTGCGCCGTTGCATGTGCTCTCTCCTGCCACTCGAGCTGTCGGGGTCAGTCCTGGAACGGGGGTGCGCGGTGTCGGGCGGTCCGCAGGTGCGCGCTCATCGCGCTGGCGGCCGCGTGCGGGTCGCCCAGGCAGACCGCGTCGACCACCTTGGCGTGCTCGGCGCGGGTGCAGTCGCCGCTGCGGTTGCCGCCGTGCAGCCGGAACGCATGCAGGTGCGAGTGCAGCCGGCGCAGCGCCTGCCGGGCCACCTGGTTGCCGGCGATCCGGGCAATGAGGTCGTGCAGCCGGACGTCATGTTCGAAGAGTGCCCGGTAGGTGCGGTAGTCGCCCAGCTCCGGCGGCGCGTCCGGGCAGCGGGCCATCTCGGCGGCCAGCTCAACGTGGTCCTCCGGGCTGGCCCGGGTGGCGGCCGAGGCGGCCAACGCCGGCTCGACCAGCTGCCGCAGCTCGTAGAGGTCGTCGAACTCGGAGCGGGTGAGCAGCGGCGTCGTGGAGTACCCGCGCAGCGGCTCCTTGGTCACCAGGCCCTCGGACTCCAGCCGGGCCAGCGCCTCACGCAGCGGCGTCGCGGACACCTTGAGCGCGCGGGCCAGCTGGTCCATGTTCACCCGGGCGGACGGCGGGATACGGCCGTCCATGATCAGTGTCTTGACCGCGTCGTAGACGCCGTCGGTGAGGATCACCCTCGGTGGGACCAGCTGGGCGGCGGCCTGCTCGGGCGTGGTCATCGCGGGTCCAGGCGATACCACCGGGCGGCGGTGCCACCGAGCACCGCGTCCCGCTCGACCTCGGACAGCCCGGCGATCAGCGCACGGGCCAGCCCGGCGACCCTCGGGTAGTCGGCGGCCAGCAGGCACACCGGCCAGTCCGAGCCGTACATGGTGCGCTCCGGCCCGAACGCGGCGAGCACGTCCTCGGCGTAGGGCCGGATGTCGTCGATCGACCAGTTGTCCAGGTCAGCCTCGGTGACCAGGCCGGACAGCTTCACCGCGACGTTGTCCTCGGCGCCCAGCGCGGCGATGTCGGCCGCCCAGCCGGCACGCTCCCCCTGCGCGATCATCGGCTTGCCGGCGTGGTCGAGCACGAAGCGCAGCCCGGGCAGCGCACGAACCGTCTCGACGGCGGCGGGCAGCTGCACGGGCACGACCAGCAGGTCGTACACCAGCCCCGCGTCGGCCACGGCGGCCAGCCCTCGGCGGACGTCATCGCGGCACAGCCACCGTGGGTCCGGCTCGCCCTGCACCCCGTGCCGGATGCCCACCAGGCGGCGTCCGCCGGGCCCGGCCACCAGCTCGGCGATCCGGTCGGCCACGTCCGGCGCGGTCAGGTCCACCCAGCCGACCACACCGGCGATCACCGGGTGTTTCGCGGCCAGCGCGAGCAGCTCCGGCGTCTCCTCCGGCACGTCCACGGTCTGCACCAGGACGGTGGCGTCGATGCCCTCGCGGCGCAGTTCGGGCTCCAGCTCGGCGAGCGCGAACGAGCGGCGCAGCGCGGGCAGCCCGGCGGTCCACGGCTGGTCCCGCACGGCCAGGTCCCAGACGTGGTGGTGGGCGTCAACGCGTCGGGTCATCGGGCCAAACCTCCTGGTGACTGCGTTACGCTTCCGGCCCGGACGAGGGGGGACGTATGGCGACAGGCGGCGAGCGGGCGCTCGTCGGGCCCGCGACCCGGCAGATCCTCACCGACAGCGTCTACGACGCGGTGAAGGCGTTGATCATGGACGACGTGGTGCGTCCGGGGGCCAAGCTCAACATGGACGCGCTGGCCAGGGACCTGGCCGTCTCGCAGACCCCGATCCGGGAGGCGCTGGCCCGGCTGGAGTCGGAACGGCTGGTGGTCAAGGAGCCGCTGCGCGGGTACACCTCCGCGCCGCTGCTGTCCGCCGCCGCGTTCGAGGAACTCTACGAGTTCCGGCTGCACCTGGAACCGTGGGCGGCCGGGCGGGCGGCGGAGCGGACCGGGCCGGCCGGCCGGGCGGCGCTGGCGGCGGAGCTGGCCACCTGCAACGTGGAACCGCCGGCGGGTGCCGGTTACGCCGACTACAAGGCGTTCGCCAGCCACGACGCCCGGTTCCACGACCTGGTGATGGGGCTGGCCGGGAACGAGACGGCCCGCGCGGCGCTCGCCGACACGCACTGCCACCTGCACATCTTCCGGCTGTTCTACAGCAGCCGTACCGGCGCGACGGTGCACACCGAGCACGCCGACGTGGTCGCGGCGATTGGCGCGGCCGACCCGCCGGCGGCCGCCGCGGCCATGCGGGCCCATCTCAAGGCGGCCAGGGACCGGCTGCGCCCATACGTGCGCTGACCCATCCGGGACACTTCGGGAATGCCAGTACGCCGCGTCGGGACCGTCATCCGGCTGCTCCCCGAGCACGAGCAGGTCTACCGCGAGCTGCACGCCGCGGTGTGGCCGGACGTGCTCGCCCAGATCGCGCGCAGCAACATCCGCAACTACACGATCTTCCTGCGGGACGGGTTGCTGTTCGCCTACTTCGAATACACCGGCACCGACTACCCGGCGGACATGGCCGAGATGGCCGCCGACCCGCGCACCCAGGAGTGGTGGAAGCTCACCGACCCCTGCCAGCGACCGGTGGTCAGCGCGGCCGAAGGCGAGTGGTGGGCACCGCTCGAGGAGGTCTTCCACACCGACTGACCCACGGATGAACACTGGCCGGCCTCACGCGTGGATGAGGGACATGACCGCGCGGCTGGTCGGGTCGTACTCGTGCGCGTCGTTGGCCACCTCGCCGCGCACCTGGAAGCCGCGCATCACCACCACCCGGTCGGCCAGCGCCACCATCTCGGGGAGGTCGCTGGTGATCAGCAACACCGCCAGCCCGGCCACCGCGAGCTGGCCGATCAACTCGTGGAAGGCGGCCTTGGTGCGCACGTCGATGCCCACCGTGGGCTCGTCGATGATCAGGATCTCGGTGCGTGCGGCCAGCCACTTGGCCAGGCTGACCTTCTGCTGGTTGCCGCCGGACAGCTCGCCGACCAGCTGCTCCGCCGAGGCCAGCCGGATGCCCAGCTGGTCGACGTAGGTGGCGGCCAGTTCCTCCTCGCGGCGCTGGGACACCCCAGTGAACCGGGCACCGATCTTGTCCCACACGGTCACCGCGATGTTGCGGGTGACCGGCTGGTCCAGGAAAAGCCCCTCCGCCTTGCGGTCCTCCGGTACGTAGCCGATCCGGTAGCTGCGCAGCGCGTCGCGGACGTCCCGGATCCGCACCGCCCGCCCGCGCACCCGGACCTCGCCGGCGGTCACCCGGGACAGCCCGAGCAGCGCCTTGGCCAGCTCGCTGCGCCCGGCGCCGACCAGCCCGTACAGCCCGACGATCTCCCCGGGTCGCACCGAGAGGCTGACGTCCCGGTGGCCGGCGTCGGTGCACACCCCGACCAGCTCCAGCACCGGCTCCGGCGCGGGCGGCGGCCGCTCGGGCAGCGGCTCGGCCAGGTGCGAGCGGCCGACCATCCGGTCCACCAGCTCCTCCCGGTTCGTCTCGGCCAGCGGTGCGGCCTCCAGCACCGAGGCGCCGTCGCGCAGCACGGTCACCGTGTCGCAGAGCTCGAAGACCTCCTCCAGCTTGTGGCTGACGAACACCACGGCGGTGCCGGCATCGCGCAGCCGGCGCACCACGGTGAACAGCCGCTCCACCTCACTGGGCGTGCTCGCGGTGGTCGGCTCGTCGAGCAGCAGCACCTGGCTGTTGGTGTGCAGCGCCTTGGCCACCTCGATCAGCTGCAGCTGGGCCACGGAGA
>DATHIT010000415.1:0-8176 GCA_035489915.1 Pseudonocardia sp. | reverse complement strand
CAGGTTGTCCCCGGTGACCAGCAGCGGGCGCAGTCCCTGCCGGCGCAGCGCGGCCACCGCCGCCGCGCTGGTCGGTCGCACCGAGTCAGCCAGTGCCAGCAGCCCGCGCGCCTCGCCGTCCCAGGCCACCAACACCACGGTCCGCCCGGCCCCGGCCAGCTCGTCACGGGCGGACTCCAGCTCTCCGGGCACCCGAAGCCCCAGGTCAGCGAGCAGCCGGGCGCGGCCTACAACCACCTCCGAGCCGTCCACGACACCCCGGGCGCCCAGCCCAGGCAGCGCCGCGAACTCGGTCACCGCGGGCAGCGGGCCGGCCAGCTCAGCGGCGGCGGCAGAGGCAACCGCCGCCGCGATCGGGTGCTCCGAGGCCGCCTCCACCGCGCCGGCGAGCGCCAGCAACCGGGCGCGGCTGACCCCGGCCGCCGCGCGCACCTCGACCAGGCTCATCCGGCCCTCGGTGAGCGTGCCGGTCTTGTCCAGCACCACGGTGTCCACGCTCCGGGTGGCCTCCAGCGCGGCCGGCCCCTTGATGAAGATGCCCAGCTGCGCGCCCCGCCCGGTACCGACCAGCAGCGCGGTGGGGGTGGCCAGGCCCAGCGCACACGGGCAGGCCACCACCAGCACGGCCACCCCGGCGGTGACCGCCCAGCCGGCCGGCCGCCCGGCGAGCAGCCAGCCGGCCGCCGTGGCCGCGGCGAGCAGCAGCACGCACGGCACGAACACCGACGCGATCCGGTCGGCCAGCCGTTGCGCCCCCGCCTTACCCTGCTGCGCCCGGCGGACCAGCTGCGCCATCCGGGCCAGCTGGGCGTCCGCACCCACCCGGGTGGCCCGCAGCCGCAGCCGGCCGCCCACGTTCACCGCGCCACCGACCACGGCGTCCCCGACCAGCACTTCCCGGGGCACCGGTTCACCGGTCAGCAGGCTGACGTCCAGCGCGGATCGCCCGTCCACCACCACCGCGTCGGTGGCGATCTTCTCCCCGGGCCGGACCAGGAACTCGTCGCCCACCACCAGCTCGGACACCGGCACCCGGGACATCTGGCCGAGGCGCAGCACCTCCACGTCCTTCGCGCCCAACTCCAACAGCGCGCGCATGGCCGCCCCGGCGGATCGCTTGGCCCGCGCCTCGAAGTACCGGCCGGCCAGCACGAAGGTGGTGACCCCGGCGGCCACCTCCAGGTAGAGCGCGTGCTGGCCGCCGGTGATCACCCCGAGCCCCCGACCGAGGCCGGGGGCGAGCGTCCCACCGGCCGTGCCGCTGGTGAGCATCACCCACACCGACCAGCCGAACGAGGCCAGCACGCCCCCGGAGACCAGTGTGTCCATCGACGAGCGGCCGTGCCGCAGCCCGGCCAGTGCGACCCGGTGGAACGGCAGCGCGCACCAGGCCACCACCGGCACCGCCAATACCAGGCAGACCCATTGCCACCCGGGGAAGCGCAGCTCGGGGAACAGCGACAGGGCCAGCGACAGGTCGCACAGCGGTACCGCGAGCACCGCGGCCACCGCCAGCCGGCGGCGCAGGTCCACCACCCGGCGCTGGTGCTCGGCGTCGTCGTCCTCGGCGGCCGCCGCCGCACCCACGTCGTCCACCCGTCTGGCCACATAGCCGGCCCGGTTGACCTGGGCGATCAGCTCGCCCGGGTCGACCTCCTCGGCGCAGCGCACCTGGGCCCGCTCGGTCGCGTAGTTCACCTCGGCGGACACCCCGGGCAGCTTGTTCAACGTGCGCTGCACCCGGGCGGCGCACGCGGCGCAGGTCATGCCACCGATGGAGATCTCGTACCTGGGCTCCTTCGGCGGGCCGGAGAGATCCGTCGCGGTATCGGTCGGCGTGCTCGTGTCCGTCACCTTCGGTCGGGGGAATCCGGTGCGGGCCGCGACGGAGGCCGCCGGCCGTTCAGCGCCGCCAGCGCGGCGTTGTAGGCGTCCAGCGCCCGCTGGTCCTCATCGATATCCAGCTCGGCATCCGTCTCGGCACCGCTCTGAGCGCCGACGTCCGGGCCGGCGCCGAGCAGGGACCGCCGACGGGCCCCCTCCAGCCATGTGCCCAGGCCCTGCTGCTCGGCGCCGGCCCGGCCCCACTGCACCGCGACCAGGATCATCAAGATCATCATCAGTAGGTCGCCGCCGAACCACATGATCGCCCCGGCGGCCTCCTGGTCCAGCAGCGCGCTCGGTCCCCAGCCCGGATGCGCGGCCGCGTACGCCGGAGCCAGCGGGCGGCTGGTGAGCATCAGGGCGACGCCGGTGAGGGTGTCCGTGCCCATGGCCAGCGCGAGCACCACGAAGCGCAGCAGGTAGGGCAGCGACCACGGCCCGAGCTCCGCGCCGAGCAGCGGGTAGAAGAACAGCCAGCCGCAGGCCAGGTACGCGGCCAGTTCCAGCACCCGGATCCCGCCGTGTGTCGCGGAGATCTGCTGGAACCCGGTCAGGTGGGTGAGCACCACCAGCGCGGTGTAGAGCGCCAGCCCGGTGAGCGGCGCGGTCAACCACCGGGTCGGCCGGCCGCCGAGCACCCGGTCCAGCCGAGCGGCCAGCGCCGGGGGGCCGGCCTCCCTGAGCAGGCGCACCGGCTGCGCCCAGACCAGCAGCATCGGGGCCACCATGATCAACAGGAGGTGCTGCACCATGTGCACCCAGAACAGCACGTCGCTGTACCGCCCCACCGGGCTGTTCAGCGCGACGACCAGGGTGAGCATGGCCAGCAGCCAGCTCGCCGAGCGCCGCCACGGCCAGCCGATGCGCGCCCGGGCCAGCCAGCCGTAGCCGAGCGTGGCCAGGAGTATCGCCAGGTCGGCCAGGGGCGCCGGTGCCCAGTTGGTCAGCACCGCCGCCCAACCCGGCGAGGGGGAGAACACGATGAGGAATCTGCTCCGTCGGTCGATGTGCGCTGGCGCCCTGGGGTTGGCGAGTGCCGGACCGGGCGGGACAGCCGTCTGATCTATCAGTCGCCGATACGCCCCGATTGGTTCCCGGCGTCGCTGGCAGGCTGACCGGCATGCGCGCGTGGGTAGTGGGCCGGCCGGGGACGATCGCGGAGGGGCCACTGGTGGCGGTGGACCGACCCGACCCGGAGCCGGGCCCCGGCGAGGTGCGGATCCAGGTCCGGGCCTGCGGGGTCTGCCGGACCGATCTGCACCTGGCGCTGGGCGAGCTTCCGCCTCGGCGGCCCGGGACGGTGCCCGGGCACGAGATCGTCGGGGTGGTCGATGCGCTCGGGCCGGGCGCCGACCGGTTCGCCCAGGGGGACCGCATCGGGGTGGCCTGGCTGCGCGGCACCTGCGGGCACTGCCGGTTCTGCCGGACCGGGCGGGAGAACCTGTGCCCGGACGCCGAGTTCACCGGGTGGGACGCCGACGGCGGCTACGCCGAGCTGGCCGTGGTGCCCGAGGCGTATGCCTACCGGTTGCCTGCCGCGATGGACGACGTGGCCGCCGCGCCGCTGCTGTGCGCGGGCATCGTCGGCTACCGGGCGCTGCGGCGCGCGGAGTTGCCGCCCGGAGGCAGGCTGGGCATCTACGGGTTCGGCGCGTCCGCCCACGTGGTGGCCCAGGTGGCGATCGCGCACGGCGCCTCGGTGCACGTGCTGACCCGGTCGGCGGCGGCCCAGGCGCTGGCGCTGGAGCTGGGCGCCGCGTCCGCCGGGCCAGCGCAGGACGGTCCGCCGGAGCCGCTGGACTCGGCGATCCTGTTCGCGCCGGCCGGCGGGTTGGTGCCGGTCGCGCTGCGTGCCCTGGACGCCGGCGGCACCCTGGCCGTGGCCGGCATTTACCTGACCGACGTGCCGAAGCTGAACTACGCCGAGGAGCTGTTCCGGGAGAAGCAGCTGCGCAGCGTCACCGCCAACACCCGCGCCGACGGCGAGGAGTTCCTCCGGTTGGCCGCCGCGCTCGGGGTGCGCCCGACCGTGGATCCCCGGCCGCTGGCGGAGGCCGATCGCGCGCTGGCCGACCTGGACGCCGACCGGATCACCGGCGCCGCCGTCCTCGTCGCCGACTAGCCCCCGCACCCAGACTCAGGCTCAGCAGGCCTGCGACCAGTGCTCCACCCGCAGGTCGGGCACCGTGGACTGGGCGCCGGCGGCGCGGAGCTCGGCGGGGGAGGACGTGGTGGTGATCCCGACGATCCGCCCGACCCCGGCCCTGGCCAGCGCCCGCACCCCGGACGGCGAATCCTCCACCCCGGTGCAGCGGGCCGGAGCTGTCCCGAGCAGCCGACAGGCCAGCAGGTAGCCCTCCGGCGCCGGTTTGCCCAGGCTGATGTCCTCGGCGGTGACCAGCACGGACACCGTGCCGGCGGCGTCCAACACCTGGTCCAGGACGTGCCGGGCCCAGTTCCGCCCGGCGCTGGTCACCACGGCCACCGGCTGGCGTCGCCGGTGCAGCGCGCGCAGCAGCTCGACCGCGCCGGGCACCACCCGCACCGCGTCGGCCAGCTCGTTGGCGTGCTCGTCCATCGCCCGCAGCGCAGCGGTGGTGTCGGTGCCGGTCCACGGTCCGGGCACCTCGGCCAGCACATCCAGCGCGCGGCGGCCCAGGTAGGTGCGCTCGTACTCGTCCTCGCTGACCTCGACGTCCCAGTAGTCGAAGAACCGCCGCCAGGTCTGCCGGTGCACCGCCTCGCTGAGCACCAGGGTGCCGTCCATGTCCAGCAGCACGGCCGCCGCGCCAGCCAGCGGGTCGGTCACCCCGGGTCCCCGTCGGGCCAGCGGGTCGGCCAGCGGGTCGGTCACCCCGGGTCGCCGTCGGGCCAGCGGAACAGCAGGTCGCCAGGTTGGACCGGGGCTCCGGAGGCCGGGGCGGGCACGCTGTCCGGCGCGGAGTCCAGCACCACGATCGGGCAGATCGCGGACAGTCCCCGGGCCCGCACCTGGGCCGGGTCGAAGCTGACGATCGGGGCGCCGGCGCTGACCCGCTCGCCCTCGGCCACGTGCAGGGTGAAGCCGTCGCCCTCCAGGGTCACCGTGTCGATACCCAGGTGTACCAGCACCCCGGTGCCATCGGCCGCGACCAGGATGAACGCGTGTGGGTGCAGTTTGGCCAGGGTGCCGTCGATCGGCGCGACCACCTGGACCGGGCCGGGCTCGGCCGGCGGCTCGATGGCCACCCCCGCGCCGACCAGCTGCCCGGCGAACACCGGGTCGGGCACCTCGGTCAGGGCGGTCAGGGTGCCGGCCAGCGGCGCGCCCACCGGGAGTGCCGAGGGCCGGGTGTGCTGCTCGGCCGGCAGGGTCACAGCAGGTCCTGGATGTCGTCGGCCAGCATGTCCGCCTCCGGGCCGACCACCACCTGGACCACCGTGCCGAGGCGAACGACGCCGTGCGCGCCGGCCCGCTTGAGCGCGGCCTCGTCGACCAGCGACGGGTCGGTCAGCTCGGTGCGCAGCCGAGTGATGCACCCCTCCACCTCGACGATGTTTCCGGCGCCGCCCAGGCCCGCCACGATGTCGTCCGCTTTTGCCATGTCCGCTCCCTCGTCGGCGCGCCCGCGCCGCTGTGTTCGTACCGGGCTGGAGAAAATCGCGGTCACCCGATGGTTGACACCGGAGGGTGACGAGGCTCATTCTCTTGCCACTGGTTATGACCGGACCGTACCGGTGAGTTCCAGGCGTTCGCAATGGCCGGTCCCCGGGTGGACCAGCGCGAACCGCCACTATCCGGTTCGCCCGGCGTCCTGTCCATCGAACGAGCCCGAGGTCGTCATGAGCACGAGTGTCGCCGGTGCTGAGTCAGCAAAGTCGCCGCCGAAGAACCGCCCGGGCCTAGCCGGGTTGCAGCGGCTGGGCCGCAGCCTGATGCTGCCCATTGCCGCGCTGCCCGCGGCCGGGTTGTTGCTGCGCCTCGGCCAGGACGACCTGCTCGGTCGTTTCACCGCGCTGAAGAGCGTGGCCTCGGTCATCTCCGCCGCCGGCGGGGCGCTGTTCGACCACCTGCCGCTGATCTTCGCGGTGGGCATTGCGATCGGCTGGGCGCGCAAGGCCGACGGGTCCACCGCGCTGGCCGCGGTGGTCGGTTGGCTGGTGCTGGACGGGGTGTTCACCGCGATGAGCCCGCTGGTGCTGCCCGGCCAGACGGACTCCGCGGGCAAGGCCGCGGTGGTCAACTACGGGGTACTCGGCGGCATCGTGGTCGGCCTGCTCTCGGCCATCCTCTGGCAGCGGTTGTACCGCACGAAACTCCCCACCTACCTGGGCTTTTTCAGCGGCCGGCGGTTCGTGCCGATCGTGGTGTCGATAGTCATGCTGGTCGTCGGCGTGCTGATGAGCCTGGCGTACCCGTTGTTCAACAGCGGACTGACCTGGCTGGGCAACGCGGTGGCCGACAACGCGGTGGTCGGTGGCGGGATCTTCGGCGTGGCCAACCGGCTGCTCATCCCGATCGGCCTGCACCACATCCTGAACTCGGTGGTCTGGTTCATCCTCGGCGACTACCAGGGCACCCACGGCGACCTGAACCGGTTCTTCGCCGGTGACCCCACCGCCGGCACCTTCATGACCGGCTTCTTCCCGATCATGATGTTCGCCCTGCCGGCCGCCGCGCTGGCCATCTGGCACGAGGCTCGTCCCGGCCAGCGCAAGCTGGTCGGCGGCATCATGATCTCGGTGGCCGCGACGTCCTTCGTCACCGGGATCACCGAGCCGATCGAGTTCTCCTTCGTCTATGTGGCCTGGCCGCTCTACATCATCCACGCGGTGCTCACCGGTACCTCGCTGGCGCTGACCAACGCGCTGGGCATCCACGACGGGTTCAGCTTCTCCGCCGGCTTCATCGACTACGTGATCAACTTCGGGCACGCCACCAAGCCGCTGCTGCTGATCCCGATCGGCCTGGTCTACGGGGTCGTCTACTACGTGGTGTTCCGCTTCGTGATCCGCCGGTGGAACCTCAAGACCCCGGGCCGGGAGGACGACGCCGCTGACGGTGCGGACGGCGCGGCCGGCTTCGCGTCGGACACCCCGGCGACCCCGGAACCCGGCGGAGGAGCCAGCACCGCGCCCAAGCCGGTGACCTGACCGCCCCGCGACCTGATCAGCCAGTCCCGATCCTGTTCGGAAAACCCAGGAGTTGAGACCGACGTGCCATCTCGAACCGTCACCATCGCCTCGCGGGTAGGCCTGCACGCCCGGCCGGCCGCCACGTTCAGCAGGGCCGCCGCGGCCACCGGGCTCGCGGTCACGCTGAGCGTGGCGGACTCAGCACCGGTGAACGCCTCGAGCATCCTCGCGGTGATGTCACTGGGCGTCGGCTACGGCCAGGCGGTCACGCTGAACGCCGAGGGGGAGGGCGCCGACCAGGCGCTGGACACCCTGGCCGCGCTGCTGGCTACCGAGCAGGACGGCCAGTGAGGGCCGGCACGATCCGAGGGCTCGGGGTCAGCCCGGGCAGCGCCAAGGCGACGCTGGCCCGGCTGGCGCCGCCGGTGGCGACCGCCAGCACCGACCCGGTCACCGAGCAACCCGAGGCGGCGCTGGGGCGCATCGAGTGGGCGCTGGGCGCGGTCGCCGCCGAGATGGCCGAGCGTGCCGACCGGGCCGGCGGGGTGGCCGCGGAGATCCTGAGCACCACCTCGGCCATGGCCGCCGATCCCAGCCTGCTCGAGGCCGCCGGCCGGCAGTTGCGCGCCGGCAGCCCGACCGGGCACGCGGTGACGCTGGCGGTGGCCGAGTTCTGCGCGATGCTCGAGGCGCACGGCGGCTACCTGGCCGAGCGGGTCACCGACCTGCGGGATATCGGGGCGCGCGGGGTCGCCCTGCTCGCCGGGGTGCCGATGCCGGGTATCCCGGCGCCCGGCCACCCGATCGTGCTCACCGCGCGTGACCTGTCCCCGGCGGACACCGCCACCCTCCCCGGCAGCGATGTGGTCGCGCTGCTCACCGAGGAGGGCGGCCCGACCAGCCACACCGCGATCCTGGCGAAATCGCTGGGATTGCCCGCGGTGGTCGGCTGCTCGGCGGCGGCGGAACTGCCCGACGGGGTGATGGTCTCGGTGGATGGCTCCACCGGGGAGGTGCGGGTCGGTCCGGACGCAATGGGGGGCGATCGGACCGGCCCCACCACTCGCCCGGCGGGGTCTTCGGCGGTGGCGGCGCCGGCCGGGCCGGGGCGCACCCGGGACGCCCAGCCGGTCGCGCTGCTGAGCAATGTGGGCACGGTCGCCGATGCGCACGCGGC
>DATHIT010000414.1:0-2292 GCA_035489915.1 Pseudonocardia sp. | reverse complement strand
GACGGCAAGATCCTGCAGGTCGGCACCCCCGAGGAGATCTACGAGCTGCCCGCCATGCCCGCCGTCGCCGACTTCATCGGCCGGTGCAACTTCCTCGCCGGCTCGGTCCTGGCCACCCATGACGGTCGGGTCACGGTCCGGGTGGAGGCCAGCGGCACCGAGTTGTCGATCAGCGTCAAGGACACCTACCAGCCCGGTGAGCGGGTGACCCTGGGCATCCGCACCGAACGCTTCAGTTTCGCCAACTCGGACAATGCGCTCCCGGTCCGGTTGACCAAGCGGCTCTACTCGGGCGCCTGGTACGAGTACGAGCTGGACTGCGGAGGGCATAGGTTGTTCGCGCGGGACACGGCATGCGTGGACGGCGACGAGCTCATGCTGGGCGTCCCCGAGGACGGTGCCTACGTGTTTCGGGAGGTTGGGTGACGCTGTCCGGGGTTCGGGTCCTCGACCTGTCCCGCCTGGTGGCCGGGAACCAGCTGACCCTGCTCCTCGGCGACTTCGGCGCGGACGTGATCAAGGTCGAGCAGCCCGGGGTTGGCGACTCGCTGCGTGGCTGGCCGGCCGAGCACTGGCAGGTCTACGGCCGCAACAAGCGCAGCGTCACCCTCGACCTGAAGGACCCGGCGGACCGCGACCAGCTGCTGCGGCTGGTGGAGGGCGCCGCTGTGCTGGTGGAGAGCTTCCGCCCCGGCACGCTGGAGCGGCTGGGCCTGGCGCCCGACACGCTGCGCGCGCGCAATCCCAGGCTGGTCGTGGTGCGGGTGTCCGGCTGGGGCCAGACCGGCGCCTACGCCGACCGCCCGGGTTTCGGCACGCTGGTGGAGGCGATGTCCGGGTTCGCCGCGATGAACGGGTTCGCCGACCGGGAACCGGTGCTTCCGCCGGGCGCGCTGGCCGACATGATCGCGGGCAGCTACGGCGCGTTCGCGGCCGTGACGGCCCTGCGGCACGCCGAAGCCACCGGAGTCGGCCAGGACATCGACCTGTCGTTGTTCGAGCCGCTGTTCGCCGTGCTCGGCCCGTTGGCCGCCATCTACCGGCGCACCGGGGAGGCACCGAGACGGCTGGGCAGCCGCTCGCGCACCGCCGCCCCGCGCAACGTCTACCGCTGCGCCGACGGCGGATGGCTGGCGCTGTCCGCGTCCACCCAACCGATGACCGAGCGGCTGCTGCGCGCGATCGGGCGCCCGGAGCTGATCGACGACGCCCGCTTCCGGGACAACGCCGCCCGGCTGGACCACGTCGATGAGCTGGACGCGATCCTGGCCGAGCATTTCGCCGCCCGTACCCGAGAGGAGAACCTGTCCGCCATGGCCGAGCACGGCGTCACAGTTGCGCCGGTCTGCGACATTGCCGACCTGGTGGACCACGACTACGTCACGTCCCGGGGAGTCATCGTGGAGGGGCCCGACGGGGTACCGATGCACACCGTCGTGCCGAGGCTGTCGGTCACCCCGGGGCAGCTGCGCCGGCCCGCGCCGCGCCTCGGCGAGCACAACAAAGAGATCCCCGGGGACCGACCATGACCTGGCGCTCGCTGCTGTACGTGCCGGTGACCCAGCGGCGGTTCGTGGAGAAGGCACTGACCGTCGGCGCCGATGCCATCCAGCTCGACCTGGAGGACAGCATCGCCCCCAGCGAGAAGGAGGAGGCCCGAAAGCTGCTGCCCGAGGCCGTCGATCGGCTCGCCGCCGGCGGCGCGGACGTGGTGGTGCGGATCAACCGGCCGTGGCGGCTGGCGGTCCGAGATCTCGAAGCGGCGGTCCGGCCCGGCGTGTGTGCGCTGGCCTTGCCCAAGGTGCCCAGCGCGGAGCACGTCCAGGCCTGCGCGGAGATCGTCGCGGAGCTGGAGGCGGAGGCCGGACTGGCCCCGGGTTCGGTCCGGTTCATCGCCATGATCGAGACCGCCGCGGCGCTGTTCCGGGCGCGGGAGATCGCGGCCGCCGACCCCCGGGTGCTCGGGCTCGTGCTGGGCACCGAGGACTTCGCCACGGACGTCGGCATCGCGCCGGACGCTGACCTGCTGACCGGCCCCAACCAGACGGTGGTGATCGCCGCCCGAGCGGCCGGGGTGCTGCCGTTGGGCCTGGTCGGAACGCTCGCCGAATACCGGGACGAGGCGGCGTTCGGCGACATCGTGGCCAGGTCGCGCCGCCTCGGCTACGTCGGCGCGAGCGCGATCCACCCCCGGCAGGTCCCGTTGCTCAACGCCGGGTTCGCGCCAACGCCGGAAGAGTTCGAGCAGGCCTCTCGGCTGGTGGCCGCCTACCAGGACGCCCATGCCCGGGG
>DATHIT010000413.1:0-6340 GCA_035489915.1 Pseudonocardia sp. | reverse complement strand
CTCGGTGGTCGACATCCGCTGCATGGCGCGCTGAAGAAGGAGAGCGGAAATCGGGGATGCACTATATGTCAACCTCCGCAGGCTCGATAGATCCACACTTAAAGTGTCAGGAGAATCGACAAGTGCCTGCATCATAGTTGGAACGAGTAGTGTGTCGGAAATTTGATAACGCTCGATCGCTTTCGCGAGCTCGACCGGGTCGAATCGCGCCAAAAAAGCATTTGTTCGACCCATTGAAACTGTCTCCGCCCATGTTGCGCAACCCGCGATATGAAACATGGCCGCGACATGCAATGTGCGCGCTCCAGCAGGAAGTGGATTTCGGGTCGCGGCCGATCCAAACACGGACGTAAGGATGTTGGCGTGACTCAGCTCAGCATCACGCCTTTCGGTCGTCCAGTAGTGCCGCCTGTATAGAAAATTCCGGCCAGCGCGTCACCGCCACGACGCACGTCAGCAATCGGTTCATGCCTGTTTATGAGTACCTCAACGTCCAACGCGTCCTCAGGACATTCTCCTGAACCGAGGTAAAGGACGAACTGCAGTTGCGGAACGGCGGCTCGAAGCTCGGGGATCAGGGCAGCGTGGGTGTCGTCCACCAACAGAACTCGAGTATCGCAATCGCGCAAAGAATAGGCAATCTCCGCCGTGCTCCACCTCGTGTTGACCGGGTTGATAATTGCATCCGCCCATGGTACAGCCAGAAAATAGTCGTGATAGAAGTCCGAATTCAGCGCGAGAATTCCCACTCTGTCATCCGTCCTTACGCCGACAGCTTTGCGTCCAGCGGCGAGTCGGGCCACGCGCTCCCCTGATTCCATCCACGTCCGCACCCGATCGCCGAAGATTGTCGCCGGCAGGTGCGGAGACCGCTGCACCGCACGATGCAAACCTTGTGTCAAGTACATGGCTTCCTCTCCGGATTTACCCATGGCTGACTGAGATTTTCATTTGATCGTTGACTCGGGTGTGCCGCTGAGAACGGTCCAAGAGACAGGCTCTAGCCCCGGCTGTGCAAAGCCTGCGAGAGCGCGCTCATGCTGATGTCGACGATCGTGCGGAGCTGCTTCTGGCTCGCCTGGGCCCTGCTCATCACGGCCAGTGACAGGTTGACCGCCATGATGTGAGTGGCGTAGTTCTCGGCGTCGCCCTCGGCCAACTCCGCGGTGTTCAAGGCGGTCCGCAGCCGCGCACGCTGAAGCCCCACAGCTTCGATCGCACGCGTGGCGATAGCGGGGCTGAGTACTGGTGTCGCCATCGCGGTCTGAGCCATCAGACATCCGTCCGGCACGTCGGGGTCGGCGATGCGTTGGAGGGTGACCTCGAAAAACGCCTGTACCGCCCGCAGCGGTTCGCCGGAGGCACCGGAGGAAAGCGCCTGGTCGTACCTGTCGCCATACCGGACGGCGTAGCGGTCCAGGCAGCGCAGGTAGAGCGAGTCTTTGTCGCCGAACGAGGAGTAGATGGAACTTCGGTTCAATCCGGTCGCCCTGGAGAGGTCGTCGAGCGAGGTGTCGGCGTACCCGGCCCGCCAGAACTGGACCATCGCCGCGTCGAGCACGATGTCCACGTCGAACTGCTTCTTCCCGGCCATCCCGCATGCACCCCGTTCTTGAGCCAGTCAATCGTGGCCTTGCCCATCCTATCTTGAACTGAACAGTCCAAGATGAGTTAGGCTCGAGGCGTGACCGACGCAGCCATCGCCCCGAACCGCTCTCCCGACCAGAACCACGTCCCCGGGCTGCCGCTGCGCGAACTCGCGGGCTTCACCCACCGCTGGGTCGACGCGGAAGGAATCCGGCTTCACGCCGTGGAAGGCGGTCGGTCGAGCGGCCCCACCGTCGTGCTGCTCGCCGGATTCCCGCAGACCTGGTGGGCTTGGCACAAGGCGATGCCGCGCCTTGCCGAGCGCTTCCACGTGATCGCGATCGACCTGCCGGGACAGGGCCACTCCGATCGTCCCCAAGGGGGCTACGACACTCACACCGTCGCTTCGCGCGTCCAGGCCGCGCTGACCGCGCTCAACGTGCCGAAGTACTGGCTCGTCGCCCACGACATCGGGGCCTGCGTCGCCTTCTCGCTCGCCCTGAGGTACCAAGACCGCCTGCACGGCGTCGCCCTGCTCGACGCCGGCATTCCCGGAATCACCCTCCCGGACGCCATCCCAACGGATCCCGAACGGGCCTGGAAGACCTGGCACTTGGCATTCCACCTGGTGCCCGAACTGCCCGAGACGCTGATCACCGGCCGCGAGCGTGACTACGTGGCCTGGTTCTTGAGGGTCAAGACCCTGTCCCCGAACACGTTCGACAGCGCCGATATCGACCACTACGCCGCCGCCATCGCAGCCGATGGAGGGCTCCGAGCGTCTCTCGCCTACTTCCGCGACGCCGCGGAATCAGCGCGCAAGAACCAGGACGCTCTCGCTCCCGGACGAGGGCGCTTGACCATCCCGGTCCTGGGAATCTCCAGCTCCCACGGCTCGATCCCCGACATGGCCGCCTCCATCAGTCCCTGGGCAGAGAACGTGACCGGCGTCGTCATCCCGGAAGCCGGACACTTCATTCCCGACGAGCAGCCCGACGCAACCGTGGACGCGTTGACCGCGTTCATCGATCACGCGCGTGTCGGGTAGAGCGTGTCAGGGAGTTCACCAACACCAGATCCCCCGCACCGATCGCTGGTCAGAGTGGAAAGAGTGCGTTTGATGAGTGGGATGCGCTATCAGAGCGCGCGGCCCAGGCCGCATCACCTGCCGTTCCGAAACGGCAGCTTCGATCCAATCGACGCGGCCGGCATCGCCGCGCTGTCCGCGATCGTCGGCGAAGCCAAACTGGCCCCGGTGTGGCAGCGGGCCGCCGAGCCGTTCGCTGGAATCACCACCGACGGCACGGTCGTGCCCGGCCTGTTCACCATCGCTGACGAGGGATTCGACGTCGACGGCGTCGTGCGCGCGGCGCGGGCCTACCTGGACGGTTTGCACGCGGGCCAGCGTCCGGCGGCCAGCGCGGCGATCGACGGGCCGGAATGGCGGTTGTGGATCAACGCGTTCCTTACCTTCCCGTCGCACGGCCTGCTGCTGGAGGAATTGACCGAGCGCCAGCGTTCGGCCGCGCTCGCGGTAATCGCCGCGACGCTCAGCGCGGCCGGGCACGGGCTGGTGCGCGATGCCATGCAACTCAACGGCCGACTCGGCGAGCTTTGCGCCGGCTATCCGGACACGCTCACTGAATGGAAGTACTGGTTCACCCTGTTCGGCACGCCATCGCGGGACGAACCATGGGGATGGCAGCTGATGGGTCACCACCTGGACGTCAACTGCCTTATCCTCGGGCGCCAGATCGTGCTCACGCCGAGCTTCGTCGGCACCGAGTTCGACGGAGAGCAGTTGTTCGCCGACCACATCAGGGCTGGCGTCGAACTGATGACGTCACTGGCCCCGGCCCAGCGGGACGCCGCGCTCTTGTACCCGTCGATCCGGTCGGCTGATCTGCCCCCCGCGCTCAGCGGAGCGGCAGACGGCCGAACCAGGGCCGGCGCGGGACAAGACAATCTGATCCTCCGGTACGAGGGGATCGCGGGCGACCGACTGTCGCCTGGGCAGCGCGAACTGCTGGTGAACCTGATCCGGCCGTATCTCGCTGCCTTGCCCTCCGGCCCGATGGAAGCCAGGCTCGAGCAGGTTCGGCGCCATCTCGACGACACCCATTTCGCCTGGATCGGCGGCTGGGGCGGATCGGAACCGTGCTACTACAAGATCCACAGCCCGGTGCTGATCGTCGAGTACGACAACCATTCCGGGATCTTCCTGGATAACGACGAGCCCGAGCCGTACCACGTGCACACCGTGGTGCGCACGCCCAACGGCAATGACTACGGCAAGGACCTTCTGCGTCAGCACTACGCCCGATTCCACTGAGGGAGCGGGACTTCCCAGCGAACGGAATTTCCGACGGTTGGTTCGAGTCCCTCAACGCCCGCCAGCGGCATGCGGTCCAGGTGCGCGGCCACCTCCATCGCGGCCGGCGCCCGCAGCCTCTTCCCCCGCGCTCAATCAATGGGCGCTGTCTCCCATAGTCCACTCAGGAGGAATCGACCCATGTCCAAGCTGACTCCCGGCGAGGAATCGGTGTCATGGCAGGAACTCACGGCGGACATCCGCGGCAAGGGCCTGCCCGGGCACCAGCTCTACCTTGTCCTGTCCGAGGCGACGAACGGCCCGGCCGCGGTGCTGGCCAACCGGGAGCCGCACTTGGCCTATCAGATGCGGCTGGAATCCGAAGGGGTGCTCTTCGTTGCCGGCCCGCTCGCTGGCGAGGACGGGCAGTCCTGGGACGGCTCAGGCGCGTTCGTCTACCGGGCGCCTTCGCTGGAGCGAGCCCGGGAGATCGCCGGTGCCGATCCCATGCACGTGGCCGGCGCCCGCCGGTTCCGGATCATGCCGTGGCTGGTCAACGAGGGAAGTGTTTCCGTTCGGCTGTACTTCTCCGGGGCGGCGCCGCGGATGGTCCCATGACCGCCGAGGCCCGAGCACTCGTGCCAGGCTCGACGTGCCCCGCGCGCTGGCCCACGTCGGCCGACTGCTGCACGCCGAACGGCGGCACCCGCCGCGGCACGAGGGCGCTGACCTGCTGCCACCAGGCTGGTCAAGCTCCGGCTCGCCAACGACCGCAAGGTCCGAGCGTTTACCCAGGTGGAGACACGGCGCTTCCTGGCGGCGGCGAAGGAGCACCGGCGGTCCGGCGGATCCTAGAGGTGATCAGTCCACACACGCGCGCTGGTCAAACCCGAACCAACCACGCCGGGTCGAGAGAAGCTCGCACCGTGGGGGGTATGGGGGGCTCGGCCCCCCAAACCGTGGACACGACACCGGCCCGCGCTCTCCGCGAGCACGGGCCACCAGTCGGGTGGAGCTGAGGGGACTCGAACCCCTGACCCTCACACTGCCAGTGTGATGCGCTACCAGCTGCGCCACAGCCCCGAGGTCAACCAACTTACCTGACGGTTGCCAGCAGGCAGAATCGGGGGGCTCTTTCCGGCATCGCGCACACTAGGCTCCCCCGGTGAGCTCCGCACAGTCCGCGCCGCCGCCACTGGTCGATCCGGATGCCGAGGGCTGCGCTCCTGGGCAACGCCGTGAGCTGCAGCAACAGCGGCTCGGTGAGCTGGTGGATCGGCTGCTGCGCGCGGATGGGTTGCAGGCGCGGCGGCTGCGCGGCGCGGGAGTGCGCGGCGGGGCCGATGTCTCGCTGGAGGACCTGGCCAAGCTGCCGCTGGTGACCAAGCAGGACCTGTGGGAGCACTACCCGTGGGGGCTGATCGCGGTGCCCCAGGAGCAGGTGGTCTGCCTGCACGGCTCGTCGGGCACCAGCGGGCGGCCGACGCTGGTGCCGTACACGGCGGTGGACGTGGCGATCTGGGCGGAGGTGATGGCCAGGGCGCTCGGTGGCGCGGGGGCCAACCGGTCCAGCGTGATCCAGGTGGCCTACGGGTACGGGCTGTTCACCGGCGGGCAGGGCATGCACCACGGTGGCATGCGGCTGGGCGCCACGGTGCTGCCGCTGTCCGCCGGGATGACCGATCGACAGCTGCGCCTGCTCGCCGACCTGCGCCCGGACGTGCTCTGTTGCACCCCGTCCTACGCGATCTACCTGGGCGAGGCGCTGCGGGCGTCCGGGGTCGAGCCCGGTACCGGGTCGCTGAAGGTGGGCATCTTCGGTGCGGAATCGTGGACCGAGGGGATGCGCACACAGATCGAGTCGCTGCTCGGGCTGCGCGCACTGGACATCTACGGGCTGTCCGAGATCATCGGCCCTGGCGTGGCCTGCGAGTCGCTGGATTCCGGTGGGCTGCTCAACGTGGCCGAAGACCACTTCTACGTGGAGGCGATCGACCCGGAGGGCAATCCGGTGCCGGACGGCACCCCGGGCGAGCTGGTGTTCAGCACGCTGACCAAGACCGGCATGCCGCTGCTGCGCTACCGCTCCGGCGACATCGCCACGCTGGCCGGGCCGGCGGAGGGCTCGCCGCGCACCTTGCGCCGGATGAGCAAGCTGCTCGGCCGCCGGGACGACATGCTGGTGATCCGAGGAGTGAACGTCTTCCCGACGGAGATCGAGGCGGTGCTGCTCGCCGACCGGCGGATCGGGCCGCACTACCTCATCGTGGAGGACCGCCGGGTGCCGGCCCGTCCGGAGCTGCGGGTGGCGGTGGAGTCGTCGAGCGCGGCGGTGAGCACCGGGGGACTCGAGGCCGAGCTGAGCGGGGCGCTGCGGGAGCGACTCGGGGTGGGTTGTGAGGTGCGGGTGGTGGCCGCCGGCACGGTGCCGCGGACCGAGGT
>DATHIT010000412.1:0-3105 GCA_035489915.1 Pseudonocardia sp. | reverse complement strand
ACCGGCGAGCAGAACATCGCCGTGCTGGCCGAAGGGCTCGGCACGGTGAACGTGATGTTCCGCCCCGGCGGCCTGACGCTGCCCAGGCTGGCCGAGTTGGGAGTGGCCCGGGTGTCCTGGGGTAGCGGGATCCACGCCCAGGTGATGGCCGGCCTGCGCACGCTGCTCGGCGAGCTGGCCAAGCCCTGAAGTCAGTCCCAGGTCGGCGGCGCGGCGCCGTAGCGCACCGGTAGGTCTGGCCAGCGCAGCTCGGTTCCGTCCAGCGCGCCGGGCGGGGTCACCGTGATGACCGGCCCCGGCTCGCTGGGCAGCTCGGTGAGCCAGCCGGCGTCGACGACCCTCGGGTGGTCGACCGGAACCCGCTCGGTCGGCGGCTGGCCGAGCAGCCAGTGCGCGGTCCGAGCCAGGGACAGCTCGCGCAACCAGGTCCCACCGCTCTGCGCGCGCCTTCGCAGCCCGTCCAGCGCGGCCGCCGCACACAGGTACCCGGTGCCGTGGTCGAGCAGCTGGCAGGGCAGCGCTCCGGGGTGCTCGCCGTCTCGGGACTCGCGGGCCGCGATGCCGCTGGCCACCTGCACGATGCTGTCGAAGCCGCGCCGGCCGCCCCACGGGCCGTGCCTGCCCCAGGCGGAGAGAGCGACCACCACCAGCCCCGGGTGCCGCTCGGCCAACGCGCTGGCGCCCAGCCCGAACCGGGACAGCGCACCGGGGCGGTAGCCGTGCACCAGTACGTCGGTGGCGTCCAGCAGCTCGTGCAGCCGGGCCGCGCCGCCGGGGGAATCGACGTCCAGCAGGGCACTGCGCTTGCCGACCAGCCCGTCGTAGCGGTGCAGCGGCAGCTCGGGGCGGTCCGGAGGATCCAGCCGCAGTACGTCAGCACCCAGCGCGGCGAGGTAGCGGGTGGCCACCGGTCCGGCGATCACCCTGGTCAGGTCCAGTACCCGGATACCGGACGCGGGCAGCGGGTGGGAGGTGCCGCCGGACGCGGACCCCGAGGTGCCACCGCCGCCGGCCTTTCGGGAGACGCCGGCGCTGCGCGTGCCGCCGGCGGCGGTATCGAACCAGGTGTCGGCGATCAGTGGCTGCTGGGCGACCAACTGGCCGTGCGGATGCGCCAGCCACTGCTCCGGGGTGCGCAGCGCCGCCGCCACCCCGCCGGCCGCCACGACCCGCCGCTCCGCCTCCAGGGCCGGCAGCTCGGCCATCGCCGCCGCCACGACGTCCACCGCGGCAGCGCCGTCGCCATCAGCGCCGTCGTGATCAGCGCCGTCGGTCCCGGAGGAGTCGGCAGGGGTGGCGGGGATGGCCAGCGCGGTGAGCAGTGCCCGCCGGTGCCACGGATAGTTGCCGTGCGTGCGCACCCAGCCGTCGGCGGTCGCCCAGAACCGGGACAGCGGCGCGAACCCCGGGCCGATGTGCTCGCCGTCGACCCGCAGGTACCCCTCGCTGCGCACGGCGGCGGCCACCTGCCTGGCGTCCAGCGCCACCGACCGGGTGTGGCCGCTCAGCGCCGCGGCGGCGAGCAGGGCCGCCCCGGTGCAGGCCAGCGCGGCGTCCGCCACCGGCAGGGTGGACGGCAGTTCGTCGCTGGGTGGCCCCGTCACGGTGATCTCGGCTGGTAGCACCGTTCCCCCGGACACCGCTTCCCACGCCTGCTCCAGCAACGTCCGCCAACCCGCATTGGTCACGCGGTCGATTCTGCTGGCCGCGCGAGCTATCCGCCCGGCGTCCGCCCTGACGAAGTCCGCCGGGGTGTGCCCAGATCGGCGACACAGTGTGCTGAGAGCGCCGACTCGCGGAACGGTGCGTGTGCGGGCCCGGGACGCGAGCGGAGGTTAGCCGAGGGTGGATTTGGGGGCGGGTTCGTCCTTGGCCAGTGCGCTGAACAGCTGCTTGGCTCGGGCGGCGTCCCAGCGCACCACGGAGCTGCCGTTCACCGTGCCGAGGCCGCCGATCGGCACCGTGGTGGTCACCCCGTCGCTACCGGAGAGCTCGTGCATGGCCAGCGCCAGCCAGACCAGGTTCCACACGTGGTCGCCGCTGTCCACGGTGATCGCCCCGGGCATCGCCCGCACCAGCCCGACCATCCGGAACGGGTTGACCAGCGTCGCCGGGCTCACCACCTGCTTCATCAGCGCGGAGAGGAACTCGCGCTGGTGCTGGACGCGGTCCAGGTCGGCCCGGGGCGTGGCCCGGGTGCGCACGTAACCGAGCGCGTTCTGCCCGTCCAGACGCTGGCAGCCGGCCTTGATGTTCAGGCCGGCCTTCGGGTCCTTCATCGCCTCGGGGATGCACATGTCCACCCCGCCGACGGCATCCACCACGTTCACGAAACCGTCGAAGCCGATCTCCGCGTAGTGGTCGATGCGCAGCCCGGTGGCCTGCTCCACGGTCCTGGTGAGCAGCTTGGGGCCGCCGAACGAGTACGCCGAGTTGAGCTTGTTCTTGCCGTGCCCAGGGATGCTCAGCAACGAGTCCCGCGGGAGGCTGACCAGCGTCGTCCCGGAGCTTCCGGTGTGCAGCAGCATCACCGTGTCGGTGCGCTGCCCGGCGGCGTTGCCGGTGGACAGCGTCGCCTCCTGCTGCTCGGTGAGGTCGGCGCGGCTGTCCGAGCCGACGATCAGCCAGTTGGTGCCGTCGCTGTCCGGGCGGCCGGTGTAGTCGGCCAGCGCGGCCGCCCTGGTCAGTTGGGTGTCCACGTAGATGCCGGAACCGAGCACCAGCACCGCGAGCACCACCAGCAGCGCGCGCAGCCGCCGACCCCAGCGGAGCGGACTGGCCGGCCGCGCACCGCCGCCCTGGCGCGGCGGAGGGGCGGGCGCCCAACTCGCCGGTGGCCGGCGAGGTGGCGCGGGCGGCGGATAGCTACCGCCGGGCTGGGGCATGATCGCGGTACGCCGGGGCCGACCAGCGCCGGGACCCGCGGCGGGCCCCGGAGGACGGCGCGGCGCCGGCGGCGCATAGGGGGGCGGCGGCCCGAATTGCGGCGGGGGGAACCGCGGCGGGACGCCCGGGGACGCGCCGGGAGGCGGCCCCGAAGGCCGCCGGCCCGCCGGCCGAGGTCCGCCACCATCGCGATTCATTCCTGACACCACCCGTCTCGGT
>DATHIT010000411.1:0-7741 GCA_035489915.1 Pseudonocardia sp. | reverse complement strand
GTGTCGTGGTCATTCAGGATCAACACCGCCGAGGCCCTCGGGATCCCGGCCGCCACGTTCTCCGGGAAACTGGAGATCCACTTCAGCCCGTCCACCCGCACCTGCCCACCGATCGAGGCCGGCAGCGCAATGATCCGAGAGGTCGGACGGTCAGGGAACCGCAGGAAATAGGACGGCGGGTTCACCGAATCACCGGCCCCGTGCACCCGATAGGTAGCCTCCACCAACTCGGTGAGCTGCTGCTCCCGGCCCTGCAGCGCCTGCTGCACCTGGGCACCGGAGATCACCGAGAACGGCGGCACCCCGACCGGCTCTGGCGGTGTGGACTCAACTACCCGCGAGTCGGTCCCGGGCCCCGTCGCGGTGGTACCGGCGGCGGTCATCGCCCGGCCCCCTGGAAACGGGGTGCACAGTCGGCCTGGCGCACCGTGTCAGCCAGGCCGACGAGCACTTCGCGGGGTCCCTCGAACGGCTCCCTGCTGTGCGCGCTGCGGATGTTGTCGACGAGCAGCAGGTCGCCGACCTGCCACGGCTCGCGCATGGTGTGGGAGGCATAGACCTGGTTCAGCAGGACCACCACGTCCTCACCAATTCGGTCGCCGTGACCGAAGCGGGTGTTGAACGGCAGCCCGTCTACGCCGTACATGTCCACCAGGAACTCGCGCACCTCCGCGTCCAGCGTCCACTCGTTGAGGAACGCGACCTGGTTGAACCAGCAACGCTGACCGGTGACCGGGTGGAGCAGCACGGCATAGCGACGCTGCCGGGTGCGCAGCCCACCGTCGGGTTGCCACTCGAACTCGATCGCGTTGGCCCGGCAGTAGCTCTCCACCGCGCCGCGGTCGTCGGTGCCGAACGCCTCGGCGTAGGACGCCCCGATCTCGTCGTTGTAGTTGCGGGTGAGCAGCCAGCCCTCCCGCTCGAAGCGCGCGACCAGGTCGGCGGGCAGCGCATCCAGCACGCTCGGCGAATCGGCCACCGCGGTCGCCCCGCCCCTGGTGGGCGCGGTCAGGCAGGCGAACATCAAAACGCCGGGGAACTCAAGGGTGTAGCTGAGTTCGTGGTGCATGCACATCTGCTGGTTCGACGGCCACTTCGTCGACGAGTACACGCCGCCGGAGTAGGCCTCCCGGGGCGCGAAGGCCTCCTTCTCGGTCATCAGATCGCTGGCCAGTCGGGCGAACACGGCAGCAACCTCGGCCCTGTCGCGCAGCCCCAGGCCACGGACCAGAACCGAACCGTAACTGGTCACCGCGGTGCGCAGCGCGTCCCGATGCTCAGCCACCCAACGCGAAGCACCGAACGGGGCCTCTGCCCGCACCAGTGGCGGCCTAGCAGGTTTTAGATCCACGTCGAGTGTCGACGGGGCACACGGGGGGGACATCTCGATCTCCGTTCGGTTCGGCGGTGGTCAGGAAGTTGTGAGGGACTCGACGGCGCCCAGCACGGCCTGCACCGCCTGGGTCGGACGGGTGCGCAGGAAGTAGTGGCCGCCATCGGCGAGCTCGTGCAGATCCACGTGCTCGGCCAGCAACTCCCAGTCGCGGTACCGGTGCGGGTTCGCCGCAGTGCTCGGGTCATCGGCCGCCACGACCACCGTGACCGGCGCGGACAGCTTCACCGCCGGCGGCGTTTCCAGGGCGTCGGCGAAGTACCGGTGTGCGGCCACAACGTCGTGTCGGTAGGACGCGCCGATTTGCGTGGCGCGCTGCGCATCCAGCTCGCCGAGCTGGGTGTAGCCGCCGTCCGCGATCAGCCGGTCGGCGATCTCGGCATCGCTGCGCCCGTTCAGCTCGGCGACGCCGGCACGCCGGACCACCGCCTCACCGAGCAGCTGTGCGCCGAGGAACACACGCTGGACCTCCACCCCGCGCTCCACCAGCTTCCGGGCGGTCGCCACGGCCAATGCGGTGCCCGAGGAGTGGCCCCACAGCATGACCTTGGCCAGGCCGAGCCGGACAATCTCGCCGACGACCTGCTCGACGACCTGCCCCAGCGACGCGAACGGCTCGCTCTGGGCCGCCAGGTCGTGACCGGGCAGCTCGACCGCGTAAACCGCAATTCCGCTGCCCCGCAGGGCGCTGGCCATCGGCTGGAAGTTCACCGCGTTGCCGCCCGCGTAGGGGAAGCACACGATGGCCCCGGCCCGAGCACCGTCTGATTCCGACAGCGCGTGCATGAGCCCGGAGCGCCGCTCGGACTTGCCGTCGAGCAGCCCGGCCAGGTCGGTGAGGACCGGGTGGCGGGTGATGTCTTTGAGCGATATTTCGCGGTTCAGCGCGATGGCCAGCTTGACCGCCGAGAGCGAGGAGCCGCCCCGGCCGAAGAAGTGATCGCGGCGGCCGATCTGCTCGGCCGGGATGCCCAGCACCTTCCCCCAGGCCGCGGCGAGGCGCTGCTCGGTCGGTGTGCTCGGCGCGTCGTGCTCTTCCTCAGTCGCCTCGAGGAGCTCGCCGGCCAGCGCCGTCAGCGCCTTTTTGTCGATCTTGCTGTTGGCGGTCAGCGGCAGGCTCTCCCGCCAGTGGAAGGTGGACGGGACCATGTAGTCGGGCAGTGACCCGGCCAGGGTGTCCCGCAGCAGGTCCAGCTCCAGCAGCTGCTGGCCGGAGTAGAAGGCCATCAGGTGCTTGCTCCGGTCGGCCCGCTCGGCGACCACCACCGCGCCGTCGCGGACCCCGGGCACCCGCAACAGGGTGTTCTCGATCTCGCCGATCTCGATCCGGAATCCACGGATCTTGACCTGGCTGTCGCGGCGGCCGAGGAAGTCCAGCTTGCCCTCGGGCAGCCAGCGGCCGAAGTCGCCGCTTCGGTATAGCCGCTGGCCCACGCGGTGCGGATCGGTGAGGAAGGCCAGCCGGGTGCGCTCGGGGTCGTTGATGTACCCCCGGCCGACGCAGACCCCGGAGAAGACGATCTCGCCGGGGGCGCCGAGCGGCACCGGTGCGAGGTGCTCGTCGACGATATAGACGTGCACGTTCTGCACGGCCGCGCCGAGTGGGACCCGCTCCCCCTCCGGTGCGCGGCGCATGACCTCGTGGTTGGTGTCGTCCGAGGTCTCGGTCAGCCCGTAGGCGTTGACCAGCTTGACCCCCGGCTTTGCGGCGAACCAGCGCTGCGCCAGCTCCATCTTCAACGCCTCGCCGGTGACCGACACGCACCGCAGGTCCGGCAGCTCGCGGGGGTACTGGTCCAGGTAGCTCAGCACCACCTCGAGGTAGGAAGGCACGAGCTGGAGCACGGCCACCCGCCGGTCAATGATCTTGTCGACGAACCGCTGCACATCCAGGATCACCTCCTGCTCCACCAGCACGGTCCGCCCGCCGACCAGCAGCGCGGAGACCAGCTGCCACAGCGAGATGTCGAAGCACTGCGGCGCGGTCTGGGCGACCACCGGTCCCTCTTGCACCCCGAGGTCGCCGATCTTGGCGTAGAGGTGGTTGAGCAGGCCGGCGTGCTCGCACATCGCACCCTTGGGCTCACCGGTGGAGCCGGAGGTGAAGTAGATGTAGGCGAGCTGCTCCGCCGTGACCGCCACGCCCAGGTCGCTCTCGGCGTGGTTCTCCCGGTAGGCCGCGTCGATGAACAGCCTGCGCACCTCGGGCAGCGACTCGATGGCCTGGTCAAGCGTGGTGGTGCTGCCGAGTTCGGTCAGCACCAACTGGGCCTCGGCGCGGGAGAGCGTGGCGGCGATGCGATCGGCCGGGAAATGCGGCTCGATCGGCAGGTAGACACCGCCGGCCTTGAAGATCGCCAGGACGGAGGCCATCCAGTCCAGGTTCCGCTCGGTCACCACCGCGACCACGCCTTCGCGCCGCAGTCCCCGCGCCAGCAGCGCCCGCCCGATCCGGTTGGCGTGGGCGTTGAGCTCCCGGTAGGTCCACTGCCGGTCGCCGTGCACCGCCGCGACGGAGTCCGGGTGCGCCGCCACCCGCTGCTCGAACAGCTCGTGGAACCGCCGGTCCGGCAGCTCCCGGCGCGGACCGGCCAGCCCGTCGAGCTGGAAGCGGAGCTCCTCCGCCGACAGCAGGCTCGCTCGCCCGTGTTCGGCGTCCGGGTCGACGGCGATCAGGGTGAGCGCGGTGAGGTAGTACCCGGCGATCCTGGCCGCGGCGTGCGCGTCGAGCACCTCGGTGCGGAACGCCAGGCGCAGCACGAGCTGGCCACCGTGATCCGCGACGCCCACCCGCAACACGGTCTCCTCGGCGAGCTCGCCGCCACCGCCCTCGACGCCGGCGGCCGGATCGAACACGGTCTCGAAGGCCGGACCGGTCAGCCCCAGCTCGCGCCGGAGGTCCTCCACCGGGATGTCCTGGTGCGCGAGCAGCTCCGCTTCGACTCGCTGCGCCTCGTGCAGCAACATCAGCCACGACTCGGGTTCAGTGCTCAGCCGGCACGGCAACGCACGGCCGCCCCGCACCGAGACGTAGCCGGTGCCCACCTCGCGCTCGCCGGACAACGCGGCCAGTACCTTGGCGTGCCCGGCCAGCAGCACAGAGCTCAACGACACCGCCGACTCCTCGGCCCGCCGCCGCAATTCGGTAACCAGATCGCCGGGAAGCGCGACCTCGTGCTCGAGCACCCCGGCCACCGGCTCCCGTGCCCACCGTGGGATCGCGGTGAACCCACCGCCGAGCAGCACACCCAGCCAGAACTCCCGCCCAACCGCCACCGTCGCTCCCATCGGAATCTCCCCTCCACCTACCGTCGCCACGCTGCTACCGGACGCTGACCCGGCCCACGCCTCCATGCCGTTCATTGCCCCGTCGAATCCGAGCTTTTGCTGTGCTTCTTGTGCTTCTCCTGCTTTTTCTTCGTGGCGGCGTCGCTCCCGGATGACTGCGATCCCGTCGTCGCCTCTGCCGCCGTGGGATCTGCCGCCGCGGACTCTGCCGCCGTGGGCTCGGGGGAGGGCCGGCTAACGCTCCGGTGAACGATGGCGTTGGGGACGGCTCGTGGTCCCGCGCTGCTTCCCGGGGCGCGGACCCGAGCGGCCCGCTCGCCCTGGGGAGTCGCTCCAGGGGCAGGGCTAGGGCCAGGTCCAGGGCCCACCGCTATGGTCTGGGTGTCTTGCCGACTACTCTGGACAGCCGGCTGACCAGCCACAATGGCAGGCGACGGGGACAGCGGAAGGCTCTGACGAGCGGGCACCGGAGCAGCTCCCCTGCTGCCCGCGGTGAGGAGCGCCAGGTCCGCGGCGACCACCCCGACGAGCATCGCCGCCGCCGTCCAGGCTGGTGCGCGCCTGCGGGTTGGCCTGATCGGGAGCGTCAGCACCGGGGTTGCTGGGGCCGACACGACGCGGATTTCCCTGGCTGGGTTTCCGCCCCACCGTGCATGTGGCGGGACTTCCTCGCCTTTCATCAGGAACGCGTCGGCGGCGAGCACCGCGCCGTCGCCCATGGTCACCCCGTAGTGGACGAGGGCTCCGACCCCAACGGTGCACCCGGCACCGATCGTGCTCCGGTCAGATTTAAAGGTGCCGTCCTCCTGCGAGTGGCATTGGATTTTGCTCCCCGCATTGAGCGTGCAGTCGTCGCCGACGGCGACCAGCGTCCGCTCCGTGAAATAGCAGCCGTCGTCGAAGAGCCGGCGGCCGACCCGAGCACCCATCAATCGCCACATCAGGGCCTTGAACGGGGTGCCGTTGAACGCCTGGACATACACCATCTCGGGCACCTTCCAGAGGCGTTCGTGCCACCAGAAGTGCGCGTCGTAAATCGAGCAGAAACTCGGACGCAGCGGGCGGAACGCAGTCATGGCACGCTCGACCAGCACAACGTAGGTCGCGCTAATCGGGAGGCTGAGCGCAAAGAACCCGGCGATCGCCAAATCCGCGAAAGCACCAGAAACCTGGAGAGCGGCCACGCCGAGAGTCGTGAGCAGGAACACGTGCAGCCACCGTACGAACAGGTAGTAGCCCATGGTTCGGATGTTGTACCTGTTCTTCGCGGACAGACGGCGGGGCAGCTCATCCCCGGCTCGCAGATGGTCGAACCGGCCGTCACGCTCAACCGACCGCGGAATCTCGAAGCTCGGCGAGCCCAGCAGACCTACGCCCTCGCGAATCTCCCCGTCCAGGGGAATCATCACCTTCGTCGCGAGCAGGCAATTATCGCCCGTTCTGCCCCCGGATGGATAGGCGATGCTGTTTCCGAGGAAGTTGCGTGGCCCGATCGACGTCCGGGACATGCTGAAGGATGTGCTGGAGAAGTCCGCATTGATGATCGATAGTCCGTCAGCGACCATCGTTCCGGTGCCGACAGAACTCAAGTACGGGTTGTCGTGCGCCACCTCCATACCAAAGTTCGACCCAGTCTGCTCGACCCGGCGAAGGTTGTACCCGAGGCCGCGAAGATAGTGGACGATGTAGGAGCTGTCGCCGAACAGGTTGGTGAAGAACTTCTTATTGCTGAGCCGGGTGAGCGCTCGGTGGATCCGGTAGTGGAAACCGTACAGCGGGTAAACCTTGCCCGGTTTGATGAAGACGTTCAACGCGCGAGGGACAATTCCGACCACCAGCAGCCCGAGGAGCACACCACCGACGAAGAGCACGACGGACAGAGCCAGCGCCGCAACACCGAGTTGCCACCACGTGCTCTGGGTGACCCTCGCGCCGAGTGACGTGGCCAGCGCCGGCACGGCGAGCAGCAGCACGTACACCGCCCCTTCCGCGAGCGGCACGTACAGGAAGAACACCTTGACCAGGGCGAGGACGCAGAAGACAACCCGGCGCCACCAGCTACGGCGGGCCCGCGCGATCCTCAGGTAGTCGACCTCGGTTCGCTGCGCCGGGGAACCGTGCCAGTGCTCGCGGTCCGGTACTCGCTGGCCGCTGTGCAGCGCCGAGCTGTGGCCCAGCTGCGCCTCGTCACCCATCGACGTATTGATGTCGAGCACAGACTTCTCGCCTACGAAAGCATCCCGCCCGAGGCTAACCGCGCCTGTCTGGATCAGGCCCGAGTACGCTCGGTAGCCGAGGAAGAACGACTCTTTGCGAATGACTGTGCCCGCGCCGATGACCAGCAAATCGGTGCACACCGGCACGTTCCGGGAAAAGATCGCCGCACCTCGCCCGATCTTCGCACCCAGCGCCCGCAGATAGAACACGTAGAGCGGCGAACCGACGGACAACACCAGCGGGTTCAACCGAACCAGGGTCTTGACGATCCAGAAGCGGAGGTAGGCCAGGCTCCAGATGCGGATCTCCTGGGGCTTCCACCGACCAACGAGCAGCCACTTCACCAGGATCGGAAGGGCGCACATGCCGAGCAAACCCGCCCCACCGACGAGGACCGACCGCAGATAGATGTCCACCAACCCAGTGCCAGCGGAGATCCACCCGGAGCCCAGGTCAGCGACCACCCCGACGACGTAGCAATACCCGAGAAAGGCCAGGAACTGTAGCGCCCCGCACAGGAGGTACCTCAGCGTGCCGACCGGCGGCTTCGCCTCCGGCGGCGCCTCGGCCGACGACCCGGCCGGCAGCTCAGCCGACGACTCGGCGGGCGACTCGATAACGGAGAGCAGCGCGGCGTCCGCGAGCCCCGACGCCAAGCTTCGAATTGTCGGGTAGCTATAGATGTCCTTGATCGACACCGACGGTAGGTCCGCCCGCTTCCTGACCCGCGCACAGAAACGTGCCATCACCATCGAGTCGGCACCCAGCACGTCGAAGAAGTTGCTATCGACCGAGACCCGCTCGACGCCCATGATGTCCGCCAACACCTCGGCCAGCGCTCCC
>DATHIT010000410.1:0-12053 GCA_035489915.1 Pseudonocardia sp. | reverse complement strand
CGTCGGCACCGGCTCGCAGGGCTCGGCCGGCGTGGCCCAGGCCATCGCCAGCGCGCCCGGCACCATCGGCTACATCGAGCTGTCCTTCGCCCAGGACAACAAGCTGTCGATGGCCCAGCTCGACTCCGGCTCCGGCCCGGTCGCGCTGACCACTGACTCGGTGGGCAAGGCAATCGCCGGCGCCAAGATCGTTGGCGAGGGGAATGACCTGCGGCTGGACCTGAAGTCGGTGTACGGCGCGAACACCGCGGGTGCCTACCCGCTGATGCTGGCCACCTACGAGCTGGTCTGCTCGAAGGGTTACGACCCCGCGGTGGCCCAGGCGGTCAAGAACTTCCTGACCATCGCGGCCACCGACGGCCAGTCCCAGCTGGGAGCGGCCGGCTACGCGCCGCTACCCGCCGAGTTCCAGCAGAAGCTGCTGACCGCCATCCAGGCAATTGGTAGCAGTGCCTGACCGAAAGACCCGGTTGGCGCAACTTCGGAGAGTCTCGGAGAATTGAGTTGAGCGATCCGATCGCCACGGGTAACCCCGCCGCCACCGGTGATCCCGGTGAGCGCGCGGGGTCACCCGCGTCAACGTCAGCCACGGAGGCCGGTATCAACAGCGGCGCCCCCTCATCCCACAGTCCGCCGGGTTCACCAGGCTCGCCGGAAGTACCCCGCGGCAGCGTCGTACAGCGCGGAGACCGGATCTTCGCCGGCTTCGCCACCGGTTCCGGCGCGCTCATCGTCGTGCTCATCGGCGCAATCGGGCTCTTCCTGCTGCTGCAGGCGATCCCGTCACTGCTCAACGACCACGCCAACTTCCTGACCAGCCGCGAGTTCGCCACCGACGACCCGAACAACCTGCGCTTCGGCATCCTCGAGCTGCTCGCGGTCACCGTCGAGGTGTCGGTGTACGCACTGGTGCTGGCCATGCCGGTCGGGTTGGGCATCGCGCTGTTCCTCACCCAATACGCACCCAAGCGGGTGGCCAAGCCGTTCGCCTACCTGGTGGACCTGCTGGCCGCGGTGCCGTCGATCATCTTCGGGCTGTGGGGGATCCTGGTGCTCGCGCCGGTGATCCGGCCGGTCGCGGTGTGGCTGAACGCCCACTTCGGCTGGATCTGGCTGTTTGCCCACGGCAACGTCGGTCCGGAACTGGGTTCCAACCTGTTCATCGCCGGGATCGTGCTGGCCGCCATGCTGCTGCCGATCATCACCGCGATCACCCGGGAGGTGTTCGAGCGCACCCCGACCGCCCAGATCGAGGGCGCGCTGGCACTGGGCGCGACAAAGTGGGAGGTCATCCAGACCACCGTGCTGCCGTTCGGCCGGGCCGGCTACGTCAGCGCCTCGATGCTCGGGCTGGGCCGCGCGCTCGGGGAGACCATCGCGCTGACGGTCATCCTGAGCGCGTCCAATCAGGCGTTCATGGGCAGCCTGTTCGACGGCGGGGCAACCTTCGCCTCCAAGATCGCGCTGTCCTTCGCCGAGCTGAACAACGCGCTGTCCGCCGGCGCCTACATCGCCGCCGGCCTGGTGCTGTTCATCCTCACCTTCGCGGTCAACGCGGCGGCCCGCTGGATCGTCAGCCGAGGGGTGCCCCAGTCATGAGCATCACCACTCCTCCGGTGGACGCCTCGGCCGTGAAACCCGCGTTCACCAACATCAGCCCCAGCCGGAAGATCCGTAACGGGACGGCCACCGCGCTGGTCACCCTGTCCTTCCTGATCGCCCTGGTGCCGCTGATCTGGGTGATCGTCACGGTGCTGATCAAGGGCCTTGCCCCGGTGCTGAACCTGAACTGGTGGCTGCAGTCGCTGAACGGGCTGCTGGCCCGCCAGCAGGGCGGCGGGGTCTACCACGCGATCTACGGCACCCTGGCGCAGGGCCTGATAGCAGCGGTGATCGCCACCCCGATCGGCATCATGGTGGCGATCTACCTGGTGGAGTACGGCGGGCGCGGCAAGGCGACCACCCGGCTGTCCAAGGCCACCACGTTCATGGTCGACATCTTGACCGGTGTGCCGTCCATCGTCGCCGCGCTGTTCGTCTACGCGGTGTGGATCTCCATCCTGGGCCTGCCGCGCAGCGCGTTCGCGGTGTCGCTGGCGCTGGTGCTGCTCATGGTGCCGGTGGTGGTGCGGTCCACCGAGGAGATGCTGAAGATCGTCCCGGACGACCTGCGTGAGGCGTCCTACGCGCTCGGCGTGCCGAAGTGGCGCACCATCACCAAGATCGTCATCCCCACCGCGCTGTCCGGCATGCTCACCGGGATCGTGCTGGCGCTGGCCCGGATCATGGGCGAGACGGCTCCGGTGCTGATCCTGGTGGCGTACGCGCCGTACATCAACTTCGATATCTTCAGCGGCAACATGGCGTCGCTGCCGCTGCTGATGACCGTGGAGCGGAGCAACCCCACCGATGCCGGCATGGACCGCATCTGGGGCTCCGCGCTGACCCTGATCCTGATCATCACCATCTTCCAGCTGATTGCCGCCGCGCTGTCCAAGCTGACCGCGCCGAAGACGAAGTAAGGCGAAGAACGACATGGCCAAGCGGCTGGACATCAAGGACGTCGACATCTACTACGGCGCGTTCCAAGCGGTGGACGGCGTCAGCCTGACCGTGCCGCCGCGCAGCGTCACCGCGTTCATCGGGCCGTCCGGCTGCGGCAAGTCCACCGTGCTGCGCACCCTCAACCGGATGCACGAGGTGATCCCCGGCGCCCGGGTGGAGGGCGAGGTGCTGCTGGACGGGGAGGACATCTACGCGCGCACCGTGGACCCGGTGGAGGTGCGCCGCACCATCGGCATGGTGTTCCAGCGGCCGAACCCGTTCCCCACCATGTCGGTGCGGGACAACGTGGTCGCCGGGATGAAACTGCAGGGCGTTCGGGACAAGGCGAAGCTGGACGAGATCTGCGAGCGTTCGCTGCGCGCGGCCAACCTGTGGACCGAGGTCAAGGACCGGCTGGCCAAGCCCGGCGGCGGGCTGTCCGGTGGGCAGCAGCAGCGGCTGTGCATCGCCCGGGCCATCGCGGTGCAGCCGGACGTGCTGCTGATGGACGAGCCGTGCTCAGCGCTGGACCCGATCTCCACGCTGGCCATCGAGGACCTGATCGGCGAGTTGAAGAAGGACTTCACGATCGTCATCGTGACGCACAACATGCAGCAGGCCGCCCGGGTCAGCGACCAGACGGCGTTCTTCAACCTGCGCGCCACCGGCGAGCCCGGCCGACTGGTGGAGATCGACGACACCGACAAAATCTTCTCCAACCCGACCGAGCGAGCCACCGAGGACTACATCAGCGGCCGCTTCGGCTAACCCGCACAGACCCCGCCGCACAGACCCCGTCGCACGGCACACCGCCGCCGTCCCGGCGAACCGTCGCCTTCGGTCGCACAGACCTGGTACACCCCGCACAGAGGTTGCAGCTTCTGCGCGGGGTGCACTGGGTCTGTGCGGGCCCGGAGACGCTCTGTGCGGCACGCAGGCGCTCTGCGCGGCATGCGGTGGAGTACTGGGCAGGCAGGCGGCCTGTGCGACTTGCGGACGGTCTGCGCGGTCTGCGCCGTCCACGCCGTCCGGAGGCGGCTCTGTTACCCAGCTGCACAGGGGGCAGGTTCTTCGCGGCCAAAACCGGCCTCTGGTGCAGCTCGGTAACCAGCCGCGGTCGCGGCGTACCGCCCTCGCGCGCCACTCCGGTCGGCGCAGAGCGGCTGCTGCCGGCGCAGACCCTGTAGGCCCTGTGTCGGTTGTACGGGCTCTGTGCGGGCCGAGGGCGGGTCAGGCGTCGGCGGAGCTGGGCATGTGGCCGGTGATCACGTAGACCATCCGGCGGGCCACCGCGACCGCGTGGTCGCCGTAGCGCTCGTAGAACCGGGCCAGCAGCGTCACGTCCACCGCCGCGGCCACGCCGTGCGTCCACTCCCGGCCCATCAGCACGGTGAACATGTGCCGGTGCAGGTCGTCCATCGCGTCATCATCGGAATCCAGCTCCTGCGCGCGGGACAGGTCGGACGTCCGGATCACGTCGGCCGCCTTGTGCGCCAGCTCGCAGGCCACCTTGCCCATCTCGGCGAAGTACGGCTTGATCTCGTCGGGCACCACGGTGGACGGGTGTCGCCGGCGGGCCGCGCGCGCCACGTGCAGGGCCAGGTCGCCCATCCGCTCCAGGTCGCCGGCGGCATGGATGGTGGCTACCACCACGCGCAGGTCGGTTGCTACCGGCGCCTGCAGGGCGAGCAGCGCGAAGGACTTCTCCTCGGCGTGGTTACGCAGGTCGTCGATGCGCATGTCCTCGGAGATGACCGATTCGGCCAGCGACAGGTCGGCGTTGAGCAGGGCGTCGGTTGCTTTGCGCATGGCCGTACCGACTGACGTGCACATCACGGCCAACTCTTCGAGCAGGCCGTCGAGCTGGTTCTGGTAAGCCTCGCGCATGGCCCGAGCCTAGGCGACCCGAGTCACCCGGACAGCAGGGCCACATGAACGAGGGGTGAACGAACGCTGCCACACCGGCACCGCAGCCGACTCGGTCATCCGCAGGACCCGGCCAGCGCGCTCAGCGTGCGCACGGCGACCGGGGCAATGGCAGTGGCAGGGGCCCCGCTGGAGGCCACCGGCGCCGCCCGAACCTGCCCGTCGAACCCGTCGCCGAGCACCAGGTCCAGCATGCCGGTCACCCCGGGCACTGTCTCGCTGACCGCCGAGGGCACCGCATCGGCCAGCGCCGCCGCCTGGTCGGACCGGTCCGCCGAGTGCCGGATGACCGTGCGCCCACCCTCCGAAGGCGGCGCGTCACCAACGGACGCCACGGTGAACCCCAAGGGGCGCAGCGAGTCGGCCGCCTGGTTGGCCAGGCCCTTGCGCGACGAGCCGTTGCGCACGTTCAGGGTGACCGCACTGGGCGCCACCGTGTCCGACCCGCCGGATGCGGCTCCCTGGGTGCTGTCGTCCACACCGGGCGCCGCCGCCCCGCCCTCGCCCGGCAACGGTCCGTCGGTGCGGATCGCGTCGAAGAGTGCCTTGGCCGGCCCGGCGTCGAGCTGGGCGCCCGCCGCCCCGGCGGTCGGCGCGCTGGCGAGGAAGACCTTGGCCGGATCCAGGCCCTGCAGCGACCGGGCCAACGTGCCCAGCTGGCCGAGCCCCGCGTTGTCGCTCAGCGAGTGCCCGCCGAACGCGGTCACGAACCCGCGCAGGTCTCCCAGGTGGAACAGCACCTGGTCGGAGGTGGCCTTGCGGAGCAGCGCGGTGATGAACAGCTGCTGGCGCTGGATGGGATCGCTGGGGTAAGCCGCATCCGGGGTGCCCGCCGCCGCGCTGTTCCCGGCGCCGCCGGCCGAGGTGGCGCGGATGAAGTCCACCGCCTGGGCACCGACCAGCACGGTCGGCCCGCTCCCAGGACCACTCCCGGCTGGGCCGCTTCCCGCCGGACCGGCCGCCGTCAGGCTGGTTCCGCCGGGGCGGGCCAGGCAGACCGGCACCCCGTGCACCGCGTCCACCATGCCGGCCAGCCCGGTCACGTCCATCCCGGTGTAGTGGTTCACCGAGAGGCCGGTGAGCTGCTGGATGGTCTTGGTCAGGCAGCGCGGGCCACCGAGCGTGTAGGTAGCGGTGAGTGGCACCGCCGACTGGGCCGGGCTGGTGCCACCGGGGTAGCCCGCGCCAACCGGGTCCCAGCGGTCGCAACTGGGCCGGTCCACCGCCAGGTCAGTGGGGAACGAGGTCAGCACCGCTCGGTCGCCGTTGGCCGGGACGTGCACCAGCATGACCGTGTCCAGGCCAGCGCCGGGCGCGGCGGCCGGGCCTGTGCCGCCGGAGGGGCTGTCCGAGGTCCGGTCAGGGGTGGCGTCCGGAGCTCGGCTTGCGGCTGGCTCGGTACCGACCAGCAGGTAGTTCTGGTCACCGGCCTGGGCCGCCAGGTCGACCACGGTGGACGCGTTCGGGTCCAGCGCGTTCACCGAGCGCAGTTTGCCGTTCAGCCAGGCCTGGGTGCCCCACCCGGCGGCAGTGCCGGCCAACAGGGCCACGGCGGCGACCAGCGCGAGTATCTGCCCGGCCCGCGACCAGCCGGGGTAACGCGGGGCGGGCGGCCCGCCGTCGTCCGGGCCACCGCCGTCGGGGCCGGCGCCGTCCGGGCCCAGCCCGTCATCCGGAGATTCGTCGCCGGTGCGGTCCACGATGGCCAGTCGGGTGGAGCGGCTGACCCGCTCGGTCATCTCGCGGCCCAACCCGGCGTGGATCGCGGTGAGCCGAGTCAGGCTCTCGTCGATCCGGCGGGTGCGCAGCTCGAAGCCGTCGTCGTCCTCCGGGTCAGCCACCCGATGCGAACCAGCCCGGTCATCTTGATCTTCGGAGCCGGCCGGATCACCGGTGCCGGCCCGGTGACGCGCGCCCGGGTTCTCCGCGCCGTCCTGGTCTTCGCCGTCGTCCGGGTACTCGGTCTCGTACTCGTCCTCGCTGTCGTACTCGTCCTCGTCGTCGGACAGAACCTCGGCGTTGGACGGATCCTCGAGGCCCGCGTGCTGCCCGGCCCCGGCGGCGACGGCCCCCACCGCCACCGTGTCAACTTCCTCGGCGGCACCCACCGCCGCGGGCAACATCGGATCCTGCTCCGGCGGCAGCACGGTGGCGGGCACCACCGCGGTCGGGGAGTCGTCCGGGTCGGCATCACCCAGCTCGGTGGGGCTCGGCAGGGCGAACACCGCGGCCGGGAACAGCCGGTCGGTCATGCCCAGCTCGACTTCCCTCGGCCGGTAATCGACGAGGTAGTCCTCACGCAGGTCGTAGTCGACCAGGTGGTCGTCGCGGCCGGACAGGACGCGGTCCAGGTCCTGATCCGGCGCGGCGGCCTGATCGGAGACTGACCAGTCTCGCCACTGGTCGTCGCTGCCCGGCCATTCGGCCCCGCCGCCCGGCCAATCGGCCCCGCTGTCAGGCCAATTTGAACCGCCGTCGGGCCACTTCTCGTCGGCGATTCGCCGGTCGTTCAGGCGGTGGCGGGTACCCGGATCGGCGGCCGCGCGGGGTTCGAGACCGTGTCTCGCGAGCAGGTCGGCGACGCTCAGGCCACCCTGGGCGTCCGCGTCCCTGCGGCGGCGCGAACCGGGCGCAGAGTCATGCTCGGCACCGTCGTCCACGCCACCTCCCGCCTGCACCTGAATTGTTGCGGAATGGTAACCACCGGGCCGGCACAGAGATCGTGCGGGGGTCGGCCGGATCCTGGTCGGCGGGAGGCTAGCAGTCGAGCGGAGCGGGCTGTGGGATGTCGCGCCGCGCGCCGGCCGGACCGGCCAGTGCGACCCGTCCGCTCTCCTGCCGGAACGCCACCGCGTTGCGCCCGGCGCCCTTGGCCGCGTAGAGCAGCACATCGGCCCCGACCAGCAGTTGTTCCACGTCCGGCGGCTGGGCGACGGTGTGCGCCACCCCGACGCTGACCGTCACCCGCAGGTCCGGGTCCAGCTCGAGCCACCGGTGCCGATCGATCCGGATCCGCGCCCGCTCGCACACCGCAACCGCCTCGGCCGGCTCGCAACCGGGCAGCACCAGGGCGAACTCCTCGCCCCCGTACCGGGCGCAGAACGCCCCATCGGGCAGCGCCGCATCCAGCTCGGCCACCACCCGCTGCAGCACGCGGTCGCCGAACGGGTGCCCGTAGCGGTCGTTGACCTTCTTGAAGTGATCGATGTCCACCATCGCCAGGGCCATCCCGGACTTGGTCACCGACGGGTCGTCGAGCAGCGTGCTGAGCCGGTCGTCCAGGTAGCGGCGGTTGTAGCTGGCCGTCAAGAAGTCGCGCCGGGCCTGCTCGCGGGCCGCGGCGTGCTCCTGGCGCAGCCGGTCGAGCTCGGCGGTCACTGGGCTGTTCGGCCGGTCCAGGCCGTGCAACTGCTCGACCGCGCCGCGCAGCTGCTGGTAAGCCTCTTCCCACAGGCCGAGACGGGCCAGCTCCTCGGAGGCGGTCACCTGCGCCTGAACCGCTTCGGCGTCGAGGTGTACGTCCAGCTGCGCCCCGGCGGCGCCGGTGCTGTCCGCGCGGGGCGGCGGCCGCTCAGCCGTACGGCTTGGCCGGGATGCACTCAATCGACTTCCACCTCCTGCTGCCCCATCGTCGGTGCTGAAGCGCTCCTGATCGGGCGGTCACACCCGTTGTCCGGATCATTTCGCCCGTGTGAGCGATGACCTTGTCCGCGCCGATTACGCCCCGACACCACACGTCGCCCACAATGTGGCGCCCGGTTGGGGGCCACGCGGGGGACGACGTCTGCGCCAGGCACCGGCCCTACCCTCCGGAGCTCGCCAATTCGGCACCACCGGGCACGCTGAGGTCGTCCGGGTCGTCCAACCAACCCTCCGGCAGGCTCACCCGCCCTGGCGAGCCCTGTCGGCCGCGCGGCGCCGTGACGTCCTCGGGCAGCGCCGTGTGGTCCAGTTGGCCGAGCAGATCGTCCAGCTCACCCAGCGAGGAGACCATGCCGAGTCGCCGCCTCGGCTCCGCGCCGGCCGGGTACCCCTTGAGGTACCAGGCGACGTGTTTGCGCAGGTCACGGATGCCGCGGTCGGCGCCGAGGTGGGCACAGAGCAACCGGGCGTGCCGGGCCATGGTGTGCGCCACCTGGCCGAGGGCAGGGACATCCGGTGCCGGCCGGCCAATCAGCTCCGCCTCCAGCTCAGCGAACAGCCAGGGCCGGCCGAGGCAGCCGCGCCCGATCACCACGCCGTTGCAGCCGGTCTCGGCCATCAGCGCCCGGGCATCGGCGGCGCTGAACACGTCTCCGTTGCCCAGCACGGGCAGCTCGGCGGGCAGGGCGTCGCGCAGCCGGGCGATCGCCGACCAGTCGGCCTGGCCGGAGTAGCGCTGGGCGGCGGTGCGCGCGTGCAGCGCCACCGAGGCCACTCCGGCGGCGGCCGCCATTCGGCCGGCGGCCAGGTAGGTGTGGTGCTCGTCGTCGATGCCGACCCGCATCTTCACGGTGACCGGGACGCCGGCCGGGGCGGCGGCGTGCACGGCGGCGTTGACGATCCGCTCGAACAGCCGACGCTTGAACGGCAGCGCGGCCCCGCCACCCCGCCGGGTGACCTTGGGCACCGGGCAGCCGAAGTTCAGGTCCACGTGGTCGGCCAGGTTTTCGTCCACGATCATCTGGACGGCGGCCGCCATGGTTGCCGGATCGACCCCGTAGAGCTGCACCGAACGCGGGTGTTCGTCCGGCTCGAACCGGATCATCCGCAGGGTTTCCGCGTTACGTTCCACCAGCGCCCGCGAGGTGATCATCTCGCAGACGTAGAGGCCAGCGCCGTGCTCCCGGCACAACCGCCGGAAGGCCGGGTTGGTGATTCCGGCCATCGGGGCGAGCACCACCGGCGGATTGACCTCGAAGGGGCCGATCCGCAATGCCGTCGAGTGAGTCGCTCGCGCCGGGGCGGGAGCGGTCAGTGTCGCCACCCGGCGCTCACCAGCCGATCCTCATTTGCACGACGGTACCGGGCTGGGCGACAGCACTTGACAGCGCACCCACCTCACAAGTGGGCTGCCGGGTTAGCGCCGGCACCGCGGCAAGCGCGACAGCGGTGCCGGCCAGCGGAAAACGCCCACCGCCGCCGATCGCCAAGCTGGGGGCCTAGGAGGCACGGAGGGTTCATACTGTCCCCGGATCAGGCAGGAACCGCAGCTGGAGGACCGACCCAGACCGCCGGAAAGAAGCCAGTCGATGTCGCTGCGACCGACCCCGTACCACCAATCCGAGCTGCCCGCCGTCGTGCCCGGGGAGGTGGTGGAAAGCCCTGACCGCGACGAGGACCGTGCGCAACCGTGGCCACAGCCGGACCCCACCGGGCCGGAGCAGGGCCCACGGATCGCGATCCTGAGCCTGCGCGAGGTACGCCCGATCGCGGACTTCGGCGGGGTGATGGAGGCCGAGGAGGTGCTCCGGGACGCGCTGGCCGCCGGGCTCTACCGGGTGATGGTGTCCTCGCCCCGGTTCACCCGGGGGCCGCTGCACCGGCCGGTGGTGCGCCGGGTGCTCAGCTCCAGCCGGCTGGCCCGCCCGTACCGGATAGAGCACCACCAGCGACACGGCGCGCCGGCGGACGTCCTTCTGGTGCTGGCCAAGGACCTGCGGGACGCCTCCGTGCTGGTTGGTCTGCCGGGTTGGCACGAGCTCGGCGACCAGGTGATCATGCACGTTTCCGTGGTCACCGAGCAGGACCTGCGCCGATACCCCGAGCTGGTCGGGCAGCTTCGCCGGCGGGTGGACGTGCTGTTCAGCGGCAGCGAGATGCCACCACTCGGGCACCTGCGTTCGGAGCGATTGCACACCGTCGGGGTGATCCCGCCGCTGCTGGACGTGCTGGCGTTCCCGCCGAAGTCGGAGCCGGAGCGCAACATCGACGTGTTCAGCCCGGGTCAGCGGCCACCGGCCCAGCACCGGCTGCTCCAGCAATGGGCGCACACCCACAACGGCAAGTACCAGCAGGACATCGGCCAGCTCGGCGCGATCACCTCGGTGGCTCAGCATCGGCGGATCTTCACCACCATGGCCACCCGATCCCGGGTGTTCCTGACCAACTACGACCAGTTCGGCCACCGCCGCCACGCCGGCGCGCACCGCGAGGTCGGGCCCCGGTTCTACGAGGCGATGGCCGCCGGCTGCGTGCTGACCGGTGACCTGCCGGTGTCCTCCCGGCAGTTCGGCGAGTACGTGGCCGAGGCGCAGCCGCTGCAGTTCCCCTCGGACGCCGTCCGGCTGCCCAGCGACCTGGCCGCCGTGCTGGCCGACCCGGCGGAGAGCGAGCGGCTGGGCCGGATCGCGCGGGTGGCCGCGCTGCGCCGCAACGACGTGGCACACCGCTGGCGGGAGATGGCGGAGCTGGCCGAGATCCCGGTCTCCTCAGGGATCGAGGCCAGGATCAAGCAGCTGGCCGGGGTGGCCGAGACGATCGCCGCCGGCGGCGCCGAGCTGCCGCCAGCCGGCCCGCGCGGCTTCCCCCCATTCCCGCCCAGGCAGCGGGACTGGCGGGACGAGACGGACCCAGGGGGGTCAGCCGGTGGGCACCGCGACCCTGCCTTCGACCGCTTCTAAGGCGATGTCCGAGCGGTAGTGCGAGCCGGGCAGCTTGATCTCCACCACCCGGCGGTAGGCGTCCTGCCTGGCGGCCGCCAGGTCGGCGCCGGTGCCCACCACGGACAACACCCGGCCGCCCGCGCTGACCACCGCGCCGTCCTCCCTGCGCCGAGTGCCGGCGTGCAGCACCCCGTCGACGTCCGCCCCCGAGATCACATCGCCGACCCGGGGAGTGCCCGGGTAGCCGTCGGCGGCCACCACCACGGTCACCGCCGCGCCCGGTGCCCAGTCCAGCTCGGGCAGCTCGGCGAGCACGCCGGTGGCCGCCGCGTGCAGCAGGCCGGCCAACGGGGAGCGCAAAAGGGCGAGCACCGCCTGCGTCTCCGGGTCGCCGAACCGACAGTTGAACTCGATCACCTGCGGGCCGTCCGAGGTCAACGCCAGCCCGGCGTAGAGCAGCCCGTTGAACGGCGTGCCCCGACGGTCCAGCTCGGCCACCACCGGCGCCACAATCCGGGTCACCACCTCGTCCACCAGGCCGGCGCCGTCGTCCGGGCCGGCCCAGGGCAGCGGGGCGTAGGCGCCCATCCCGCCGGTGTTCGGACCGGTGTCCCCGTCGCCCACCCGTTTGAAGTCCTGCGCCGGCAGCAGCGGCACCACGGTCAGCCCGTCCACCAGGCAGAACAGCGACATCTCCGGGCCGTCCAGGAACGACTCCAGCAGCACCGGGTGGCCGCCGTCCAGCAGAGTCATCGCGTGCGCCCTGGCCAGGTCCAGATCGGGGCTGACCACCACGCCCTTGCCGGCGGCCAGGCCGTCGTCCTTGACCACGAAGGTCGGCCCGAACCGGGCCAGCGCGGCGTCCAGGTGCGCGGGGTTGTCCACCGTCTCGGCGTGCGCGGTGGGTACTCCGGCGGCGGCCATCACGTCCTTGGCGAACGCCTTGGAACCCTCGATCCGGGCGGCGGCGGCCGACGGCCCGAAGCAGGCGATGCCGTC
>DATHIT010000409.1:0-5678 GCA_035489915.1 Pseudonocardia sp. | reverse complement strand
CCTGGAGGGCCCCTCGGCAATGGCCAGCGACGGCAAGGACTGGGCCGACTGGGACGAGAGCGACTACGCGAAGTACACCGAGGCGTTCCAGATGCAGCCCGGCGAGACCCTGGCCGGCGTGCTGGCGGACTACGAGCGGGTAGCCCGGCGCACCGACGAGCTGATCGCCACGCTGGACCTGGACGCGTCGCATCCGCTGCCCAAGGCGCCGTGGTTCGAGCCCGGCGCGGACTGGTCGGCGCGCCGGGTACTGATGCACATCGTCGCCGAGACCGCCCAGCACGCCGGGCACGCCGACATCATCCGGGAGACAATCGACGGATCGAAGAGCATGGGGTAGCCGACTCGCGCTACACGACTTGACGGCGTTGCAAGTCGGCCAGCTCCGTCTCCGTGAGGTCGAGCACCTCGCGGTAGATGAGGTCGTTGTCGTATCCGGTCGGTACCGAGCCTCGCCAGATCCTGCCGGGGGTCAATGAGAATGTCGGGGCGGGCCCGGTCCCTTTCACCCTGCCGACCTGTAGGTCCTCCCATTCGACGTGGACGCCGCGGGCTTCGTAGTGCGGGTCGTGGGCCATGTCCTCGCTGCTCATCACCGGACAGCAGGGGATCCGTGCGGCGTTGAAAGTTCGCACCACCTCCGTCGCCGACCGCACGCCGATCCAGCCCCGGAGGTGCCGGTCGAACTCGATGCCCAGCTCGGAGCTGACGCTGGTGGCCGCGGTCGCGTACTTCTCGGCGTCGATGCCGATCACCTTGCAGGTCCGGTCGAAGATCGGCCCGAGGGCTCCGAGCACAACCCAGCCATCACTGGTTCGGAACGTGTCATAGGGCTGGAACGTGGGCGACTTGTTCCCGGTGCGCTGCCGAACCACATTCTGGTTGAAGTACTGAACCATCGTCCCGCCCAGAATCTGGTGGACGGCCTCGAACTGGGCCACGTCGATGACCTGCCCCTTGCCGGTGCGCTGGCTGTAGATGTACGCCGCGAGGGATGACCACAGCGCGAAGAGCGCACTGATGTAGTCGCCGGTGTAGGGAACCGCTCGCACCGGCGGTTCCGGGTCGGGAAAGCCGGTGAGATGCATGAGCCCGCCGAAAGCCTGACCGATCATGTCGTACGAGGCCCTACCCAGGTAGTCCGGATGACCTTGCTGGCCATACCCGGAGACGTGGGTGACAACCAGAGCCGGGTTGGCCTCCAGCACGACATCGTCGGTGAGGCCCCACTTGGCGAGGGTTCCCGGCCTCGAGCTCTCCATCCAGATGTCACTGGTCCGCAGCAGGCGCAGGAACACGTCCCGGCCGTCCGGCGTGCACAGGTCGAGGGTGATGTAGAACGCGTTCCGCCGTTCCTGGACGAAGCAGCTGGCCACCTCGACGGGACCGTCACCTTTCATGCGGTGGTCCAACCGCCGCCAGGGGTCGGTGGTACCGCTGGGATGTTCGATCTGGATGACCTCGGCACCGAATGCCGCGGCCAGGTGGGCGGCGAACGGCTCGGCCACCAGGGTCCCAGTCGAGACGATCTTGACATCACGCAGCGGCCCGAACGGCTCAGGGACAAGATCAGGCCTTTCGGAGTCCATTGCTCCTCCTTGCTTGTGGCCGGCAGTGTCAGGTGGCGCCGCCACGCGGGAGTCGGGTGTCACCGCGCAACCGTCGTGCCTAGCCGTGCCGCGCCCCGCCAGCCAGCCCGCTGCGCAAACTGCGTATCCCCGGGCCAGAGATCACCGGGGCCAGCCACTCACGGGCTATTAGCTGGTACGGCGGGCGATCAGCTCGCGGATGACGCTCAGGTGCTCGTCCATCGCGGCGGCGGCGGCCTCGGCGTCCTGCTCCCGAACCGCCCGATAGATCGCCTGGTGCCCCTCCAGGGAGCGCAGCCGGCCTTCCGGTGTGGCGTGTGAGTGCCGGCGCACCGATTCGGTCCACCGGCTGGTCATCGTGCACACGGCCACCAGCAGCGGATTCCGCGCCGCGTGTGCCAGCAGCAGGTGGAACTCCACGTCCAACGCCAGGGATTGCTCGGCGTTCGGATCGAGCGCCGAGCGCGCCAGCACGTCCTCCAGTTGCACGAAGTTGGACGGCGAGGCGCGCAGCGCGGCGGCGGCCGCGATCCGGGGTTCCACGATCAGCCGCAGCTCGGTGGCGTCGTCCAGGGTGACGTCGGCGTCGTCGGCGGCCAGCCCGTTGTACAGCTCGGTGACCGACTCGGCCTGCTGGGTCACGATGGTGCCCCGGCCGGTGCGCCGCTCGACCAGGTGCTTGGCCTCCAGCTCGTGCATCGCCTCGCGCAGCGAGCTGCGGGACACCGACATGCTGGCGGCCAGCTCCCGCTCCGGCGGCAGCCGCTCCCCCGGGCGCAGCACGCCGGTGGCGATCAGCCGCTCAAAATGCGCGGCCAGCTCGACACTGATGCTGCGCGCGCGGCGGGGCATCGGGGGAACAGACGCGAGCGGCACGACACCTCCGGGGACCTGAACTTCAGCCGCCGCGGTACCACCGGCGGGAACCGCGATCATCCGAGCCGAGCATACGGCCGAACGAGAGAGCCCGCGGCACTTTGGTCCGGCCAACATGCCGAATTCCTCCCGCCGCCATTTCCTGGAAGTAAACATCAGGTCAGATCCATGGTTCGACCCCCGGAATCGGCACGATCCGCGGTTAGCGTCGACTTGGTCCGGCCAACGGACTATCAAGCCAATCCTCCCCCGAAGGACCAACTGCCATGCGCACACGGCAGCTCCGCCTCGCCGCCGCGTTCCTCGCCTCGGCCGTCGCCACTGTCCTCCTGCTCACCGCCTGCGGGTCGTCATCCAGCAGCACGACGCCCACCGCCTCCGCCTACGCCGCCCTGACCTCCTCGCCGGCGTGCACCCAGCTGCGCACCCAGCACCCGGACCTGGCCGGCAAGAAGCTGACCAACGCGATCAACCCGCACACCCCGGGCTACGAGTCGATTTCGGTGGCCGACCCGACCAAGTACGAGGGGTTCGACATCGACCTCGGCGAGGCGATCGGCGCCTGCCTCGGGTTCACCGTCGGCTACCTGCCGGTGTCCTTCGAGGCGCTGCTGCCCACCCTGCAGAGCGGCCAGGCCAACTTCGTCATCTCTGACATCTACGCGACCACCCAGCGCGCCGCCTCCGCTGACTTCATCACCTACTCCAAGGTCTTCGACGGCGTGCTGGTGGCCAAGGGCAACCCGAAGCACCTGACCGGCATCGACGACTCGCTGTGCGGCACCACCACCGCGCTGAACAAGGGTTTCGTCGAGGTACCGCTGGTCGAGGCGCAGAGCACCAAGTGCACGGCCGAGGGCAAGCCGGCCGCCCAGACCGCGCTGTACGACAACAACGCCGACTGCGTGCAGGCCATCCTCGCCGGCCGCGCGGACTCCTACATCAACGACGTCAACACGGTGAACAGGTTCGTCAAGGACCAGCCGGACAAGTTGGAACGGGCCACCGCGGTGACCCTGCCCTACTCGATCGGCATCGCGGTGCCCAAGGGCAACACCGAACTGCGCGGTGCCTTCACCGGCGCGCTGGGCGAGATCCAGAGCAGTGGCCTGCAGACCACCCTGTCCCGCAAGTGGCAGCTGGACGAGTCGGCGGTGCAGGCACCGTCGCTGGTCACCGCTAGCTGATGGACAGCTTCCTGCACTATCTCTCGATGCCCTACCTGCTGGCGGGCATCGAGGTCACGCTGCAGGCCACCGCGCTGGGTTTTTTCGGCGGCTTTGTGCTTGGCGCGCTGCTGGCCACGATGGCACTGAGCCGCCACCGGCTGGTCGCCGGGGTGGCACGGACCTACAGCGTGATCTTCCGGGGCACCCCGCTGGTGCTCCAGCTGGTGTTCGTGTTCACCGCGCTGCCGCACGCCGGCATCGTGCTGAGCCCGATCCTGGCGGCCGGGGTGGCGCTGGCCGCCAACGAGGCCACCTTCTTCGCCGAGATCCTGCGCTCCTCGGTGCTCGGGGTGGACCGGGGGCAGACCGATGCGGCCCGCGCGCTGGGGCTGCGACCGAAGCGGGTGCTGCGCCGGATCATCGGGCCGCAGGCTGGCCGGGCCGCCATCCCGGCGATCGGCAGCGAGGCCGTCTCCACCATGAAGAACTCCGCGCTGGCCTCGATCATCGCGCTGCCCGAGTTGACCCTGCGCAGCAACCAGCTGGCCTCGGCCACCTTCGACTACTTCAGCATCTTCTTCGCATCCGGGGTGATGTACCTGCTGCTCACCGGGGCCATCACCGGGCTGCAGCTGATCGTCGAGCGGACCGTCGACCTGGACCGGTTGGACCGGCGCCGACGGGGTCGCCCCGAGGCGACGGCGGCCGCCGTCGACGCCGGCCCGCCGCCCACACCGGTCCCGGTGCCGGCCCGGGTGCCGGTGCGCCCCAACCGGGTGGCGCTCACCGTCTCCGGGGTGCACAAGGCGTTCGGCGAGCACCAGGTGCTGCGCGGCGTGGACCTGGAGCTGCACGAGGGCGAGGTCGTCGCGCTGCTCGGCCCCAGCGGCTCGGGCAAGAGCACCCTGCTGCGCCTGATCAACCACCTGGAGACACTGGACGCGGGCAGCATCTCCTTCGACGGGCTGGCGGTCGGCTACTCGGCCTCCGGAACGTCGCTGCCCGAGCGCGAGGTCGCCCAGCAGCGGGTGGAGGCCGGGGTCGGCATGGTGTTCCAGCACTTCAACCTGTTCGGGCACCTGACCGCGCGGGAGAATGTGGCGGTATCGCCGCGCTGGGTGCGCGGCGTACCGAAGGACGAGGCGCTGGCCGCCGCCGACCAGCTGCTGGCCAGGGTCGGGCTGAGCGCCAGGGCGCACGCGCTGCCCCGGCAGCTGTCCGGCGGGCAGCAGCAGCGGGTGGGTATCGCCAGGGCGCTGGCCGGTCGGCCCCGGGTGCTGCTGCTCGACGAACCGACCTCGGCGCTGGACCCGGAGCTGGTACGGGAGGTGCTCGAGGTGATCCGCTCGCTGGCCGTGGACGAGGGCCTGACCATGCTGATCGCCACCCACCAGCTGCGGTTCGCCCGCGAGGTCGCGGACCGGGTGGTGTTCATGGCGGACGGGGTGGTGCTCGAGCAGGGCCCCTCCGCCCAGGTGCTGGACAGCCCACAGAACCCGGTCGCGGCGCGGTTCCTACGCGCGGTGCACACCATGGAGGTCTGATCCGTGAACCTCGTCCGAGAGTCACACAGCTTCACCCCCGAGCAGGGCGTGCCGCCGGCGGTGGCCCCGTTCTCACACGTCACCAGGTGGGGCTCGCTGCTGTTCGTGACCGGGCAGATGCCCACCGACCCGGCCACCGGCGCGCTGGTGCCCGGTGGCCTGCTGGCCCAGGCCGAACAGGTCAGGGTGAACCTGCTGGCCTGCCTGCGCCCGTTCGGCGCCAGCCTAGACGACGCGCTCATGGTGCGGGTCTACCTCACCGACTTCACCGAGTTCGAGGCGTTCAACGCGGTGTACCGGACCTGGTTCACCGGAGCACTACCCAGTCGTACCTGCGTCGGAACCACCGCGCTCGCGGTCGGCGCGGACGTGGAGATCGATCTCATCGTCGGCCTGCCCGACAGTCAAGGAGGAGAGTCCGCATGAGCTTCGACGTGCTGCAGCCGGGTGAGGGCGCCATCGCCGGCGACCAGCTGCTCACCTCGACCCCGGACACGGTG
>DATHIT010000408.1:0-29697 GCA_035489915.1 Pseudonocardia sp. | reverse complement strand
CCGTTCTGGGAGGCGCCGGGCGAACTGCGTCCCGTGCACGGCGACGCCCACCCGGGCAACCTGGTGGCCACTCCGGACGGCCTGATCTGGATCGACTTCGAGCACATCTGTCTCGGCCCGAGGGAGTGGGACCTGGCGCTGCTGCATTGGCAGGATCCCGACGCGGTGGCCAAGCACCACAGCCCCGACCCGGAGTTGCTGTCCCGCTGCTCCGAACTGCGCGCCGTATACCTCGCGCTGTGCCTGGTCGGTTTCCGCGAGGTATTCGGCGACATGCCCGACTGGGACACCGGCATCCACTACTTCGCGAGCACCCTCGGCCTGGGCTAGACGCAGAGGCGGACAAGCCAGCGGTGCGGCAACGGCACCAGTGCCTGCGGCCTCGTTCCCGCAATCAGTTGATCTTCATCCAGGGGTTGCATCCGCGTGACTCGAAGGCGCCGTCCGTTGGTTTGATCGTCACGGTTGTCGGTCCTTTGGTGATATTTATTGCGATGACCGATCCGGCTTCCCCGGACGTGTCTTTGCGCCTGGACCAGGAGCACATCTTGCCGATGCTGTCTTCGGACGGTCCGGTGGTGCGGTAGGTGCCGGATTCGATGTCAATGCCGACCGCGTAGGTGCCATCTTCGATAGTCCTCAGCGGCAGCGTGGATTGCGATTGCACGGGTGCTGTCACGGCGGATTCGGGGCACGTCGACCCGAACAAGCCGACCTTGGACGCGCGCGCCACGTCGACCTGGGTGGCGACCCGTTGGTTGTATGACTGCGGCGCCGGGGAATCCGGGTAGGCCCATACCCACCCGAGGCGGGCCAGTTTTTCTCCGAGGTCCGCCGAGCCGACCTGCAGGTACGCCCATTGGTTGCCGTACAAGTCGGACTGACCGAGCAGCTGATAGGTGAGCGGGGCGCGGCGCACTTCGGCATCGGTGGTGGCGGTGGCTTGCTTGGCCTGACAGGAATCCGCGGTGGGCGACGAGATCCCGACCTGCCGCAGGCGGGTTCCGTCGGTAAGGAGCACTGTTGCCGCGTCATGTACGGAGGCCACCGACACGGTTGCCGGGTCTGTACGAGGCGCCGCGAGCGTGGGGCGGGGCACCTCGACTGTGGGGAGGAGAGGCGCGGCGAGGGCAGGGGTCGTGGCGGCTGGAGCGTTGTCGGGGCTAGTGACGGCTGCTAGCGCGGACTCGTACTCGGCTGCCTGTTGGGGCGTCAGGTCACGGGACACCCGCACTAATACCGGTCCGCTCTGGTAGTTGTACCCGGTCAGGATTGGCAACCGCTTGCCCATCTCCTGCAGATAGTCGCGGCGGGCAGTGGCCGCGTCCTCGTCGGCGAACACCTCCACTGAGCCGCCGCCGTTGACCGAGTCTTGGGCCGCACCGAACAGGCCGGGCTCGATTCGGCTGTCGGCAAAAGCGGTCTTCGAGATGTAGCCGCCTGGACGCCCGAGGAGCTTGTTTGGGTCCGTTTCCGCGGTATAGACAGTGGTGAGCGTGCTGGTAGCAACGTGCTCTGTGAGTTGGCGAGTGACCTGCTCCGCGGTAAGCGGTGGTGTCGCACCTGCGCACGCCGTGAGGCCGATAATCAAACCGAGGACTGCGAACGCGCCCCACATGGCCCGATCTGGCGTGGATTTTCGAATGGACTGTGGGCGCGCCGGTAACGACGGCATTGTCATGGTGGGCGGTCCGTTTCTTCCAGGTGGCAACTGGACGATGCAGTCAGACAGCCGTGGCGGTGATCTGCCCTGTGGTGGTGCTATCGCTAGCTCTCAGGTTTGTGTTACTGGCGTGAAGGAAGCAGACTTTTGTGGCGCGGCCGTGTATTAATTCATCGCGTCACGAAAAGGCCCGACCCTGTCGAACCGGTCCTGGCCTGAACGGTCGCCAACGACCTCCCGCTCGGCCTCGCGGCGCTGGACCGCTGCCCGGACCCGCTGACCGCGACGGAGGCGGACAAGCTGCGTGCCCTGGCCGAAGAGCTGCGTCCATTCTGGGAGGCCCGACTGAGCTCGAGGACTGATCGCTGTTTCGGGAGATTCCCGGAGTGCAGAGCTCTGTAGGGCTCCCCATTCGACGATCTTGTCAGGGTGGCTCCTGGCGGAATCGCTCGGCGCGGGCCCCTAGACGCTGTCCGAGGGCAGTATCTGCGGGATGACGGGCAAGACCATGGCGACGTCGACGGAGGCAACGCGCGCCAGGAGCTCGCCTTCTGCGGCCACCGCGGCCAGGTCCGGCAGCTGGTAGGGCTCGGCGGCGTCGAGGTCGACCTGGTATCCGATGTCGGCGAGGCTGGCCACCGTCATGCGGCTCAGCGGGTTGCCGGTCGCGGCGATGAAGCCGGACATCAGCTCGTTCTGGAAGACCGACTCCCGCCAGTGGCCCTCCCGCGTCCCGGGGCCGCCGGTGTTCTCCACCGGAACCTGGCGGCGGTCGCCCGCTGCACGCAACGTCTGGTACTCCGCTATGGCGCCAGGACCGGCAAAGGTGGGGTTTGCCGTGCCTTCGCCGCTGAGTAGATCTTTGACCTTCCAGACGGTGCCGATGCCGAGCACGTGGCCCATCTCATGGGTGATCACGTCGTTCAGCGTGCCGTCGGCCTCCATGTTCGCCAGGTCGGCGGTGTCGAACGACATGATGCCCTTGGCGGGTGTGAAGGCCGCCTTGCCGGCCGACTCCGGTCGCAGGTGGGTCGGCCCCGCTTGACCCAGGACCCTGCCCACGCCGTCGATGTCCGAGCCCTGGGCGAGAATCAGAACGTCGTCGATGGCCTCGTTGTCCACCGTGGCGGTGGGCAGGTCTCCCACGATCATCTTGGTCCAGCGGTCGGCCGCGGCGGCGAACGCCGCCTGCTGCCGGTCGCTCAACCCGCCGAGGAAGCGGACCTCGATGGTGAACGGTGACGTCGTCGATGCGAGCGCCTCCGCGCGCCGCGCGTCAGCTCGTGCCTCGTATGTCCGGTACCTGGCCATTCCGCCCCCTCGCCGCTGGTGCTCGCGGATCCTAATTGCAGTGATCCACGAGCACCGCGGCGGCGGAGCCGGGGTGCTCAGCCCTCGACGAGCGCCAGGTCGGCCGGGCGGACGTGCTTGGGCGGCAGCGCCAGCCGGACGAGCTTGCGCACCACCTGCAGGTACTGGGTGGGCAGCCCCCCGGTGGTGTAGGGCAGGCCGTACTCCGCGCACAGCGCGCGAACCTCGGTGGCGATCTCGGCGTACCGGTTGCTGGGCAGGTCGGGGAACAGGTGGTGCTCGATCTGGAAGCTGAGGTTCCCGGTCATCAGGTGGAAGAACGGGCCACCGTCCAGGTTGGCCGAGCCGAGCATCTGCCGCAGGTACCACTGGCCCCGCGTCTCACCCTCCAGCTGCTCCTCGGTGAACTGCACGGTGCCGTCCGGGAAATGCCCGCAGAAGATGACCGCGTGCGACCACACGTTGCGCACCAGGTTGGCGGTCGCGTTGCCCAGCAGTACGGGGAGGAAGAACGGGCCGGCCAGTGCCGGGAAGACCAGGTAGTCCTTGGTGAACTGGCGGCCGACCTTGCGCCCGATCCGCTTGAGCTGCGCCCAGACCTCGCCCTTCGTCTTCTCCCCGCTGATCACCTTCTCGTACTCCAGGTCGTGCAGCGCGACGCCGTACTCGAAGAACATCGAGAGCAGCACGTTGTACACCGGGTTGCCCAGGTAGTACGGGCGCCAGGGCTGCTCCTCGGACAGCCGCAGGATGCCGTAGCCCACGTCGCGGTCCTTGCCGACCACGTTGGTGTAGGTGTGGTGCAGGTAGTTGTGCGAGTGCTTCCAGCCCTGGGCGTCGCTGACCAGGTCCCACTCCCAGTTGCTGGAGTGGATCTTGGGATCGCGCATCCAGTCCCACTGGCCGTGCAGCACGTTGTGCCCGATCTCCATGTTCTCCAGGATCTTGGCGACGGACAGCAGCGCCGTCCCGGCGAGCCACGCGGGCGGCAGCACACCGGCGAACAGCAGCGCCCGGCCGCCGATCTCCAGCGCCCGCTGGGCCTTGATCACGCGGCGGATGTAGGCGGCGTCGGTGGCGCCGCGCTCGGCCAGGATCCGGTCGCGGATGGCGTCGAGCCGGTGGCCGAGTTCGTCGACCTGCTCGGCGGTGAGGCCGTTGGCCTCCGGGGCTGGTGTGGACGGCACCGAGCGGACCCGGGGGGTGGATTCCGGGGTGTTGTTCTTGGACAGGGTGGCGGTCATGGTGGGGGCTCCTCAGGTAGTGGGGATGTCCAGGCGGGCAGCGCCGCTCGCGCCGTTGATGCAGGTCTGGACCAGGTCACCGGGCTCGCCGTGCACCTCGCCGGTGCGCAGGTCCCGGATCTGGCCGTCGCGCAGCGGCAGCACGCAGCCGAAGCAGATGCCCATCCGGCAGCCGCTGGGCAGTAGCACGCCGGCCGCCTCGCCGGCCTCGAGCAGGCTGCTCTCGCCGTCCACGTCGACGGTGGCGGCCTCGCCATAGGAGACCTCGCCGCCACACCCGCCGCCGGTGCGCGCCGGCGGGGTGAACTGTTCGACGTGCAGCCGGTCCGGGGCGTCCGCCCAGTGCGTGCGGGCGGCGTCCAGCAGTCCGGCCGGGCCGCACACGTACGCCTCCCGGCCGCGCCAGTCGGGGCAGGCCGTGTCCAGCTCGGCCAGTTCCAGCCGGCCCTCGCCTCGGGTATGCCTGGTGACCAGGCGCAGGCCGGGGTGCTGGTCGGCGAGGGAGTGCAGCTCGTCTCGGAAGATCATCTCGGCGGCACTGGGCGCGCTGTGCAGCAGGACGACGTCGGCTAGGTCGCCGCGCGCGGCGAGGGTGCGCAGCATGCCCATCACCGGGGTGATGCCGCTGCCGGCGGTGACCATCAGCAGCTGGCTCGGCATCGGGTCGGGGAGCACGAAGTCCCCGTCGGCGGGCTCCAGGTGGACGATGGTGCCGGCCGGTGTGGCGTTCACCAGGTGCGGCGAGACCACGCCACCGGGCAGCGCCTGCACGGTCACCGAGATGCACCCGTCTGTGCCGATGCTCGTTCCGCTGGCGCTCCTCTCGGCGCTGGAAGATGGGCTGGTCAGCGAGTAGGTGCGCCAGTGCCGCACGCCGTCCACGTCCACCCCGAGCCGCACGTACTGCCCGGCCCGGTGCCCTCGCCAGCCGCGACCGGGGCGAATGCGCAGGGTGGCGGCGCGGTCGGTCTCCCGCCGGACCTCGACCACCCGGCCGCGCAGCGCGGTGCGCGACCACAGCGGGTTGATCAGCCCGGCGAAGTCCTCCGGCAATAGCGGGGTGGTGAGCGCGCCGCCGATCGCGCGCACCGTGGCGCGCACTCGGCTGGGGGCCCTTGGCGGGGCGACTCGAAACATGACACCAGAAGAGCACAGAGTGATGTCACATAGCAAGGCGGGTGCGATGGTATCCTGTGTCACATGACTGTCGAGGTCGATGGTGTCGAGTGGCGGACGATTGACGAGCTGGCCCGGTTGAGCGGCGTCACCGTGCGCAATATCCGCGCCTACCAGGCGCGCGGGCTGCTGCCTCCGCCGCAGGTCAGAGCCCGCACCGGGTACTACGGGCCCGGCCACGAGGCTCGACTGGAGCTGATCCAGGAGCTGCAGGGGGACGGCGTCAAGCTCGACACGATCAAGAAGCTGTTGGACACCACGGGTGGCACCACGGAGCAGGTGGTGCACTTCATCCGGACCGTGCGCCAGCTGTTCGCGCCCGAGGAACGCCAGATCGTGCACCTGGATGAGCTGACCGAGCGGTTCGGCGCCGAGGACGGCGGTCTGCTGCGCCGCGCGCAGAAGATGGACCTGCTGCGCGAGGTCGGCGACGACCAGTACGAAGAGATCAGTCCCCGGCTGATGGGCGCCGCGCAGTCGATGGTCGACATGGGCATCCCGCTGTCCCGGTCGCTGGATGTGGTCGAACAGCTGCGCAAGCACGCGGACGGCATCGCAAAGATCTACGTCGAGCTGTTCCTGGGCGAGGTCTGGCGGCCGTTCGACGACTCCGGCCGGCCCGCCGATCGGTGGCCGAAGCTCTACGAGACGATCGAGCAGCTGCGCGAGGTGTCCGGCGAGGCGATGCTGGCGGTGCTCCAGCTGGCGGTCAGCGAGCGGCTGGACGTCACCTTCGGCCGGGACATCGTCCGCAACGTCCGCGCCAGCAGCTCCGACGAGAAGCCCGAGGCCGAGTAGCCGCGACAGCCTGCTTACTGGATCGTGGCCGCCCTGGCCGGGTACTGGTCTTGCAGACCCGCGGCAATCGCGGCGTCGTAGGAGTCGTTGATCAGCACGATCTGCCGGCCGGGGCGGTCCAGCACTGACGCGGCGATCGAGGCGCGGTAGCCCGAGCCGCAGTAGACCCACACCTCGCCCTGGGGGACCTCGTCCAGGCGTTCGGCCAGCTGGTGCAGCGGAATGTGCTGGGACCCGGCGACGTGGCCGCGGGCACGTTCGTCGTTGCGGCGCGCGTCAAGGACACGCACCGGTCGCTGCTGACGGGTGGTGGCCAGCCCGGCGAAATCGGTCACCGGGTAGGAGCGCAGTGCATGTCCGTCGGCGAGGGCCTGGATGTCGCCGGTGGCCGCGCCGGCGAGCTCGTCGATTCCGATCCGCGCGAGCTCGCGGCGAGCGTCGAGGATTTGCTCCGGGGTTTGCCCGATCAGGGTTATGAATGTGTCGTGGCGGTACAGCCAGCCCAGGTAGGTGACGAAGTTTGTGGACAGCTCGAAACCGAGTGACCCGGCCAGATGGCCGGCGGCGAACGCGGTCCGCTCCCGCAGATCGACCACCCATTGCCCGGCCTCGATGCGCGCGCGCAGCTGCGCGGGCTCGACCGGCTCGGGGGCTGAGAGGTCCACCGGGGCCGGACCACGGCGGTTGATCGGTCCCATCCGCGTGTAGTAGGCGGGATAGGCGTCCAACCCGGCGAGCAGTGTGTCGACATAGTCCTGCTCGGCCAAGGTCAGAGCCGGGTTGATGTTGATCTGTTCACCGATGGTGGAGGCGTCGCCACTGGTCGGGGTGGCCGAGCAGAAGCTGCCGAACCCGTGGGTGGGCATGACCGCGGCCTCGGCGGGCAGCTCGGCGGCCAGGCGGCGCACCGAGTGGTACTGCGCGTGGGTCAACTCGAGCGTGGCGTCCGGGCCGGCCAGGTCGGTGCGCCCGGTCGCCCCGAACAACATCGACCCGCCGGTGAACACGCCCTGCGCGTCCTCGCCCTCGTTGGCCAGTAGGACGTAGCTGACGTGGTGGTGGGTGTGCCCAGGGGTGTGCAGGACCCGCAGCCCCATCTCCCCGGCCGCGAGGACGTCGCCTTCGGCGGCCTGCACGTGCTCGAACTCGACACCGCTGCCAGCTGGCGCCACATACGCCGCGCCGGTGCTGCGGGCCAGTTCCAGGCCACCGCTGACGTAGTCGTTATGGACGTGGGTCTCCAGCACGTGCGTCAGACGCACACCGCGCCGGTTCAGCAGGGCCAGAACGCGGTCGACGTCGCGTTGCGGATCGATGACTACCGCCACCTCACCATCGGTGGCCAGGTAGCTGCGATCGCCCAGGCTGGATGTTTCGATCGTGTCGATCTCGATCATCTCAGTGTGGCTGGGGCACGATCCGGATGTACGGGCGGGGCGCCTCCCAGCCGTCAGGGTAGGACTTCCTTGCCTCCTCGTCAGAAACCGAGCCGGCGATGATCACGTCTTCACCGTGTTTCCAGTTCACCGGCGTTGCGACTTTGTGCTCAGCAGTCAGCTGCAGCGAGTCGATCACCCTGAGTACCTCGTCGAAGTTGCGGCCCGTGGTCATCGGGTAGACGAGGATCAGTTTGATCTTCTTGTCCGGGCCGACGACGAACACGTTGCGCACCGTCTGGTTGTCGGCGGGCGTGCGAGCGGCTGCCTCGCCGCTGGTCTCGGCCGGCAACATTCCGTAGAGCTTTGAGACCGTGAAGTCAGAGTCGCCGATCATCGGATAGTTCGGCGCGTACCCCTGGGTCTCCGCGATGTCGGAGGCCCACTTCGTGTGGCGGTCGACCGGATCCACGGACAGCCCAATGATCTTTACGTCCCGGCTGTCGAATTCCGGCTTGATTTTGGCCATATAGCCCAGCTCGGTGGTGCAGACCGGGGTGAAGTCCTTCGGGTGCGAGAACAAGACCGCCCAGGAGTCACCCAGCCAGTCATGGAACTGGAGGCGCCCCTCGGTCGTCTCCGCCGCAAAGTCAGGGGCCACATCGCCAATCTTGAGCGTCATTGTCCTGTCTCCTCCACTGACGAACACTCGGCCTGACAGGCTCCCACTCGCGGCGAGGGGCGACAATGCATCTGGGCGAACAGCCGCGAATGCCGTGTGCCTAGAGCTGGGGCGCCCGCTCGCTACGCTCCGCGCATGATCTCCACGGTTGTCTGGGGTACCGGCAACGTCGGCCGCGCGGCGATTCGTGCCGTCGACGCCCACCCGGCGCTGGAACTCGCGGCGGTGCTCGTGCACAACCCCGACAAGGCCGGCCGCGACGCGGGCGAACTGGGCGGGCTCGACCACGAACTGGGGGTCGCGGCGACCGACGACATCGACACGGCGTTGGCCGCCAGCCCGCAGGCCGTGGTGTACGCGGCGAGCGGCGACATCCGCCCCGACGGGGCTCTCGCGGACATCACCAGGGCGATCCGGGCCGGGGCAGTGGTCGTCACGCCCGCGCTGTACGCGCTCTACGACCAGCGCAATGCGCCGCCGGAGCTGCGGGAACCGGTCCTTGCGGCCATCGCGGACGGCGGCGGCTCGCTGTTCGTCTCCGGTGTCGACCCCGGCTGGGGCAACGACGTACTGCCGCTGCTGATCAGCGGACTCGGCACGACCATCGACGTGATCCGTTGCCAGGAGATCTTCGACTACACCACCTACGACCAGGAGGACGCGGTCCGTTACCTGGTCGGCATGGGCCAGCCGATGGACTACCAGCCGGCGATGCTCGCAACGTCGGTGCCGACCATGGTGTGGGGCGGGCAGATACGCCTGATGGCCAGGGCTCTCGGGGTCGAACTCGACGAGATCCGGGAGACCGTGGCCCGGCGCCCGCTCGAGGACACGGTGAGTACCGCGGCGATGGGCGAGTTCGCGGCCGGCAGCCAGGGCGCGGTGCGGTTCGAGGTGCAGGGCGTCGTCGAGGGCGAACCCCGCATCGTCATCGAGCACGTCACCCGGATCCACCCGTCCTGCGCGCCGGACTGGCCGACGCCGCCCGACGGCGACGGGGCACACCGGGTGATCATCGAGGGCCGCCCGCGCATCGAGGTCACCGTCGAGGCCACCGACGAGGGCGAGAACCGGTCCGCCGGCGGGAACGCCACCGCGGTCGGCCGGTTGGTGGGCGCGATCGACTGGCTGGTGGCCGCGGCGCCCGGTCTCTACGACGCGCTGGACGTCCCACTGCGCCCCGCCGTCGGCAAACTTGGCCGGAAGCGGCCATGATCGCCCGGCAGGCGGCGAACCCGCCGCGGCGATAGACCGGACACTAGGCCGGGGCGTAGAAGCGGTACTGCGCGGTGTACGCAATAGCCTGCTGCGTGCCGTCGGTACATGCCCCCGCCGGTGCGACGCCGCCCTGGGTAGCCAGCCGTTGGATGTAGTCGACCTGTCCGAACAGCCCGTTGCCCCGGTGCGCGGTGGCTCTCAACAGCAGCTCAGGTACCGCACCCGGAACGGGCACGGTGGCGCTCGGCGCTCCGGTGACCGCGCTGCCGTCGCTCGTGGAGATCCACTGCGGCCCCGCGGTGTGCAGGACCTCCTCGGTGCCGGAGGTGAGGACCGCGGCGGGCTCTTTCAGGCTCCACGCGCCGTGGGTGCACGCGTAAACCTGTGAGCCATGATCGACCTTGAACGTGCCCACGAGTTGCTGGCCAGCGGGAACGGCCAGCTGCGCCGGGACGGTCACGTTCTCGGCGACCGACGGCTGGGCTGGGGGCGGTTGGTCGGTCGTCGCGGATCGACCGCATGCGACGGCGCTCAGCACGGTCAGCACCCCGACAGCGGTACGGACAAGCAGAGTTCTCCAAGCAGGGGAGTGCATGTCCATCATCATCATCGGTCGGCGGCGCCCGGGCCACTGCTAGGCCCGGCGAGGTCCGCGTTTGTCTCAGGATCGTCCTGGTCAGGCTTGGGTGTTTCTCAGTCACAGCGTTCTGTCAGGGTTTGCGACGCATCCTCTGGACCCCTCGCGCGTCATTTGTGGTGGAGGCCGAGATTCCCCGAGTTCGGCCTCGCGGTATTTCCCGACAGACTGAGAAGGCTGGTTGATGTTCAGGTTTCGCCGTGATGGTGGGTACCGGGTCGCGGTAGTGGCGAGTGCTGCTGTCGCGCTGACCGGTGCGATCAGCTTGTGGTTCGCGGGCTCGGCGCTCGCCCTCACGCCCGCCGAGGTGGCCGCCCGGAATTCCCCCGCGGTTGCCGGCACGCCCTGCACCGCCGCGGCCAGCGCCTGTGTGGATGTGAACAAGAAGAAGGCCTGGCTGATCAAGAACGGCAAGATCCTGCGCGGGCCGGTACCGATCGCCACCGGTGGCGCGGGCGAGGAGACCCCGACCGGGGACGTCTTCCGGGTCTACCGGAAGGACAAGACCCACACGACGGCGGAGTTCAAGCTGCCCAACGGGCAGCCGGCACCGATGCCGGACTCGGTGTTCTTCGAAGACGGCGGCATCGCCTTCCACGCCGGCGACCCGAAGCGGGCGTCCGCCGGCTGTGTGCACCTCAATCTGGCCGACGCCGAGGCGTTCTACAACACGCTGCAGATCGGCGACCACGTGCAGGTCATGGACGGACCGAAGGCAGCGCCTGACCCCAACAGCAGCCAGGCCAGCAGCGGCGACGACAACAACGGCGATGACAACGGCGACGACAATAGTGACGACAACAGTAACGATGACAACAGCGACGACGGCGACGACAACTGAGCTGAGCCGAGCGCTACCTGACCGCCACGCACTCGATCACAGTTTGGCCGGCCGCGGCGAGCGTGGCGATGAAGTCCTCGGGGTTGGCGTAGCCGCGGTCGGGCACCAGGCTGGCCACCACAGGCATCTCCACGGTGTCGCGGGCGAACGGGTACGGCGCCAGCGCCAGGGTGAACCGGCCTCGTGCCGTGCAGCTCAGCTCGCCGCGGCCCCGCGCCGTCGGCAAGGGAGCGATGATCCCGTCCGCGCCGTGTCGAAGCGCGAACTGCAAGGAGATCCGATCCCAGACCTGGAGAAGCAGGTACGCCGACATCACCTCGGGCAGTTGGTGCGGGGCATTCGGCGCCCGGTGCCCCACCGCGTCGGCGTACAGGTCCGCCTGCAGGGCTGCCATGTCGGCAAGGAACTCGTTCACCAGGGCTCGCTCGACATCGGTGAGTGATTGCCCACCGATTTCCTCCAGGCGGTAGCTGCCGTACCGGTCGTTGTACAGCCCTGCCCCGTGCATGCTGACCAGCAGGCCTGTCCAGGGGTCAAGCTGGGCGGCACGCTCGATGCCAGCCCGATAGGCCGGAACGTGCTCTCGGGGCTTGACGTCGTAGAACTGGATGGGCTGGGAAGTCGCCGGGTCGAGGTCGGGGCGGCGTTCCCAGATCGCCCAGCCGTCGTCATGGTGAGTGGCCGCCAGCCGGCCGGCCTCGCGGTGTTGCGTCGGCGGGGCCACCTCGTCGTTGCCCCAGGCGTCGGCGATCAGTCCGGTTTGCCGGCCGTGATCGGGCTGCCGAACGACCAGGAGCTGCCCGTCATACCTGCTCAGAATCATTCGCCATCCCGTTACGCTTCGAGTAGCAAGCCGGTTCGAGCATCGCACGTCCAGCGCACCCCGACCCGTCGCCTCGATCGGCTGCGCTGAGGGTCCATCGGCGGGTCGACGCCGTGATCAGGAACATCCGGTTACGCCGAACGGCCCAGAGCACGCGGCGGGCGGACAAACGGGACGCGGCGTTAGTGCGCGGGTCTGCCGGCGTTATCCAGCAAAAAGGGAAACGTTTGCTCAGGTCAGCGGCGTTTTGCGGGTTCCTGATTCCGGCTTAACTATGGCGTTACCCCGGCGCTCTACTGGTGTACACGGCAGTTACGCAGGGTACGGGCATGACTCAGGCGAGGATGGACCCGCGCACCCAGCGCCGGTCCAGAGCGGCCCGCCGGGTACGAGACCTGCTCCGTGCGGCGATTGTGCTCGAGGAGTTCTCCGCCGGCCCACTGCCTGGCGAGGCGGAGTTGATGCTCTCGTTCTCGGCCAGTCGCCAGGTGGTGCGGGACGCACTCGCGCTGCTGCGGGACGAGGGCCTGGTCAAGCGGATACCGGGAACCGGGACGCTGTCGGTGGCCTCGAAGGTCCGGCACAGTTTCAGCTACATGCACGGTCCGGAGCCGGTCCGCGACACCGAGGTCGTCTCGCATCGCATTCTCAGCACTGCCCGCGAAATTGCCGCGCCGAGGGTTGCCGAACGGCTGCGCCTGCCGAAGGGCAGTGCGTGCGGCGTCATCGAGTACCTGACGTATGTCGGCGAGGAGCCCTACTCCGCCTGCACCGCCTACGTTCCGCCACCGCTGCTGGACGTGGTGGCGCGGGGCCAACAGGTCGAGGAGTGGTACAGGGTCTACGAGCTGGCGGGTTTCGAGCTCGGCGTCACCGACCAGGCGGTCGAGGCGATCTTGGCCGACGACCTGGTCGCGGGGCTGCTCAATGTGGCTACCGGCGCCCCGCTGCTGCTGTTCGAGCGGCTGGTCAGGGACCACACCGGCACCCCGTTGGAGTACGCGTTCGCCCGGGTGCGCGGGGACCGGATGACGCTGACCGTGCAGCTGCCCCGGCACAGCTGGCAGTGTCGGCGCGGGCCGAAGCGGGGGCCTGAGGCCTGATGCTGGGTTACGTCGGCCGCAGGCTGTTGATGGCGATTCCGATCCTGCTCGGCGTCTCCGTCGTCATCTTCGTCACCATCAAGATCATTCCGGGTGACCCGATCGCGTCGCTGCTCGGGCCCACCGGCTCCCCAGAGGCTCGCGCCGCGCTGACCGAGCGGCTGGGTCTGGATCGCCCGCTGCCGGTCCAGTACGCGTCCTGGCTCGGACATACCCTGGTCGGCGACTTCGGTACCAGCATTGCCCGGCGCTCAGCCGTCGCACCGATGGTGTTCGACGCGCTGAAGAACACGCTCATCCTGACCCTGGCCGCCGCGGTGCTGGCGATGATCCTCGGTGTCGGCGTGGGCACCCTCACCGCGTTGCGCCGCACCGGCCCGCTGGCCAGGATCGGCAACGGCTTCGCGCTGTTCTCCATCTCCGTGCCGCAGTACTCGGTCGGCCTGCTGCTGATCATTTACCTGGCCGCCGGCGCCGGATTGTTCCCGGTCAGCGGCATGTACAACCCCAGCCTGGGCGGTGGGTTCGTCGATCTGTTCAACCACCTGATCCTTCCGGCGGTCACCGCCGCGCTGGTCCCCGCCGGAATCATCGCCCGGATGTTCCGCTCGTCGGTGCTGGACGTGATGAGCATGGACTTCATCGAGGCGCTCACCGCTCGAGGTCTGTCCCGGCGTCGGGTCATGGCGCACGCCTTCCACAACACGGTGCCGTCGCTGCTCACCGTGGCCGGCCTGCAGATCGGCTACCTGCTGGGCGGGGTGATCTTCGTCGAGGCGGTGTTCGCCTGGCCCGGCATCGGGTTGCTGGTCTACCAGTCGATCAGTCAGCGGGACCTACCGGTGATCCAGGCCGGGGTGCTCGTCTCGGCGTTCGCGTTCGTGATGCTCAACCTGATCGTCGACGCCCTGCACGGGCTGGTCGACCCGCGCATCCGTACCTCCCACTAGCTCCCTGTCGCCCTCCCCAGGAGAGATGTTCATGACCGCCGTGACCGAGGCGCCACCCGGCACTCTCACCGCGCCGCCCCGTGTGGCTCGCCGGCGCCGCCGGATGACCTCGTCGGCAACCGTCGCCGGGGCCGTGGTCGGCGTCATCGTGCTGGTGGCCGTGGTGGGCCCGTTCGTGGTCGGCGATCCCAACGCCGGTGACCCGGCCCAGCGGCTGCTCGCGGCCGGCACCCACGGGCACCTGTTGGGCACCGACGGCCAGGGCCGCGACGTGTTCGCGCGGCTGGTGGACGGCACCCGGCTGTCCCTGCTCGCCGGCCTGGTCCCGGTGCTGTTCGCGGCGATCGTGGGTACCGGGTTGGGCGTCACCGCCGGCCTGTCCGGCCGCTGGGCGCACCGGTCGATCATGCGCACGCTGGACGTGTTCTACGCCTTTCCCGCCGTGCTGCTGGCCATCGCCATCGCCGCCGCGCTGGGCTCCGGCATCTCCAACTCGATCATCGCGCTGGCCGTGATCCTGGTGCCGCCGGTGGCCCGGGTCGCCGAGACCGAGACCCGGCGGCTGGTCGACCTGGACTACATGGAGGCGGCCAGGGCGAGCGGCGCCTCCCGCGGCGCGATCGCCCTGCGCCAGGTGCTGCCGAACGTGGCCCCGCCGGTGGTCGTCTACTGCACCGCGCTGATCGGGCTGTCCATTGTGTACGCGGCGGGACTGAGCTTCCTCGGCCTTGGCGTGTCACCGCCGACCGCGGAGTGGGGGCTGATGGTCAGCGACCACACCCAGTACATCTACACCGCGCCGTTCCTCGCCGCGGTGCCCGCGCTGGCCATCCTGGTCGCCTCGGTGGCGTTCAACGTGCTCGGCGACGGCCTGCGTGACCTGCTCGACGTGCGTGGGGAGGCCCGGGCGTGAGCACCTCGACGCTGTCGCAAGCCGAGGACGACATCACTCGCGGTGTCGCCCCGCTCGAGGTCACCGACCTGACCACCACGTTCGTGCCCAAGGGGCGACGGATCGAGGTGGTGCGTGGGGTTTCGTTCACGCTCCGGCGGGGCGAGACCCTGATGCTGCTCGGCGAGTCCGGCAGTGGGAAGTCGGTGACCGCGCGGTCGATCATGCAGCTCTACGGCTCGGCGGCGGAGCTGGGCGGCAGCGTGCGGATGAACGGTCAGGAGCTGCTCGGGTTGCCCGAGTCGCGGTTGCGTGGGGTGCGCGGTGGGCAGATCGCGCTCATCCCGCAGGACCCGACCGGAGCGCTCGACCCGCTGCGGCGGATCGGTGCCCAGCTCACCGAGGTGCTCGCGGTGCACGGCGTGGAGCGGGTCAGGCGGGCCGCGCGCCGGCGGGCCGAGGAGCTGCTGGCCATGGTCGGCATCCCGGACCCGAAGCGGGTGGCCGACAGCTATCCGCACGAGCTGTCCGGCGGCATGCGGCAGCGGGCGGTCATCGCCATCGCGGTCGCCTGTGACCCGCAGGTGCTGATCGCCGATGAGCCGACCACCGCGCTGGACGTCACGGTGCAGGCACAGATCCTCGAGCTGCTGTCCGAGCTGCGGGAACGGCTGGGTACGGCGATGCTCATGGTCACCCACGACGTGGGGGTGGCCGGCGACTTCGGCGGCCGGATCGGCGTGATGTACGCCGGGCGGCTGGTGGAGGAAGGCCCGGCAGGCGAGGTGCTGACCAACCCGAGGCACCCCTACACGCGGGGCCTGCTGGACTCGCTGCCCGGGCCGGACATTCCGCGCGGCACGCTGCGCTCCATCGAGGGATCCCCGCCCGGAGTGGGCGCGTTCCCGGCCGGCTGCGCGTTCGCGCCGCGCTGCCCCGTGGCACGCCCGTCCTGCCACAGCGAGGACCCGCCACTGATCGGCGTGGGCCGGGACCGGGCGGCGGCCTGCCCAGTGGTCAATCCGGTGCGCCCGAGCCCGGGGAAGGCGGCCTGATGAGCGACGCGATGGCCGGTCAGTCGGCCGCCGACCCGACGGTGCTGCTGCGCGGCGAGCACCTGACCAAGACGTTCGGCAACGGGGTGCGCGCGGTGTCGGACGTGTCGTTGACCGTGCACCGGGGCGAGACATTGGGCGTGGTCGGGGAATCCGGCTGCGGCAAGTCCACCACCGGCAAGATGCTGCTCGGCCTACTCACCCCGGACGAAGGCACTGTCACGTTCGACGGCCGGCCACTGGCCGAGCTGGGGCGCGCCGAGCTGCGCGCGGTGCGGGCCCGGCTGCAGGTGGTGCCGCAGAACCCGCAGACCTCGCTCAACCCCCGGCTCACCGTCCGCTCCTCGATCGAGTTCAACCTGCGCGCGCACGGCATGCCCCGGGCCCAGCGCGGACCCCGGGTGCTGGAGCTGCTCGAGCGGGTCGGGCTGACCGCCGCGCAGAGCGTCCGCTTCCCGCACGAGCTCTCCGGCGGCCAGCTGCAGCGGGTGGCCATCGCCAGGGCCCTGGCCACCTCGCCGGACCTGGTGGTGTGCGACGAAGCGGTGTCCGCGCTGGACAAGAGCGTGCAGGCGCAGGTGCTCAACCTGCTCGCCGACCTGCAGGCCGAGACCGGGGTGGCGTTCCTGTTCATCTCCCACGACCTGGCGGTGGTGGAGCACATCTCGGACCGGGTGGCGGTGATGTACCTGGGCCGGGTGGTCGAGGTGGCGCCGGCGAAACGGCTCTGGGCGAGCCCACAGCACCCGTACACCACCGCGCTGCTGTCCGCCACACCCGGGCAGGGCAGGGAGCGGATCGTGCTGTCCGGCGAACTGCCCAGCCCGGCCAACCCACCGTCCGGCTGTGGTTTCCGGACCCGCTGCCCAGTGGCCGAGGAGGTGTGCGCCACCAGTTGGCCGCCGCTCACCGAGGTCACCGACGGCCACACCGCGGCCTGCATCCACCTGACCCGCCAACCCGAGCCGGCGGTGCCCGTGCCCCGTTGATCCCGACCGCCCCGCCTCCCGCCGGCGCCCTATGGGTCACCGGCCGATGGTCTCCGCCCGGAACCGCCGAGAGGAACCCCGTGTCCACCATCCCGCGAACCCCCCGACCGAACGGCCGCCGGCGGAAAGGGTTGCTGCTCACCGCGCTGGGGGCCGTGCTCGGTCTGCTGCTCGCCGCCTGCGGGGGAAGCGCCACCTCCTCCGGCGGCAGCCAGAACACCCTGATCATCGGGATGACCGCGTCGGACATCCCGGTGCTGGATACCGGGCTGGCCCAGGGCCAGGGCTACGAGGGACTGCGGTTCGTGGCCAACCAGCTCTTCGACGGTCTGACCCGGTTCGACCTGACGCACGGCGACCAGATCCCGGCGATCGTGCCGGACCTGGCCACCTCCTGGGAACCCAGCGCCGACCTGACCCACTGGACGTTCCACCTGCGGCCGAACGTGAAGTTCCACGACGGCACCCCGTGGAACGCCGACGCGGCGATCTTCAACCTGCAGCGCTACGTGGACAAGACCAGCCCCAACTTCTACCAGGAGCTCAACGCCCAGGGCGGCCTGTCGGTCCAGGGCATCAAGAGTTTCTCCAAGATCGACGACCTGACCATTCAGATCAACACCAACGGCCCGTGGTCCTACCTGCCAACCGACCTCGCCACGGTGTACTTCGCCAGCCCAACGGCGGTCAAGACGGAGGGCAACCAGGGCTTCGCGGAGAAGCCGGTCGGCACCGGCCCGTTCATGTTCGAGTCGGTGCAGCGCGGCCAGCGGCTGGTGATGAACCGCAACCCGGACTACTGGAACGGCGCACCGAAGGTGGACAAGGTCATCCTGCGGCCCATCCCCGATCCCACCGCCCGGGTGGCCGCGCTGCGTTCCGGCGAGGTCAACTGGATCGAGGTGCCGCCGCCGGACGACGTGCCCAACCTGCGCAACCAGGGCTTCCAGGTGCTCACCAACTCGTACAACCACGTCTGGCCGTGGGTCTACAACCTGGCGAAGCCACCGTTCAACAACCCGGCCGTGCGCGAGGCACTGAACTGGGCGATCAACCGGCAGTCGCTGGTGGACAACATCCTCAAGGGCACCGCGGAACCGGCGCTCGGCTTCGTGCCGCACGCCGACGCCGCCTACCGCCCGAACAACGACGTGTACGGCTACGACCCGGCAAAGGCCAAGCAGCTGCTGGCCCAGGCCGGCTACCCGAACGGCTTCACCATGACGCTGTCCTACCCGACCAGCGGCTCCGGCAACATGGTGCCCACCCCGATGAACACCGCGCTGCAGGCCGACCTGGCCGCGGTCGGGGTGCAGGTCCAGCTCAAGCCCATCGAATGGGCGGCGATGCTGAACGACTTCTTCGTCGGCAGGATCCCGGACGACGCGAACGCGCTGAACATCTCGCTGTCCTTCCAGCAGGAGGGCTTCTGGCGCAGCTGGTTCGGCACCGGCTCGACGCCGAACGCCGGCAAGTACTCCAACCCCCAGGTGGACGCGCTGCTGCAGCGGGCCAAGACGGTGCTGGACCAGAAGGCCCGATCGGACATCTACGCCCAGATCGCCGCGATCCTCGGCCAGGACTCGCCGTGGCTTGTCGTGGTCAACGACAAGAACCCGCGAGTCCTGGCACCGACCGTGCGCGGATTTGTCGAGCCGCAGTCCTGGTTCGCCGACCTCACCCAGCTGTCCGTGGGCGCCCCGTCGTCCAACAGCTGAGCCACCGACTGACCCGGAAGGAGACCGCCATGGCCATGCCCCGAGGACGGATCCGTGGCTTCGTCCGCCGCCCGACACCCGAGCAGCTCACCCAGCTCGGCGCGGCCGAACATCTGTCGCTGACCCCGCGCGAAGCCGAGCAGTACGCGGCGATCCTGGACCGGACGCTGGTCGGGGTGGACCGGGTGGACGAGCTCTGCGCGCCCACCCCGCCGTTGGTCCACACCGACCGGGACCCGGGTGGCCCGCCTTGCGACGCCGACGACCCGTTCCACGCGTTCATCCGGCGCTGCCAGGTCAAGGGCGCACCCGAGGGTCCACTGGCCGGTTTCACCGTCGGGGTCAAGGACAACCTGGCGGTAGCCGGCATCCCGATCACCAACGCCTCCCGGACGCTGAGCTACACCCCGACCACCGATGCGGTTGTGGTGGCCCGGCTGCTGGCGGCGGGCGCGGACATCGTGGGCAAGACCAACCTTGACGACTTCTCCACCTCGGGTACCGGGGAGTCCAGCTGGTACGGCCCGGCGCGCAACGCGGTCGACCCGACGCGGTCTGCCGGTGGCTCATCCGGCGGGTCGGGCTCGGCGGTGCGCTCCGGGGCGGTGGACCTGGCGCTCGGCGTGGACGAGGGCGGCTCGGCGCGCATCCCGGCCTCGTTCAACGGCGTGGTCAGCATCAAGCCCACCCAGGGCCTGGTGCCCTCGCACGGGCTGACCTACATGGACCACACCATCGACTCGGTCTGCCCGATGGCCCGGACGGTGGAGCTCACCGCCCGGATGCTGGACGTGATCAGCGGGCACTCCGATCGGGATCCGCAGTGGGTGCGCGGGAAACCCGCGCCGACCACCGCCGCGGCCAGCCTGGGCGACGGGGTGGCCGGGCTGCGGATCGGCGTGGTCACCGAGGCGGCCGATCCGGCGCTGTGCGAGCCGGGGGTGCTCGCCGGGTTCGACACGGCCTGCTCGGCGCTGCGCGCGGACGGGGCCAGCCTCGCTCCGGTGTCCATCCCGCTGTGGTCGGACGCCTGGGCGATCGAGACCACGCTGCTGCTGCACATGGCCTGGCTGACCGCGCAGTCCGACGGCTCTGGCTACAGCCACCTCGGCGAGATGGACGTGGAGCGCACCCACGCGTTCGGGCTGGTCCGGCGGCTGGAGGCGGACTCATTCCCGCCGTTCTTCAAGGTGTGGCTGCTCGGCGGGCGCTACCTGCACGACAGCTACTTCTCTACCTACTTCGCCAAGGCCGCCAACCTGCGTCGCGCGCTCACCGCGCAGCTGGACGCCGCCTTCGAGGAGTTCGACCTGCTGGTCACGCCGACCACACCGCAGGTCGCGCCGGTGCTGCTGGACCGCCCCGCCGAGGACCCGGAGCTGCTCAGCCGGGGCACCACCATGGTGGCCAACTGCTGCGTGCTGAACCTCTCCGGGCACCCCGCGCTTGCGGTGCCCAGCGGCGTCGACGGTGCCACCGGCATGCCGACCTCGATCCAGATCGTGGCGCCGCACTGGGCGGACGCGCTGACCTTCCGGGCCGGCGCCGTGATCGAGGCCATGGCCGGCGTCACCCCCGGCGGCACACCCCCGCAGCTCAAGACCCGTGAGTGGCAAGTGTCCCCATAGGACCACTTGCCACTCACGGCCATCTACCAGGCGTTTCACCGTCGAATCGAGGAGCAATCCGTGCCCTTGCCGCCTATTGATCAGTTCGCCGTGCTCGCCGCCGACCAGGACCGGACGCTCACCGCGGAGCGGCTGAGCCAGGCGCACGGCACGCACGCCGAGCTGCGCCCCACGCTGGAGCGGTTGCGCGCGCTGCCGCTGCCGTTCACCGAGGAGGTCTGCGAGCCGTCCACGGCGTTGGCCTGGATTGCCGACGGAGGCCGGCCATGAGCATCGCCGAGTCCGCGCCCAACGCGGCCACCGACACCCACCTGGCCGACGCCACCGCGGCCGAATTGCTGGAACGCTTCGCGGCCGGCACCGCGACCCCGACCCAGGCCACCCAGGCATGCCTGGCCCGCATCGAGGCCACCGAGCCCTCGGTGAACGCGGTGATCACCTTGCTGGCCGAGCGGGCCCTGGTCCAGGCCGCCGAGTCCGACGCGCGCTGGGCCGCCGGCACCGCCCGCCACCTGGAGGGCGTGCCATACGGGCTGAAGGACATCGTCGCCACCGAGGGCATCCGTACCACCGGCGGCTCCGCGCTGTACCGCGACTACCTACCCAGTACGGACGCGGTGCTGGCCGCGCGGCTGGCCGAGGCCGGGGGTGTGCTGCTGGCCAAGCTGGCCACCTTCGAGTTCGCCTGCGGCGGCGCGGTCAACAAGACCTTCGGGCCCACCCGAAACCCGTGGGACCCGCGCCGCACCACCGGCGGGTCGTCGTCCGGGTCCGGGGCGGCGGTGGCGCTCGGCCAGGTGCCACTGGCCATCGGCACCGACACCGGCGGCTCGATCCGCATCCCGTCCGCGTTCTGCGGGCTCACCGGGATCAAACCCACCTACGGGCGAGTGCCCCGGCACGGCGTGATGGGGCTGTCCTGGACGATGGACCACGCCGGCCCGATGGCCCGCTCCGTCACTGACTGCGCGCTGATGCTCGACGTGATCGCCGGCCCGGACCCGTTGGACCCGACCGCGCTGCCGGCCGAGCCGACCCCGTTCGCGGCGGCCCTGGACCGGGACGTGTCCGGCATGCGGGTGGCCAGGGCACGCGGCTACGTCGAGTCCAACATGCACCCGGAGGTCGCGGCGGCCTACGAGACGGCGCTGACCGAGCTGGCCGGGCTCGGCGTGCAGATCGCGGACGTCGAGCTGCCCAGCTTCGAGCTGGCCCCTACGGCCGGCTGGACAATCATCTACGCGGAGATGCTGTCCCTGCACTCCGAGCACTTCGACAGCCTCGAAGACCGCGACGAGATGGGTGCCTCGCTGCTCGGCGCGGCGCCGTTCGTGAGCGCTTCGGACTACCTGCGCGCGCTGCGGCTACGTCCGCTGTTCCAGCGCGAGCTTTCGGCCGCCATGGAGGGCTTCGACGCGCTGGTCACCCCAGGGATGACCGCGTTGCCGCCGATGATCGCCCCGTCAATGATCTCCGACGTTGGCGGCCGGCACCTGCCCTGGCTGACCGCCACCTGCCAGACCAACGCGCCGTTCAACGTGACCGGCAGCCCGGCCCTGGTGCTGCCGTCCGGGCAGTTCGACGGCATGCCGCTGAGCATGCAGCTGGTCGGGCGGCCGCGCGACGAGTCGACATTGTTCGCCCTGGGTGCCGCCTACCAGCGGGCCACCGACCACCACCTGCGCCGCCCGCCGGTGCTCGCCGAGGCGTGAGCCGACCCAGCCCAACCCCCGAGGAGCCGATCCCATGCACCTGACGATCACCGACGCGGCGGCCGCCCTGCGCGCCGGCAAGACCACCTCCGTGGAGCTCACCCAGGCCGCGTACGCGGTGGCCGACGCGTACGACGGGGAGCTCGGCGTCTACCTGTCCCGCTTCGACGAGACCGCGCTGGCCGCCGCCGCGACGGCCGACGCCGAACTGGCCGCCGGGATCGACAAGGGCCCGCTGCACGGCATCCCGCTGGGCATCAAGGACATCATTGCCACCGACGAGGGCATCACCACCGCGCAGAGCCTGGTGCTGGACCGCTCCTGGGGTGACCAGGGCGACGCGCCGGTGGTGGCCCGGCTGCGCGCGGCCGGCGCGGTGATCACCGGCAAGACCAGCACGATGGAGTACGCGATCGGCATCCCGGACCCGGAGAAGCCGTTCCCCATCCCGCGCAACCCGTGGAACCCCGAGCACTACCCGGGCGGCTCCAGCTCGGGCACCGGCGGTGGCGTGGCGGCTGGCATGTTCCTCGGCGGGCTGGGCACCGACACCGGCGGCAGCATCCGCTTCCCGGCCACCAACTGCGGCATCACCGGGCTCAAACAAACCTTCGGACGGGTGCCCAAGTACGGCTGCGTGCCACTCGGCTACAGCTACGACCACATCGGCCCGATGGCCCGCAGCGCGGCGGACTGCGCGGTGATGCTCGCGGTGCTCGCCGGGCACGACCCTCGGGACGCCACCTCGGTGGACCGGCCGGTGGACGACTACACCAGCGCGCTCACCGGCTCCCTCGCCGGCGTGCGGGTCGGGGTGGACCCGCTGCTGGACCGCTCCGCGCTCACCGTGCCGGAGCTGGCCGAGGTACTCGACGCGGCGGTCGCCGAGCTGCGCGCGGCCGGTGCCACCGTGGTGCCGGTCGAGCTGCCGCTCTACGAGGAGCTGACCACCACAACCATGGTCGGCATGGCCGCCGAGGCCTACGCCTACCACCGCCCCGACCTGCAGGCGCGGTGGTACGACTACGGCGCGGGCACCCGGATGGCGGTCTCCGCCGGCGCACTGATCCCGGCCGGTGACTACGTGCAGGCCCAGCGGGTGCGCCGGGTAGGCCAGCGCAAGATCGCCGAGCTGTTCGCCGAGGTCGACCTGATCGTCACGCCGACCAGTGCCTGCGGCGGGCTGAAGCTGGAGAAGCTGACCTTCGACGACATCATCGACTCGCTGCACACCCCGTACTGGAACGCGCTGGGCAACCCGGCCATGTCGGTGCCGATGGGCTTCACCACCGACGGCCTGCCGCTGGGCATGCAGATCGTCGGCCGACCCTTCGACGAGGCCGCCGTGCTCGCCGCCGGCCACGCCTACCAGCAGCACACCAGTTGGCACCTGCGGGTGCCCGAGCTGGTCGCGCACGCGCCGGCCGCCTGACCGTCCGCATCCACCCCGAAGATCACCGAAGGAGACCCCATGGACGCCGATCCAGCCGTGCTGGTTCCCGCCCTGCTCCGGGCGGCCGGCATCTCTCCGTCCGAGGAGGAGGTGGCCGCGATGATCGCCGATTTCCCCGGCCGGGCCGCCGCGATCGAAACGTTGTACGCCATCCCGGAGGCCCGCTACGAGGAACCCGACCTGGTGTTCCGGGCAACCCTCTAACCAGTGGACAGGACAGCACCGATGCACCGGGCACAGGCACGACAGCTCACCGAGGTACCGGCGTTCCCCATCCACGACCCTGACGTGCGGCACTGGCTGGCGAAGGGCACGGCCGCGAGCGAGCCGCTGCTCGCGCACGCCGGGGAGGCCGCGCACCCCGGACCGGTCGGTACCCGCGTCGCCGCGCTCGAGGACGCCGTGCTCGGCGGCTTCATGCCCTGCTGGCCGGAGGACCTCGGCCCGAGCCGGGTGATCCACCACCTGCCCGACGCCGGCTTCTTCCTGGCGTTGCTGGAACGGGCGTACGCACCGGTGCTGGCGAAGCGGCCGGAGCTGCGGTCGCTGCTCTACGACGGCAGCCGGATCGAGATCGCCTTCACCAACGACGTGCTCCAGGCGCAGCTGCGCGGCGACTGGCAGCCGTACAGCATGATCCGCCATCACGCGCTGATGCTCTTCCACGGGCTGCTCTGGCTGGACGAACCGGCGCGAGCCGGCTGGGCGGCGCTGTACCAGGCGGTCGCCGAGTACACGGTGGACCGCCCCGGCGGAGCGCCGCCACCGGGCCGGCTGGCCGAGGTCGAGGCGGCCGCGTTCGCCGACTTCGAACGGCTCGCCCCGCGCACCAGGGATCCCGTCCAGGCGGCCGCGCTGCTCGACGACGAGCGCGAGCTGGCCGCCGTCGTGGAGTACCAGCTGCTCGCCTCGGCGGCCGTCTACGTGCTCTGGCGCGACCACCAGAGCCAGCCGGAGCAGCGGCGGCTGTCCTGGCAGCACCGCGAACTCGCCCACGGCTACGGCCGGCCCAACTACCTGACCTGGCGTTGGGCGGCGCTCCTCACGCCCGCGCTCCTCCCACCCCCTCTCCCCAACGCGACAGAAGGCCCCCGATGACCACGTTCGACCTGCTGATCCGCAACGCGGTGATCCCGCGAGACGGCACCGACAACCCGGAGCCGCGCACCATCGCAATACGCGCCGGTCGCATCGCGGCGATCGCCGGGCCTGACGAGGACCTGGGCGGTGCCACCCAGACCGTGGACGCCGAGGGCCGCTGGGTGATCCCCGGGGCGATCGACACGCACACCCACATCGGCCAGCTCGCCCCGGAGTACAACCACCTGCCCGGGCTGTCCGAGGCGGACAACTACACCTACGAAACGCGCGCGGCGATCGCCGGCGGATGCACCACCGCGCTGAACTACGCGCCGTTCGGCCAGGGCTCGGTGGTGGAGGCATACCAATCCGGGGTGGCCGCCGCGACCGCCCAGTCCCGGATGAACGTGCTGTTCCACGGCTACGTGATGAACGACAAGCAGCTGGCCGAGCTGCCCGATGCGGTGGCCGCCGGGATGCGCACGTTCAAGATGTTCATGCCCTATCGGGGTGCGGAGGCGTGTGCGCTCGGCGGCATCGGCAGCCTGGACCACGCGCAGCTGCGGCTGGCGTTCCAGGCCATCGCGGAGCTCGGCTGCCAGGCGCTGGTGCACGCCGAGGACGGCGACATCGTCGCGCACTGCACCGCCGAGGAGACCCGCGCCGGCATGCCCGACCTGGAGTCCTACGAACGCGGCCGGCCGGTCGAGGCCGAGGGCGACGCCAGCTGGACCGCGCTCTACCTGGCCGAGCGCGCCGGCTGCCGGGTGTCGATCGTGCACGTGTCCAGCCTGGAGGCGATGCGCGCCCGCCGCGCCCTCGGCTACCCGGCTGCCTCGCTGGAGTCCTGCCCGCACTACATGCTGCTGCACACCGGCCTGCCGATCGGCGCGGCCGGCAAGGTGGCGCCGCCGCTGCGTGGCCCCGAGCTCGCCGATCAGATCACCCGGGCGGTGCTCGCCGGGGAGATCGACTTCTTCGGCTCGGACCACAACGTCTGGCCGGCCGAGGCCAAACCCAACCTCATCGACGGCCGCGCCGGGCTGCCCGGGGTGGGGCTGCTGCTGCCGCTGCTGGTCACCCACCTGGTCTTCGAGCACGGCCTGAGCATGTCCCGGCTGGTCGCCCTGACCTCGACGAACGCCGCTGACAAGTTCGGGCTGACCGGGAAGGGGCGGGTCGCCGTCGGAGCGGACGCCGACCTGGTCGTGTTGGACACCGGGCGGCGCACGATCCGGGCACAGGACCTGCACTCGGCGGTCGACTACTCGCCGTACGAGGGCATGGAGCTGCGGGCCTGGCCGCACGCCACCGTGCTCGGCGGCCGCCTGGTCTACGCCGGCGGCGCGTTCGTCGCCGACGACGTGCGCGGCGAAATCCTCAACCACCGCTACTCGACGGCGGGCTAGCTAGCACGACCCCACCCGAAGAACCCGGTAACGGAGCCGAACCCCGACACCACAGGAGCCACTGCTGTGACCACTACCGCGGTACCCACGACAGCACCCACCCAACCCAGCCCCCGGCTGTACAACGAGGATCTTGCCCCGACCACCGACCGACGCTGGGGCGCGTTCAGCATCACCTCGGTCTGGTTCGCCTGCATGCACAACATGGGGCAGTACACCCTGGCCGCCGGCATGATATTCGTCGGGTTGAATCCGTGGGCGGTGGTCCTCGGCTGCTTCATCGGTTTCTGCGTCACGTTCGTCGGCAGCCAGATGATCGGACTCGCCGGCCAGCGCCACGGCATCTCCTACCCGGTGCTGGCCCGCGCCAGCTTCGGCGTCTACGGCGCGAACCTGCCGGCCCTGATCCGGGCGGTGGTCGCGGTTGCCTGGTACGGCATCCAGACCTATCTCGCCTCCCGCGCGGTGATCGTGCTGTTGCTGATCATCAGGCCTTCCTGGGCGGCGCTGGATCAGGGCGGCTGGCTCGGGCTGTCCCCGCTCGGCTGGATCTCCTTCCTGGGCCTGTGGGCGCTGCAGTTGGTGGTCGTCACGCACGGCATCGAGCAGGTACGCAAGTTCCAGAACTACGCCGGCGCGATGATCTCGGTGGTCATGCTGATCACCGGTATCGCGCTGTTCGCCAAGGCCGGCTGGCACCTGGACTTCCCGGTGAGCACGCCGATGTCGACCGGGGAAACGATCAACCACATCTTCACCGACGCCAGCTTGTGGATCGCCTGCTACGCCACCCTGATGCTCAACATGTGCGACTTCACCCGGATGTCGCCCAGCCGGCGCGCGGTCACCTGGGGCAACTTCTGGGGCCTGCCGGTCAACGGCCTGGTGTTCATGGTGATCATGGTGGTCAACACGGTCGCCGCGAGCACGGTCTACCACAAGGCCTTCACCGACCCGGCCGAACTGCTCTCCGCCACCGGCAACCACCTGCTGATCGCGGTCGGCGCGGTGGTGTTCATCTTCGCCACGATCGGCGTGAACGTGGTGGCCAACGTCGTCTCGCCGGCCTACGACCTGGCCAACGCATTCCCCCAGAAGATCAATTTCACCCGCGGCGCGCTGATCACCTGTGTGCTCGCGCTACTGGTGATGCCCTGGAAGCTCTACAGCTCCACGGTGGCCATCACCTACTTCCTGGGCTCGCTCGGCGCGGTGCTGGGCCCGCTGTTCGGCGTGATCATGGCCGACTACTACCTCAACCGCCGGGGCCGGCTGTCGGTGCCCGACCTGTACAGCGACCGTCCCGGCTCGCCGTACTTCTTCCGGGGCGGTTGGAACCCGCGCGCCATCGCGGCCTTTGTGCCGGCGGCGCTGATCAGCGCGGCGCTGGCGCTGGTCCCGGCGCTGTCGGCGGCATCGGCCTACGGCTGGTTCGTCGGAGTCGGCGTAGCCGCGTTGATCTACTGGCTGATCACCCCTCGGTCCGCACCAGCTCCGGCCGACGAGCCGCTGGTCGGCGCGCTGACCACCGACTGACCCCCACCGGACTTCTGACAGGAGAACCACCATGTGTGGACCAATGCTGGTCGACGCCGGCACCAAGGAACGGATCGCCGCGTTCAACGCGACCTTCCGGACTGTCTCGGCGAGCCCGTTCGGTGCCGACGACGAGATCGGCATGCTCAACCTGATGACCCCGAAATCCTGTCGTGAGGTGCTGCGGCAGGCCGATGCCGGCAAGATCGTCGACCTCGCGTTGGACTACTTCGTGGGCATGCCGTCCTGGGCGGCGGGTGGCGATCCGCCGTTCCAGATGTGGATGACGCACACGCCGGGCGGCACGGTGGTGGACGACGTGATGGGCGTCGGGCGGTCGCAGAACGAGCTGATCACCTACTCCGGCGACGCGTTCTCGATGTACACCCACTGCGGCACGCACCTCGACACGCTCAACCACTTCGGCTACGACGGCGAGGTGTTCAACCACTTCCACCACCACGACCACCTGGGCAGCCGGGGCTGGACCAAGAACGGTGCGGACAAGCACCCGCCGGTGGTGGCGCGCGGCATCATGCTGGACATCCCGGCGCTGCTCGGGGTGGACATGCTGCCGAGCAGCTACGGAATCACCGGCGCCGAGCTGAATGGTGCGCTGCGGCGCCAGAAACTGGAGCTGCGACCCGGTGACGTGGTGCTGGTGCGCACCGGGCGGATCAAGAGCTGGCCGGACCCGACCGCGTACATGGTGGACAGCCCCGGGCTGAACCTGGACGGGGCGAAGTTCCTGGCCGAGGCCGGCGCGATGATGATCGGCGCCGACACGGTCAGCTTCGAGCAGATGCCCACCGAGGACGAGGACAACTGGCAGGTGGTGCACACCTACCTGCTGGCCGAGTGCGGCATCCCGATCATGGAGGTGGTGGACTGCGAGGCGCTGGCCGACGAGGGCATCGACGAGTTCGCCTTCGTAGGCGCGTGCATGAAGCTGCGCGGCGCCACCGGCTCGCCGATCCGCCCGCTGGCCATGCCGTTCGCCTCCAGGTAGCCGCTCGGTGTGCCGCGGCCGGCCAGCTCGGCGGCCGCGGCCCTCAGGAGAAGTCGACCGGGATCGGGTCACCTCGGCCCACCCGGTCGACTATGAGGGAGTAGTTCTCCGGGCGTCGATGGGCGGCGAAGTTGAAGGCGTTCTGCCGGTACGGCTCGGAGAATTCGAGGTCGATCTCGGCGATCACCACCTCATCGTCCTCGGTGCGTGCCTTGGCGACGATCTCCGCCGAGGGCGCCACGATCGCCGAGCCGCCGATCAGGTGGCAGCCATCCTCGTCACCCGACTTGCCGGCCGCGGCGACCCACACCGCGTTCTGGTATGCGCCGGCTCGCAGCGAGAGCAGATGCGTCTCCATCTTCGCGTGCGGCTCCTCCCGCCAGCCCGGGACCTCCATCGGGGTGTTGTATCCGAGGACGACCAGGTCCGCGCCCTGCAGCGCCAGCACGCGATAGACCTCCGGCCAGCGGCGGTCGTTGCACAGGCACATCCCGACCCGGATGCCGTCGACCTCGAACACCCCGAAGCCGAGATCCCCGACCTCAAAGTAGCGCTTCTCCAGGTGCTGTGCGGGGACGTCCTCGACCTTGTCGGCGTGCCCAGGCAGGTGGACCTTCCGGTACTTGCCACGGATGGTTCCGGCCGAGTCGACCAGGATGGAGGTGTTGAAATGCCGCCCGTCCGGCGTGAGTTCGGCGTATCCGAGGTAGAAGCCGACCCCGAGGGTTTTGGCGCGGTCGAACAGCGGCTGGACCTCGGCGTTGGGCATCTCCCGCTCGAAGTAGCTGTCGAGCACCGCGGCATCGTCGCGCCAGTAGCGGGGGAAGAACGTGGTCAGCGTGAGTTCCGGATAGACCACGAAGCTCGCGCCCCGGCGGTGCGAATCCTCCAGGAGGCCGACCAACCGGGCCACCACGGCCTTGCGGTCCTCCTCGGGCTGGATGCCTCCGACCTGGGCCACCGCCAGGTTGAACGTGCGCTGCACGACTGCCTCCGTGGGTTGTGGATTCGCCGGGGAGAGCAAGGGCCCCGGGATCATCACAACACGGTCGAAGGCTCCACCGCGCCCGCGAGCGACGTTCACCACGGCCAGAGCCTCAGCTTGGCGCGAGGGTGGAGGGTCCGCTGGCCAGCACGGCGGCGGCCAGCGCCCGAGTGGCCGGACGATGCTCGGTGCGGGGGTTGGTGAGCAGTACGAGGTCGATGTAGCCCAGCTCGGGCAGGCGGTACTGGCTGCTGAGTGGGGTGAGTTGGACCGGGACGAGGCTCTTGGCCATCACCGAGATGCCGATGCCGGCCGCGACGGCCGCGATCAACCCGTTGACGCCGCGGCAGACGCACGCGCTGCGGTATGCGGTGTTGGTGCGGTCCAGCGCGGTCTGCATGGCCGTGCG
>DATHIT010000407.1:0-19585 GCA_035489915.1 Pseudonocardia sp. | reverse complement strand
GGGGCCTTGTCGAACTTGTAGTCCGTGCCGAACCGCTTCGCGGGAGTGGCAAAGGTCGGTTCCCAGGACAGCTCCGTGATCTTCTTGTGTGCCTTGCTGAGACTTTGTCGGCTCACGCCTGACCTCCGGTGCTCGGATTTTTGTCGGCTCGTCATCGCGGTGCCTGGAATCAGACACGGCGCGACGGTCTCGATGCGTCTCAAAGGTGAGACCTGTCGTACAGCCGCCTCGGCTAGCCTCTTGGTACGCGGCATACGGGAGAGCGATGGAGCACTCACGACGGCACCTGGTGCCGGCGCAACGCCTGGTGGCGGAGGCCCGTGAGCATTTCCTGGCCTCCGAAGAGGGCGCTGCCGACGCTGCGGGCGCTGCCGGCGCCACGGGTGCCGCCGTCGACGTGCGAGCGGCGATCCTGGACTCCTGGCGGCGGTGCCAGGACTGGAACGTCTCCGCCGACCGGGTCGAGGTGCGGTACGTCGGCAGCGCGAACCTGGACACCCCACTGGTGGAGAACGCAAGGCCGCAGCTGCAGCAGCTGGCCGACCTGCTGAGCGGGGAACCGGTGAGCGTGATCCTCACCGACGTGGACGGCGTGGTTCTCGGCAGATTCACCGACGACGGGGCGTTGCGGAGGAAGCTCGACCAGGTCAACCTCGCCCCCGGCTTCGCCTACGCCGAGCGCGATGTGGGTACCAACGGCATCGGCACCGCGCTGCAGCGCAACAGCACGGTCGCGGTCATCGGCAACGAGCACTACGCCGATGGCCTGGCCGACCTCGCCTGTTTCGGCGCGCCCATCCGGAACCCGGTCAGTCGCAAGACCGTCGGCCTGCTCGACCTGACCACCTGGCACCGGGCAGCCACACCCCTGCTGGCGGCGCTCGCCGCGAAGACCGCGACCTGTATCGAGAAGACCCTGCTCGCCGCGGCGGGCCAACGGGAGCTGGCACTGCTACGTCAGTACCACGCGACCTGCCGACGCACCGACCGCCCGGTATTGGCGACCAACAACGACGTCATGATGATGAACGAGGCTGCCCGACTGACGCTCGCGCCGGAGGACCAGTCGCTGTTGCTCGCCCAGGCCGCCGAGACGATCGAGAGCGGCCGCCCGCGCACCCTGTTCGTCGAGCTCACCGACACGGTGGCGCAGCTGGAATGCACGCCGGCGTGGAGCGAGACCGGTCTGGCCGGATGCGTGGTTACCGTCCGATTCGATACACCTGTGGTCGACCTCGGTGCCGTCCCGCGCCGCGGCGAGGTGACGATCCCCGGCCTCGCCGGATCGAGTCCGACCTGGAAGCGCTGCTGCGGTGACGCGCTGCGCGGGTATCGGAGCGGAGGGCCGCTCCTGCTGGTGGGAGAGCCGGGTGTGGGCAAGCTCGCCATCGCGAACGCCGTCCACCGGTACCACGCGCCAGAGAGGTTCGTGGACGTGTTCGACGCCCGCGCCGCGACCGCCGACGCCTGGCTCCACCATGTGCGGGCGGCGCTGTCGACCGGGCGGGGCACCGTCGTGCTGCGTCACCTCGACCTGCTGCCGGCGGAGATCCTGCCGAACCTCCTCGCCGAACTGCGGTCGGTGGCCGAGCACAGCGGAGATCGCCCCGGGCCGCGGCTGGTGGCGACGACCAGGACCCTGGACCTCGGCCCCGGCTTCGACGAACTACTCGACCTGTTCGCCGTCACCGTGACCGTGCCACCGCTGCGGCAACGCCCCGACGACCTGCGCGACATCGTCCCGGTGCTGCTGACTCGGCTGCGCCCGCGTGATCCGGTGTGCTGCTCACCGCGGGCCATGAACTATCTGCTGCGCGGCCGGTGGCCGGGGAACGTGGCCGACCTGCAGGCCGCGCTGAGCTGCGCGGCCCAGAAGTGCCGCTCCGGTGTCATCCAACCTCAGGACCTGCCACCCGACTGTCGCGCGGTGGGCCGACGCACGCTCACCCCGCTGGAGTCGATCGAGCGCGATGCCATCGTCAACAGCCTCGCCGCGACGAACGGAGACAAGCTCGCCGCGGCCAAGGAGCTCCAGATGTCGCGGGCGACCATCTACCGCAAAATTAGGCGCTACGCGATCGATCTTGGTAGGTGAGCTTTCGGATGCGAAAAGACGATCGGTTCCGCCACCCATAGTAAAGGGGCGGTAACCCAAGGGCTGGTCTTGCTGCGTCGTCTGCTGCCGCGGAGGACCTGCGCAGTCAAGCACTTCGCAGCGGACGGATGTCGCTCAGTGTGGGGCCGAGCCGATCACGTTCGATCTCGAGGTGTTCCTTGCCCAGTGTGTGGTTCCGCCCTTCCGATCGTTCATAGCCAAATGGCGCTACGCAGTAGTCGGGCCACCACGAACACGGCGAGGCTGCGCGGGTTCGACTAGCGCGGGGGGCAGGGCCGCTCGACGCCCATGCCGGCCGGCAGCAGGCCTCGCTCCTCGTCGCTGAAGGGGCGGTCGGTGTACCGGCACAGGTGCTCGACCCACTGCGCGGCCGTCAGCGGGAACGCGATCGGGAGCGCTCCGCCCTTCGCCTTGAGGCGGATGTGGGTGCCGTCGTCGCTCACCGGATAGCTGCCGAAGTAGGCCGTGGTGAGGCGCACGGACCCGCTCTGCCGCCCGGACGACACGTCCCAGAAGGTGAGCTGGTTGACCTCGGGAACCGCGGTCGGCTCCACGATCACCAGGTAGCCGTCGGCGTCGAGCCCGTGCAGGACGCCCACACTCGGGACCGCGATCGGGCGACCCACCGGTTCGCGGCGGTCGACGTCCCAGATCTGCACGGTGAGGTCGTTGCCGAGGACGAGCAGCCGGGTTCCGGTGCGGTCGTACTGCACGCTCGCCGCGCTCCGGCCCGCCGCGGTCGGCAGGATGCCGTCCTGGTCGCCGGTCACCGGGTTCCACAGCTCGACCCCGTTGATCCCGGGCACGACCGCGACCTGCGCGACCGGCCCCGGCCGGGCCGCGACCTCGGGATTCTCCAGGAACCGGTGCATCCGCTCAATGGTCCCAGCGAGGAACATCGGGGTGCCCAGGATCTTCCCTGTCCCGCGGTCCCAGGCGAAGACGGTCCCGTCGGCGAGCAGGACGATGCGTTCCGCGGTGGTTTGCACCACGGGTTCCGTCGGGACGGGCGGATCGGGGAATGGTTTGAGCCTGGTCTGTAGTCTCGGGGCCAGCGAGGGAAGGGCGTACTCCGCGTACTGCCGTTGTCTCGGGGCGCTGCTGAGCACACCGAGCGCGTCGGACACCTCGACGAGGTTCGTTCCGTCCGCGGGCTCAGGGATTGTCGTCTCGGCCAGCGGGATCTGGGTCGACGCGTCGAGCACGGCCACCCGGTCGTTGGCGAGCAGCGCCACCTCGTAACGCTCGTCGGAGCTGAGGACCAACGACTCCGGTGCCGACGGGAGCCGGGCCGCCGGTTCGGCACGCAGGGCGACGAGGGAACGCGCGCTGGGCCGCAGCACCGTGCGTCCCCCGCCGGGTCGGGGGACCACCGCCGTCACCACAGCGGTGTGCAGCTCCGTCGCCACGGCGCGCAGGTCCGGGGGCGCGGCGAACTCGAAGGCGGCCCCCTCGGCGAGGCTGATGATGCGGAAGAGATCGACATCGCGCTCGCGGTCGGCGGTGCGCGCCTCGATGAGGTGCAGTTGATCGGCGGAGAGGTGGATCTCCAGGTAGTCGCGCGTGCACGGGGCGAGCAGGCCGATGCGCTGCCGGTCCGCTCCGGACTCGGCGGCCCGGACGAGTACCGCGCGCGGGTCGTCGGGCGCGCACGTGAGCACGAAGCGGCCGGCGATCACGCTGTGCGGGGCGTGGTTGAAACGGACGGTTCCGTCGCTCAGGGAGCGGGCGGTCAGCCGGCCGTCCGGCTCCTGGATGCTCTCCAGCACGACGTTCGGGTCGAGGGTGGGCTCGATCTCGTGGAGCACGGGTTCGCGGATCGGGTTGAGCAGATGGGGCACCGCCGCGCCGAGGGCGATGTCCCAGACCACGAGGTCGTAGTGCCCGTCGCGCCACGGGGTGAGCCAGGTGAGCCGGCGGCCGTCCGGCGAGAGCCTCAGCATGGCAGTGTCGACCGGGGGGATACCGGGACCGTCGATCCGCGTCGGCCCGGTCCGCGCGACGACGTCCCAGAGGGCGAACCCGCCTGCCGGGTCCGGGACGACCAGCAGCCGCCCGTCGCGGCTGAGCCGGCCGGTCGAGGATCCGGGCGGTACGCCGGGTACGTCCCAGCGCTCCGCTGATCCGGTTGGCAGGCCACGAAGCACCGCGAGCCGCCGGTCGTCCTCCCGGATCACCACGGTCATGCCGTCGTCCGACGTCCCGAAGGCTCCGAAGGGCTGCTCGGTGAGGTCCGGGTACACGGCTTCGACCGAGCGTGTCGCCATCGCGAGCCGGGCCAGGGCGGTCCGGACGGTCGGGTTGGTCGGATCGGCCTGCCACGCCGTCAGCGCCAGCGCGGCGGCGGTGCCGGGATCGGCGCCGATCCGCGCGATCGCCGCCTGGCCGAGGATCTCGGCGTTGGCGAGCCGCAGTTGGGCGCTGACCTGGTTGCGGCTCGTCACCGCGACCGCGCCGAACGTCCCGGCCACCAGTACGAGCACGGCCAGAACCGCTGTGATGACGCGCCACCGCCGCACCTCGCGCCGCTGGCGCGACCGGCTGCGGTCGACGAACTCGCTGGCAGCAGGGGAGACGTCGCCGGTGCGGGCGGGCAGCCAGTCCTGGGCCACCGCGAGCGCGCTGCCGCGAAGCAGGGCGCCGTCGTCGCGGCCGGCCGCCTCCCATCGGTCGCGCTGCTGCTCGAGCTGGTCGCGCCAGGACAGGAAGTCCCGGTCATGGGTGAGCCAGTCCCGCAGGCGCGGCCAGTGCGCGATGAGTGCCTGGTGGGCGAGCTGGACGCGGTCGCCGTCACCACCGGTCCGCTCGACGACGACCAGCCGCCCTGTCACGAGCGGAGTGACGAGCGGGTGCAGGTCGGCGGCGATATCGGCGAGTCGTTGCGGGCGGCGGACGAAGCGGCCGTCGCGGTCGGGTGCGGCGAGCGAGGTGAAGAGCCGGCGCAGCGGCGGGTCCGCTTCGTCGCCGAGCCCGGCAACGACCTCCTCTGCGTGTGTTGCGACCACCCCGGCCACGCCGCCCGCGCGCTCGTACGCCTCGACGGTGAGCATGCCGCCGGTGCGCCGCCCCCACAGTTCGGTCAGGAGCGACTCGACGAGGGGCAACTGGCCGGGCTCGGCGGCGGCGTCGTCGAGGATGCGGTCGACGAGGCCGGGCTCGAATGTCAGCCCGGGCGCGCGCTCCGCCGGCGCGACGATGGCCTCGCGCAGCTGACCGCGCTCCATCGCCGGCAGCAGCACGGTGCCGGCACCGAGGAGCGCGGCGACCCGGGGCACAACTACCTCGTCGAGGGTGGCGGCGCGGAGGGTGAGCACAGCGCGGACCGGCCAGCCGTCGTCGTCACGGGGGAGGGCCGAGATCAGCTCGCCCACGAGCGTGAGCAGCTCGCGCGCGGTGTCCGGCTCGGTCGCGGCGATCTCCTCGAACTGGTCGAACAGGAGCACGGTGCGCGGTTGCGCGAGCGACGTCGCGAGATCTCGCAGTACGGCGGGGCGCTCGCTCGGCTCGGCGAGACGCAGGCGGGGATCCACGGTGTCCGCGCCGGCTGCTAGCGCAGTGACCAGCGCCTCGACGGCGGATGTTCCTGGTAGGGCCAGGACCTCAACGACGCGGGCGCCGTCCGCGCGCAGCCGCGGCAGCAGCCCGGCCCGCACCAACGACGACTTCCCGGCCCCCGACGGTCCGGCCACGGCGACGAGCGGGAGCTCCGCGACGGCGGAGCTCAGCGTCTCGACGTCCCGCTCCCGGCCGAAGAAGAAGGCGGCGTGCTCCTCGCCGAAGGGCTCCAGGCCCCGGTACGGGCAGGGCAGCAGCTCGGGGTCAACGCCCAGCACCTGGTCGATCGGCAGCAGGTAGGCGGTGGTGGTCGTCCCGCTGGCGTCGGCGGCCACGGTCATCCCGACCACAGCACCGCTCTCCTCGTCCCAGACGGGAGAGCCGCTGAATCCTCCGACGATGGGTTCCTCGCCCGCCGCGGACTGCAGCTGGAACCAGCGGGTGCCCTGCTCCCCGCGGATGCGCCCGGTTGCCCACACCCCGTCGGCGAGTCCCTCGGGGAAGCCGAGTACGCGGAATCCGTGGCCCCACAGCCGATCCACGCGACGCACGGGTGGCATGCGCGCCCCGGCGGGGAGCGGGCCCCGGACGCGCAGGATCGCGATGTCGCCCGAGCCGTCGGCCCGGATCGGCTGCCACCGCAGGACGTCGGCGTCGAGGGCGGCGGGTGGCTGTTCGGCGTCCGGCGTGAGGAAGAGCGGCAGGTCGAGGCGGACTGCGGCGGTGGGCACCGGTCCGTATGGGTCGGCTCCGAGGGCGTCGGCGACGACGTGCGCGCAGGTCGCGACGAGATCGGGGCCGGCGAGGAATCCGGCGCCGACCGGGTCGCCGCCGCGGTCGAGGACGCGTACGACGACGCGCGCAGCCAAGGACTGGTCCCAACCCGCCGTCACTACGCCCCCCGAGCGATCGATCCAAGTCTCCCGCGCTGGCCACGTACGCGCGAGCGGAGTGTGGTCGGGCAACCCGCGCGCGGAGGAAATTTGCCCTGGGTGGTTTCGCGCAATTCACCCGCACGAGATCGATCTGGCTGCACGTTCGGCCGGACTGAGAGCAGTGCCGCCAACCTTCTACCTCCGATGACGGTTCTTCGCGGTGGCGGCTGGGTCCCGCGCGGCTTCCATGTCGACACCCACTCCCACGCCGAGGGTCAACGAACACCCCCGGGAACGTGTGCTAGACCGTGGTGGCGAGCTTGCCGGCGAGTCGTTCGACGTAGGCCGCGACGTCGTCGGCGGAACGGTCGGGCAGGCCGAACAGCACCTCGGTGACGCCCAGGTCGGCCCAACGGGCCAGCTTCTCAGGATCTGGCTTGAAGTCCAACGCGACGATCCGAGGGGTGCCGTCCCGTCCGGCGGCGGCCCAGGTGTCCTGGAGCAGCCTGACCGGCTGGTCGATGTCGACGTCGCGCGGCGTGGTGATCCAGCCGTCGGCGTTCCGCGAGATCCACTTGAAGTTCTTCTCCGTGCCGCCGGCCCCGACCAGCACCGGAATGTGAGCCTGCACCGGTTTGGGCCATGCCCAGCTCGGGCCGAAGTTGACGAACTCGCCCTCGTAGGACGCTTCCTCCTCGGTCCACAGCGCCCGCATCGCTTCCAGATATTCGCGCAGCATGGTGCGCCGCCGCCCCGGCGGCACGTGGTGGTCGGCGAGCTCGTCGGTGTTCCAGCCGAATCCGACCCCCAGGCTGACCCGGCCGCCGGAGAGGTGATCGAGCGTTGCGATCGACTTGGCCAGCGTGATCGGGTCGTGCTCGACCGGCAGGGCCACCGCCGTCGACAGCCTGACCCGCGACGTCACGGCGCACGCGGTGCCCAGGCTGACCCATGGGTCCAGCGTGCGCATGTAGCGGTCGTCGGGCAGCGACTCGGTGCCGGTGGTGGGGTGGGCGGCCTGGCGCTTGACCGGGATGTGGGTGTGCTCGGGCACGTAGAACGTGGCAAAGCCGTGGTCATCGGCCAGCTTGGCGGCCGCCGCCGGGGTGATGCCGCGATCGCTGGTGAAAAGTACGAGCCCGTAGTCCATGCACAGAATTAGAACGTGTTTCACATCTGCGGGGCAAGCGTCCGCACACGGTGGGCAAGCGACTGGCCGGAGTTGTGCACCGGCTGGGTGGAATCCGGGGCTGCGCGCCTATGCGTGGACCACGCCGTCAGCCTCGGGCCCGTCGTCGCAGCAGCAGCCCGGCCTGCACCAACAGCACGATGCCCGCGATGACCAGGACCAGCCCGATCACCAGCCACCGGGGCGAGCCGCTCATGAAGCTGCCACCCCACAGGTTGAGGCCCTGAAGCGTCCAGACCACGCCGAAGCGCAGCAGCGCGAGAGCCAGCACCACATACAGCACAATCTGAGACCATCGCATCATAGGTAAATAATGCGCCGGAGCGGACAGGGTCGATGGTGGTTCGGCCCCCGACACGGAAGGGTCTAGCTGCTCGCCGACGCGCGTGCCCCGCTCGGATCGACACGAGCCCGAAGTGCCGGTGCTGTCGATCCGTGACACCGCTTCGCGTCGGGTAGGTACACGGTCTGAATTTGCGGGCCGCGAACTGAGGCGAAAGAGGTATCCGTGATGTCGCAGTACCTGGTTCTGATCTACGAGGACGAGAAGGCGTGGGCCAATGCGACTGAGGCCGAGGCTGGCAAGATCCTGGCCGAGCATGGCGAGTTCGGTGAACGCAATCGATCGTCGCTGAGCGGGGGAAACGCCCTGCAGCCCACGTCCACGTCCACCTCGATCCGTCGGGACTCCTCAGGCGGTTTCAGCGTCACCGACGCCCCGTTCGCCGAGACCAAGGAAGCCCTTGGCGGCTACTACTTGATCGAGGCCAATGATCTCGATGAGGCGATCGGGGTAGCGAAGCAGGTTCCGGCCCCGTTCGGCGGGGTCGAGGTGCGTCCGATCCGCACGTTCGACTGAGCACTTGACGGCCATCGTGGACCCGGGCGTGGTGGCCGCTGTCGCGGACGCGCACCGTCGTGAGTGGGCCTTCGTGCTGGCCGCGACGGTGCGTGTCACCGGCGACATCGATCTTGGCGAGGAGTGCGTGCAGGACGCCTACGCCCGCGCGTTGAGCGCATGGGCCAGCGCGGGGGTGCCGGCCAATCCCGGGGCGTGGTTGACCACGGTCGCCCGCCGGCGGGCGCTGGACCTCAAACGCCGTGACGCGACCGCGCGCCGCGCGGCCCCGTTTCTGCTCGACGACGACCCCACCCCGGGACCCGACGACCAAGTCGGGGACCGGCCGGACATCGACGATGACCGACTCCGGCTGGTGTTCACCTGCTGCCACCCCGCGTTGAGTCCCGACGCACGGGTGGCGCTGACGCTGCGGCTGCTGTGTGGACTCACCACCGGTGAGGTGGCCCGAGCGTTCCTGGTCACCGAGTCCACCATGGCCGCCCGGATCAGCCGCGCCAAGAAGAAGATCACTGCCGCCCGGATCCCCTACCGGGTGCCGGACTTGGCCGAGCTCCCCGCCCGGGTCGGGGCGGTCCTGGACGTGGTGCATCTGCTGTTCACCACGGGACACTCCGCCCCGATCGGGGATGACCTCGTGCGGCGCGACCTGGTCGAACGGGCCTTGGACCTGACACGCATGCTGCGAACCCTGCTGCCCGGTGACGCCGACGTCGCCGGGCTGCTCGCCCTGATCCTGCTCACCGACGCCCGCCGCGACGCCCGCACCGACGACGACGGTCGGCTGCTGTTGCTCGCCGAGCAGGACCGCGCCCGCTGGGACTATGCCGCGATCACCGAAGGAGTGGCGCTGGTGCGTGAGGCGCTGCGCCGCCGACCACCCGGGCGGTTCGCGCTGATGGCCGCGATCGCCGCGGTCCACGACCAGGCACCCCGCTACACAGACACCGACTGGAACGAGATCGTCGCGCTCTACGACTTGCTCGTGCAGCTGTGGCCGTCGCCGGTGGTGGCGCTCAACCGCGCCGCCGCGCTCGGCCTCGCCCACGGACCCTCGGCAGGGTTGGCGGCGCTGGACGCCTTGGCCGAGGAACCGCAACTTGCCGGCTACGCCTACCTCCCCGCCGCACGTGCCGACTTCCTGAGCCGCCTCGGGCGCACCGACCAAGCACGGCTGGCCTACGCCGAAGCTCTGCTGCTCACCGAGAACACCGTCGAACGTGACTTCCTCACCGACCGCCTTGCTCAACTCGACCGCTGACCCGTTCGACATCGACGCACAGGGACGTCCGGGGTACGGATCGGTGGTTGGGTGACTGGCTGCGCAGGGCTTGGAACAGCGCCGAAGATGGCGCCGCCCGAGGGCCCCAGCCGCAGCGCGCTGTTGACCGCCACCTAGAAGGTCAAGTAGGCCCGGACCGTGCGGAGCAGGCACTCACGATGGAGAGCGTGATGATCTGTCCGCGTGATGGCCAGCATGCGGGCGAGCGTGATCACCGCCGCCACCATTCGAGTTGCCGGGCAAGTCGCCACCGATATCGGCATCGGGCACTGAGCGGCGGGTCGAATCTTGGATCGGTGTTGGCACCTGGGTCACCTTCGGTGCGACGGGACGGACAAGGCGCTCGATCTTGGTGACGAAGGGCGACGTCATCGCCCGCACGAGTGCGCCGTAGCCGACGCCGAAGTCGATCTCGTCGCCGACCACAACGGGGTGATCGCCGAGGTCGACCACCAGGTGGTCGCTGCTCATCCCGAGGATCGTGATGCCCTCAGGTGGCTGTAGACCGTCTGGGTCTACGTCCTGGCGACCGAGCGCCAGGATCGCCTGGTGCACGGTGCCGCTGCCGGTGCGGATCGGCGCCTCACCGAAGGCGGCCTGAGCACGGTCTCCCCAGGGCTGAGCCGGTTTCATGGCGACCTCGATGACCTCGGCGGTCAACGTGAAGGCATCCGTGTGCAGGCCGGGGATCGGTGTCCGGTACAGCGGGTCGACGCCGAGAAGGATGGCTTCGCCGAGTCGGAGTTCATCGATCCTGCCGACGTCGTCGGTGTTCAGAGCCCAGTTCAGGTTTGCCGAGTTGCCACCCGAGACGACGTCCAGCGAGATCCCGTGAAGTGCCTCGATGTCATCCACGAGCCCGGTGAGGATGCCCATGTTCCGGTCGTCGGGCACGACACCGTTCTGGCAGGCGAGGTTGGCGCCAAGCCCGACGAGCCGGAGGGAGGAGTGCCCGAGGACAGCACGCACGGCCTCGGGGGCGTCGTCGAGCGCGATGCCTTCGCGTAGGTCACCCAGCTCGACCATGAGCACGATGCCGTGCGTCCGCTTCGTTCGGGACGCCGCACGATCGAGCGCCGCCAGCACAACGGCCTCGGTGTTCAGACTGACGTCGGCAACTTCAACGACCCGTCCCGCCTGGCTGAGCATGGGTGAGCGGATCAGCGTGCGTAACGGTGATCGGTCCAGCCCAGCCAGCCGAGCGAGGTTCGGCACCCGGGAATCACCGAGGCCGCGTGCGCCGCCGCGGAGCATCGCTGCTCCGACTTCGGGCGAGCCCAGCACGGCCTTGGTGATCCCGGTGACCCGGATGCCGGTCGAGGCAAGACGATCAACCAGGACCCGCGTGTTCTGCTCGACCTTGTCGAGATCGGTCTCGATCCGAAGCGCGGTCACACGGATGTCGTGTCGGCCACCGCCGCGAGCGCGGGGAAGGCCGTCAACACCATGTCGACCAGATCCGACGCGGGGCACGTCAGAGGGTCGGTGACCGGGACGCCGAGTTGCGAGCGATGCTCCTCGATCGCGTCGCTCAGCTCGTCCTCGGTCATCTCCTCGTGGTTGATCGCGACCCCGATGACACGGGTATCGGCGAACGCCTCGATCAGGGCGATCTCGCTGGCCACGGTCGGCATCGGCATCATCGGGAAGTCGCCGAGCACCTTGCGCTTCGGCGCGTGCTGCACGATCACACCGGCCGGGCGGCTGCCACGCACGATGTGGGCGGAGGTCAGGTACGCAGGGTGGCTGAGCGCGCCCTGGCCCTCGACCACGATCACGTCAGGGTCCTCACCCTCGAACGCGGCGACGACCTGGTGCTCGACCTCGCCCGAGCAGAACTGGGGGACCAGCGCATCCAGCGCGACGCCGTACTTCCCGCCCTGGATCAAGGTGGTCTGACCGGTGCCGACCATGACCGCCTTGATGCCGCGTGCGCACAGCGCCTGGACCAGCAAGGTGGCGGTGGTGCGCTTCCCGATCGCCCCGTCCGTACCCAGGATCGCGATCCTGGGACATGTCACGTCGAAGATCCGGCCGGAGAACAGGTGCAGGTCGCGCTTGGCCTTCGGTCGGCGTACATCGGTGATGGTGACGCCGGTGAGCACGGCTGCCGCAACGAACTCGGCGTCGTCGTTGAGGAATTCGTGCAGGCCGTTGATGATGTGCATCCCACGAGCGATGCCGTCGAGCAGCACGATCCGCTGCTCGTCCGACAGCAGGCCGTCGGCAGGTGCCAGCCCGCAGATCAGGTAGTCGGGCACGCGGCCGGCGTGCGAGATGGACTCGGCGAGCGACGCCAGCACCGGGATGCCGTTCGGGGTGCCGTCAAGGAAGTTCCCGGCATCGACTCCGGTCCGGAGGCTGTCGATGACGCTGAGGATCTCGTACTTCTCCGAGTGCCGGACCAGGCCGTTGCCGGTCTTGCCGTCCTGCTCGCCGAACAGGCCCTCGCAGTAGACGATCGCGGTGGAACCGGTGGGAAGCGCGAAGGGAGCCGCCGGAGCGATCGACTCGCTCTGTTCGGACGCGCTACGAGAAGGGATACCACTGACGAGCGAAGACATAAGATCCTCTGAGAAGGCTCAGAGAAGGCGACGCGATCGTGGCGGGGCGGCGAGCCCAACGTTCAGCGAGTGGTCTGCCCTGAGGGTCGGCAAGGTTACCGACATGTTAAGTGTACTGGTCAGCTAGATCACCTCGTCCTCACCGTCGTCGACATGGATCGTGCGGTTAAATCTTGAGTGCTTGCCTCGGCCAGCACCGAAGCGTGGCGCTATCGTTGCGGTCGTATCACCCTGAGGAAGTCCGGGGTGTGGCGACGACGATATCTGGCCCAGACCCCGCCGGGTGTCGCGCGGGTTTGCAGTGGCCGGCGTACCGGCCGTGGCTGTTGTGGCCGGGGTTCGCAAGGCCTGAGCCGTGTGCTGCCACCAGGCCGACAGTCGGGGCCACGCCATGACCGTTGACCGGGCACGTGATCTGCTGACGGCGGTGCAGCTGGCCGATGGCCACAACGACCTGCCGTGGAGGCTTCGGCACACCGCCGGACCGGACTCGGTCGCGGCGGTCGCCGGAGTGGACCTGAGCCAGCCGCAACCTCAGCTGCACACCGATCTGCTCAGGCTGCGTGAAGGCCGGGTGGGCCTGCAGTTCTGGTCGGTCTACGTACCGTGCTCACTCGCCGGTGACGGCGCGGTCACGGCCGTGCTCGAGCAGATTGAGGTTGTGCACCAGCTTGTCGAGCGGTATCCGTCGCACCTCGCGCTGGCCACCACCGCGGCTGAGGCCGAGGCCGCGTTCCGCGCGGGCAAGATCGCTTCGATGCTGGGTGCCGAGGGCGGGCACAGCATCGGTGAGTCGCTCGGGGTGCTGCGTGCCCTGCGGCGGCTCGGTGTCCGGTATATGACGCTCACCCACAACTTCAACACCCCGTGGGCGGATTCGGCCACCGACGAACCAGTAGCCGGTGGGTTGACCGAGTTCGGCCGGGACGTGGTGCGGGAGATGAACAAGATCGGGATGCTGGTCGACCTTTCGCATGTCGCGGAGACGACGATGCGCGATGCGCTGGCGACCAGCACCGCGCCGGTGGTGTTCACTCATTCCTGTTGTAAGGCGATCAACGATCACCCGCGCAATGTGCCCGACGACGTGCTCGGGAAGCTCGCCGGTAACGGGGGCGTATGCATGGTGAGCTTCGTTCCTCAGTTCGTCTCACCGACGGTGGCCGCCCGGGACAACGAGTTGATCGACGCTATGGCGGTAGCCGGGCATGATCACCGCGACGTCGGGGTCCGTAAGCGGTTTGCCGCGTCGTGGGATGGCCCGCCGGAACCCCAGGTGACCATGGCTGAGGTGGTGGCCCATGTTGACCACGCGCGTGAGGCTGCGGGGATCGACCACATCGGGATCGGTGGCGACTACGACGGCACCGGCTGGCTCCCCACCGGCCTGGAAGATGTGTCCAGCTACCCACGGTTGTTCGGGGCGCTGCTCGAGCGCGGGTGGAGCGAGGAAGAATGCGGCAAGCTCGCCGGGCGGAACATCCTGCGTGCCTTGCGCGACGCCGAACAGGTGGCCGGCCAATAGCGGGCCCAGGGTCGAGGCAGCGGTAGACGAGGGGCGTTCGAGAAGTCCTGAGGGCACCGAGGCTGTTGGGCGTGTCGGATCGTGCCGCAGGGTGTCAGCCTGTGCCGTTTTAGCTGCTCAGGTCCAGTGGGTCGTGTCGGGAAATGTCGGCCGATGCCGTGTGGTGCCGGTCCGCTCGGGCGCGTCTCGGGCGCGGATAGGTCAGGAAACCCGGTGTGGTCGGGGTTGAGACGCTCGATCGCCGAGGCTTTGCGAACGGACAGGTTGCGTTCCACTCACTGATCACTCACTGATCACTCACGTTCCGGTCACCACTTGCTCACGGCGCGCCAACGGGACGGGACCGGCAACGGTTCACGTGTCCGGCCGCGACATCGGGGTCAGCGCAGCAGGCGGCGGCTGGGTGGGCGTGGGTGGCTGAGGACTAGTTCCAACCATTAACGGCGTTTCGGGCCTGCTTCCCGATATGCGGGTTTCGGCTCGTCACCAGCGCGAAGATGGTCCGTGCACGGCAACCTGACGGACGAGCCGAGCTGCGCTACTCGGGTCGTCGCGTTCCAGGACCTCGCTGAGACCGCCGCCATCAGCCTGGCCAAGGCATGACTGTCACCGTGACCGGTGAGCCGGCCGACGACTCCTGGATCACTCAGCCCATCCCGCGCTGACCACGGAAGGTGTCCGGCCGGCAGGCGGGGGACCAATTCAGAGCTGAGCAACTGCCGTGTTGGCACCGGCTTGTTTCTTGCACCGGATTGGACCTTCTACCCCCGGGCACGCGGACGGACAATGCACAGACGCCGCCTCTTCCTTGGCGCGGCACCGGGTCCGCGGCGCCCTGGGCCCGGCAGTGGCACGCACCACACTGGCTCCGGGAGGGCTGATGACCGCGACCGAGAACGCCACAGTGACCGTGCGGGCCGCGTGCCCGCATGACTGCCCTGACACCTGCGCGATGCTGGTGACCGTCACCGGCGGCCGGGCCACCGAGGTGCGAGGTGACCCTGACCATCCGTTCACCCGAGGCGGCCTGTGCGTCAAGGTCAACAACTATGTGGACAAGGTGTACAGCCCGGATCGCGTGCTGTACCCGATGCGGCGCACGGGCCCCAAGGGGAGCGGCCGGTTCGAGCGGATCAGCTGGGACGCGGCGCTGGAGGAGATCACATCGCGATTCCGCGCGACGATCGCCGAACATGGCCCGGAGGCGATCATGCCGGTCAGCTACCTGGGCACCGAGGGCATCCTCAACGGGCTCAATGTCGGCGATCCGTTCTTCAACAAACTGGGCGCGACGATTGCGGAGCGCACCTACTGCGACTCCGGAGCGTGCACGGCGTACACGATGACGATCGGCGCCACCGCGGGCGTCGATCCGGAGAGCCTCGTGCACTCCCGCTACATCATCGTCTGGGCCTGCAACATGGTCTCGACCAACCTGCACCTGTGGCCGTTCGTGGCCGAGGCGCAGCGTCGCGGCGCGAAGGTCGTGGTGATCGACCCGGTGCGCCACCGCACCGCCAAGCTGGCGGACTGGCACATCCCGATCCGGCCCGGCACCGACGGCGCGCTCGCGCTGGCGATGATGCATGTGATCATCAACGAGGGTCTGACTGACGAGGCCTACGTCCGCGACCACACTGTGGGCTACGAGGAGTTGGTCGAGCGGGTGCAGCAGTACTCGCCGGAGTGGGCCACGGCGGAGACCGGCATCCCGGCCGAAGACATCCGAACGCTCGCGCGCGAGTACGCGACCACCGACCCATCAATGATCCGGATCGGGGTGGCGATCGAGCGACACGCGGGCGGCGGTCAGACGGTGCGCTCGATCGCCTGCCTACCCGCACTGGTCGGCGCGTGGCGGAAGGTCGGTGGCGGGCTGCTGCAGCTGCCGCTGTGGGCCTTCCCGGTGAACTGGGGCGCGCTCATGCACCCCGAGCTGGCCACCCCGGGCACCCGCGTGGTCAACCAGTACCTGCTGGGCCGCGCGCTCACCGGCGAGCTGGCGCTGGACCCGCCGATCGATGCGTTGATGGTCTACAACTCCAACCCCATGGTGGTGTGTCCCGAGCAGGAGAAGGTGGCCGCCGGGCTCGCCCGCGAGGACCTGTTCACCGTGGTCAGCGATCACTTCCTGACCGACACCGCGCGGTACGCCGACATCGTGCTGCCGGCCACGACGCAGCTCGAGCAGCACGACATCATGTTCAGCTGGGGCCACTTCTACGTCTCGCTGAACACCGCGGCGGTGGCGCCGCTGGGCGAGGCGGTGTCCAACACCGAACTGTTCCGCAGGCTCGCCGCTCGTATGGGATTCACCGAGCCGTGCTTCACCCGCACCGACCAGGACATGATCGCCGAGGCCTTCGACTGGTCAGCGCCGGTGATGAAGGGCATCACGGTCGAGTCGCTGCGCGAGACGGGCTGGGCGCGGTTGAACCTCCCGTCAGCCGACGAGTACGCCCCGCACGCCCAAGGCGGGTTCCCCACCCCGTCGGGCCGCACAGAGTTCCGCTCATCGCTCGCGGCCGAGGCAGGGAACTTCGTCGTGCCGCTGTTCCGGCAGGGCTGCAACGAGTTCCAACCCGGAGGTGTCGTTGACCCTCTGCCCTACTACGTCCCGCCCCGGGAGACCGCGGATGCCGGCTACCGACTGAACCTGATCTCGCCCAAGTCGCACGCCTACCTCAACTCCAGCGCCGGTGACCAGCCCGCGCAGCGGCGGGTGCAGGGCGAGCCCGCCGTGACTATCCACCCGCGGGACGCGGCCGAGCGCGCCATCACCGACGGGCAGTACGTGCGGGTGTTCAACGACCGTGGCCAGTTCGTCGCGCTGGCCCGGGTCAACGACGAGATCGCCCCCGGCGTGGTGATGTCGCCCATGGGTGCGTGGGCCAAGAACGCCAAAGACCAGTCAACGGTCAACGCCGTCAACCCATTCCTCTTCGCCGACCTCGGCAACGCACCGACATTCTCCGACACCCGGGTCGAGGTCGAAAGCATCTGACGGCGGCGGGGTTCGTAGCCACCGGTCACAGTGAGTCATGCTGGGCCGTGAGGCCTTCAACGGACGGGTAGACATTCGCCGAGGCCGTGCTCCCGGCCGACGGCCAGCCTCTCGTCACTGACGTAGGAGCCCGGGCCGATCGCGGCGATCCGCAGGCAGGCCTCGCGCCAGGTCCAGGGTCCTCGACAGGCGCAGAAACCTAGCGTGGTCCGGTATGCGCACGCGCGATCTTCATTGCTGTAAATGGCCTGCGTCGGCCGGATCTATCGACGGCCTGTTCGGGGGCCCGAACGGTACGTCTCACGGCCCACGGACGGCCCAGGGCGACGCTGCGGGGCTCTGACCTGGGTCGCCCAATACCCGGCTTACCGTTGCGCGAAGTGCCGGGCAGCGGATACGCGGTGGCCAGGGCCTGCTCTGCGCGGCGGCGGTGCGTGAGCAGCCAGTCCGGGAAGAACGAGTCCTCCCGCAGCTTCGGGACGGCCAGCTCGACGGTGCCGGCGCGGGTGTCCCACTGCCGAGCTCGATACCCGTTGCGCCGACGACGGGACGCGCGGTCGTACCCAGCGCTGGCGCTCCCACGCCCGTTGCGGAACCGGTGCGACGTGGCCGCATACCGCTCCCGCGCGTGGTTCCGCTGACCGCGCGCCGGGTGCTCGCGGATCAGCCGGTCAGCTGGGTGGTCGGGTTGGGCGAGCCGATTGCGGAGATCGTCGCCGGGTGGTCGGCCGCCAGGTCACGCAGCCGGAAACGTTGGACCTTCCCGCTGGTGGTCTTGGGCAACTCGGCGAGCTCGAGCACCGCGCGGGGGCGTTTGAAGGCGGCCAGGCCGGCGCGGCAGAAGGTGATTACCTCGTTGGCGTCGAGGTGGGTGCCGGGTTTGGGGACCACGCACGCGACCGGTTTGTCGAGTCCGTCGGCGTCGGGCACGCCGATCACGGCGGCCTCGGCGATGCCCGGGTGCTCCAGCAGCCGGGCTTCCACCTCGGCTGGGCTGACCCAGATCCCGCCCACCTTGAGCACGTCGTTGGCCCGGCCCAGGCAGGTGTAGCTGCCGTCGGCGCCGCGTAGGTACTGGTCGCCGGTGCGCATCCACTCGCCGTGGAACACCAGCCGGTTGACCGCGGTGCGACACCAGTAGCCGGTGCACAGGGATTCGCCGGCGATGTAGAGCGTGCCGGGCTCGTCGACGCCGTCGATCACGCTGCCATCCTCCCGGCGCAGCTGCACCCGGTAGCCGGGCACCGGGGTGCCGGAGCTGCCCGGGATGACCTGCCCGGGGCGGTTGGAGATGTAGATGTGCAGCGCCTCGGTGGATCCGATGCCGTCCAGGATCTCCACGCCGTAGCGCTCCCGGATGCCGTGGTAGATCCGGGGCGGCAGCGTTTCCCCGGCCGAGACACCCAGGCGCACGCTGGACAGCGCGCCGTGCGGGACCTCTGCCGGGCTGGCCGCGAGCATCGGGCCCCAGAAGCTGGGCACGCCGAAGAACAGGGTGACCCGGTGCTGGGCGACCCGGTCGGCGAACGGGCCCGGGGCCGGGCGCCCCGGTTCCAGCACCACGGTGGCGCCCGCCGAGAGCGGGAGGAACATCGAGTTGCCGATGCCGTAGGCGAAGAACAGCTTCGCCGCTGAGAGGCACACATCGCCGGAGCCGATGTCGAGCACCTGCTGGCCGTAGGTCTGGGCCACGTGGCGGATGTCGGCGTGCCGGTGCATCGCGGCCTTGGGTGTGCCGGTGGTGCCGGACGTGTAGAGCCACACCGCGGGGGAGTCCGGCCAGGTTGGGTACGGCCCGGTCACCGAGTGGGCGGCGCTCAGGGTGAGCAGCCGCTGCCAGGTCAAACCGGCCGCGCCGGGTGGCAGCTCGTCATCGCCCGGTGGGTCGTCCCCGGTGAGCACCAGGCTGCGTACCTCACCGTGCCACGCGGCGGCCAGCACCGCGTCCCGGAACTCGGCCGAGCCGATCACCACCCGGGTCCGCGAGTCGGCCACCAGCTTGCCCAGCTCCGGTCCGGTGAGCATGGTCGAGGAAGGCACCGCGACCGCGCCGATGTACATGGTGGCCAGGATCGCGGTGAACAGCTCCACGTCGTCGGCCATGCAGTACAGCACCCGTTCCTCGGGCCGCACGCCCAGCGCCAGCAGCCCGGCGGCCACCCGGCGTACCTCCTCGCCCAGCTGGCCGTAGCTCAGCGCGCCGCCGGGGTGACGCACGGCCACCCGGTCCGGGTCCGTCGAGCCGCGCAGCAGGTAGTCGGCCGCGTTGAACAGCGCGGCGCCGTCGTCGCCGTCGTCGTCAGAGGACAGGGTCCGCGGCTGGTCCATGGTGGTCTCCCGTGTGCCCGTGGTGGTGGGTGGCGGTAGGTGTCCGGGATCGAGCGTGGGGGAGCGCGGGCGGTCAGGCGCCGCGCTGGTAGCCGGCCATGAACTCGGTGGCCGCGCCGACCGGGCCCAGCGACGACGCGCCGCCGTTTTGATCTCGGGTCTCCCTGCTCCGCGGTCCGCGCATGCAGCCGGAGGTCTTCACCGATATTCAGAGGATGTCCTGCATGTTCCCAAACTCGTCGTCGACGGCTGCCAAAGCGCAGGCGCGAAGTGCGTCAGCGGCTTGAC
>DATHIT010000406.1:0-9176 GCA_035489915.1 Pseudonocardia sp. | reverse complement strand
CGCGGTCGTCTCCGCTCGCTCGATCTTCCGCATCGTCATCTCGCCCGGACCGTCGTGGCCGATGAGCTGTTGCGGCAGTCGTAGCAGTTCTCTACGCGCTTTCACGGCCGCAGCTAGCGCCTGCCAGTTCTCCCCAGTCACGGTGCCGCGCGGCACGACCTCGTCGATCTCGCTCCGCGTCGCCGTGCCGTCGAGGATCTTCTCCACGACGCCGTCACCGAACTGGAGCGCGGTCTCCAGCTGCACGAAGGTCCGCGGGGCGTAGCTCGTCCGCGACGCCTGCTCGATGTTGCGCATGGTCCCTGCGCTCGGTCCGCCGCGCGCCTCCATGTCGGACTGTCGCAAGTGCAGTAGGCCGCGACGGCGTCGTACTTCTGTGCCCAGCGCTTCCCAGTTTCTCGGGCTATCCGTCGAGTCCATCGTTCTCCTCCATGCTCTTGGTCTTGCGTGCGTGCGCGTCGACCGACTGGGTGAGCGCGGCCAGGAACGCCACGTCCGGTCCGATCGGCTCCCCGTTCGGGCCCTCGATCTGGGTCCGGGTCGCCATCGCCGCACCGGTCACCTTCACCCAGAGCGTCTCCAGCTGGACGTAGCGGGCCATCGCCTTGTCCAGCGCGGTGTGCCCCTTCTCGAAGTCCAGCTCGCCGGTCTGCGCGCCGGCGGCCAGCTCGGTGACGGTCGCGAGCTGGCGCTCCAGGGCCTGGTCGAGCCGGCCGATGGACGCGGCCCGGGACTGAGCCGGGCCGACGAAGTCCAGGAACCTGGCCCGGTCCTGCGCCTCGCTGATGATTTCGGCCACGGTCGCGTGGCTGATCTGGTCGCCCCGGTCGGTGAACATCTTCGAGATCGTGCGCAGGGACCGGCCCTGGTCCTTCAGGTTCCAGGCCTCGTCACCGAGCTTGGCCCGCTTCTCTGGGCTGTAGCGCGGCCGGCTGACGCGGCCATCCTCGCTGACAGTCACCGGAATCGGCCCTCTCTGACGGTTGCTTGACACGCTGTGTTCGTCGCTCACGGACAGTGATCACTGCAGGTAGTCGATGGTGAACAGCAGGACCCCGCCCGCGATCCGACCCACTCCGCCGCGCTGGCGGTGCCGGCCGCGGTAGACCAGCGCCCGCCATCCGGTGCGCAGCGGACGCAGCTCGCTCACGTCCGCCACTCCCGCCCACACCCACACGTCCACGTGCCGGACCCGCTCGGCGGTCGGCAGTCGTGCTCGACGAACTCGCGGACCCCGCTCTTCGTGGTGCCGAGCGGGACGTACCCGCGGCGGGTCTTCTCGTTGAGCGACGCCCAGGTCGGGCGCCACTTGCCCCGGCTCACGTCCGCGGTCCGCTCAGCGCGTCCAGCTTGTGGCCGAGCTCGGGCCAGGTCCGGCGGACCAGGACGCGGTGCTCGGCCCCGGCCACGCCGGGGCGCCGCCAGACGGCCAGCACCCGGCTGACCGTGGACAGGATCTCGTCCAGGTCCCGCTCGCCCAGGTCGCCGATCGCGACCCGGGTCCGCAGCTCCTGGCCGCTCATCGCCCCGCGGACGGGGCCGTAGTCCTCGCTCATCACTTGTTCATCCTCGGGGGCTGAGACGGGTCGCCGTCGTCGTCGGTCAGGGACCAGCCGGGACCGGTGCCCTCGCGGGCCGCCCGCCACGTGGCCTGGGCCTTGTCCGTCCGCTCCTGCTCGACCCGGGCGGTGTACATCTTCAGCGACGGGACCCCGAAGATCAGCACGCCCAGGCCGGGGGCGAGCCAGCCGCCACCGGCCGACAACGCGACCATCAGCGAGAGCGTGCTGGCGAAGAACCCGACGAAACACGCCCAGCGGACCAGGTCGGTTTCGCTGAACTCGAACGTGCGCCGGTCGTCGTCGGCCATGGGTCAGCCCTGGTCCGGACGCGGCTCGCCGGTGCCGGTCGTGAGCACCTCGCCGGCCTTGATGTCGTGCAGCTCGAGCAGCTCGCGGGCGTGGCGGCGCAGTGAGCGCTGCACGGACGCGGCGATGGCCGAGCTTCCGTCGTGCTGGTTGGCCGCATCCCAGATGGCAGCGGCGAGGGTCTCGGCGGCGACGTCGCTCTTGGCGACGGTCAGGTCTTGCGGCCGGATGGCCATGATCGGTGTCCTCTCGTGGTGCTACTTGTCGTTGTGCCGGGCCCGGGCTCGGGCCAGCTCGTCGCGCAGGACGTCCTCCTGTAGTCGACGCAGGCCTTCGTGGTCGTGCACCGGCAGCGGCTCCTTGACCACCGTCACCAGCTCTTCGATCTCGTGCTCGATGGTGCGCCGGTCCTGTCGGGCCTGGACCGCGCCGGCGCAGGCCGCGCCGAGCAGGCCGACCAGCCCGGCCAGCAGGCCGCCGACCGAGGCCGGGAACACGGCCGCGCCGCCGATGGCGAACCAGCCGGTCATCGACGCGGCCGGGACCGCGAACGCCACCAGGTAGGGCAGCGCCCGGGCGAGCTGGCGGCGGATCATGCGTCGGCCCGCCGCCCGCGGGACCACTTGCGGGTGGCCGGGCCGCGCACCAGGTCGTGCACGGTGCCCCGGCGCATGACCAGCGTCTGCGCCAGCACCGACACCGACACGTCGTCGGTGTTGCGCAGCTCGTAGGCCAGCTCGTTGCGGTCCTTGAGCGTCTGCTCCGTCTCGGCGTCGAGCTCGCCGAGCCGGGCCTGGAGCGCCGCCAGGCGGGCCAGCTTGTCGTCGATCTCGGTCATGGTCATGACTGTACACTATCCCTTACACCAGACACCAGGTGACCGTTCCGACGCGTCGTGTAGTCGACGCCCACCCGCCACATGCCCAGATAGCCCTGCCGCCAGCCCTGGTCGACGGCCGAGGCCCGGTCCTGGGCGCCGAGCTTGATCCGTAGGTCGCGCACCGCGCGCTTCACCGAGTCCAGGTTCAGGCCCAGCCGCTGCGCGATCCGCTCGTTGGTCATCCCGCGGGCGACCATCGACAGGATCTCGACCTGGCGCACGGTCAGCGACGCGCCCGGCCGTGGCCGCGGGGCGCTCATCGCTGCCACCGCCGACGCTTCGCCCCGTGGGTGAGCCGGCCGAGCACCAGTCCGGTCAGCGCGGCCAACGCGAACCAGGCGGCCACGCCCAGCACGATCAGCTCGGGCGTGCTCACGTCGTCTCCCCGAGGATGTAGCCAGCAGCGTCGGAGGCGTTCATCTCGACGACGTTGGCGCAGCCATCGTGCACCTCGCGGGCCCGCTGCGCGATCGGCTCCAGTACCGCGAGCCGGGCGCGCGCCTGGGCGAGCTCGGCGTGCTCGGGGCCGTCGCACTCCACGACGATGAGCCCGTCCCGTAGCTCGGCGTTCTCCTCCTGCAGCCTCTCTACCTCGGCTGCGAGCACCTTTGCCGCCTCGATCTCACCCACCGACATCACGGCGTAGTCCGCATGCTTCGTGATCAGAAGTGCCTCGTGCGCGTCCATCACTCCCCCTTCCCGAGCAGCTCGTCGACGACGCGCAGCGTCTCGCACGGCTGCCCGGTCCCGTCGTAGGCTTGGCACTCGGGGCAGTACGGCGGTCCGGCAGAGTCGTCGTCCGAACGGCGGTGCATGTGCTGTAGCTTCTTCAGGCCGGCCCGAAGCTTCCGCACCTCGGCCTGGAGTCGTGCGATCTCCCGACGGTCCCCCGTCATGTCGAAGTCGGCGCCGTACATCACTCCCCGTCCTTCCCGGACAGCTCGCGTCCGATGGCCTCGACCACGGCCGGGGGTAGCTCGTCCGCACCTCGGCGCAGGTGATCGGCTATCCCGTAGGCGCCCTCGCGTTCGGCCACGTCCGCGGCCTTGCGGAACCGGGCCGGCCAGTCGATCGGGGCGGGCTGATTCAGGGACCACTCGTAGGATCGGTCGCCGTCCGCTGGATCGAGGCCGTACGTGTCGATCGGATCATCGCTCATCGGTCCTGCCCTCCGTCCTCGTCCGCGTGCGCGCGGGCACGGGGGGCCGTGTACCAGGACGTGGACGTTTCTAGGGGCGGGACGAGCCCACTCATCGGCCCCGCGGCCGCCTCGTCCTGCCCTCCGTCTTCGTGCGTGCGGGCCAGCGCGTCGAGGACCGCGTCTCCGTAGTCGCTGACGATGCGATCCCGTACTCCGTCCGACGTGCGGTACCACTGCACGACGACCTTGGCCGCCTCGTCCCGGGCGCGGAGCTCGTACACGTCCGCGTTCTCCACGTAGCGCGCGTGCCACATCTCGGCCTGGCGCTGCGCCTCGGCCAGCTCGGTGAAGCGCGCGGTGCGCGCCTGTTCGTAGCCGTTGCGCCAGCCCTCGCGGTAGTGCTCGGACCCGGCCGCCGCCTCGTCCTGCCCTCCGCCCTCGTGTACGCGCTGCTCTAGCAGGTCAGCCAGCTCTCGGTTGTCCCTGGCCGCGTCATGCTCACCACGCCGGTCCTGCGTCTTCGCTCGCTCGCGCAGCCACGTTGCCGTCTCGTCGTACTTGTTCATGTCCTCGTCCTCTCAACAGAATCCGCAGGGACAAACGCCCCCGCGCACAGTGGCGCCGCAGGCCATGCCCTTGTTCTTGCCGCACATCTGCGGACAGGGGCGCGGCTGGGCCTCGGGGTTGCGCACGGCCTCGGCGTTGTTGCGACGCTGGCACGAGCACTTCCCGCGGTGACCGCAGGCGCTGCGTCCGTTGCGCTTGGGCTGTCCCCAGGCCATCACGACCCCCACGCGCAGTCGCCGAACGCGCAGCGGTGCATGGTGTGGCCGCCGGCGGGTAGGGCGCACGGGTGGTCGCCCGGGCGGGGCCGGGAGGCCGGAGGAAGCTGGCCGCAGACCCGGGTGGTCGGCTGCGGGCGGCGGCGCAGGGGGTTCAGGATCTTGGCCATGTTCGGTGTCCTCTCGTGGAAGGGGGCCCGGTCCCCTGGGGGAGGGGCCGGGCCCCGGGCGGGTGGGTCAGCGGCGGTTCGGCGGCCGGGTCAGGGCCACCTCGCCGTGGGTGGGGCAGAGCTTCTCGCCGTGGCGGGTCTGGACTCCGCGCTGGGCGTCGGCCACGTCGGTGCACGCCTTGCGGGCGCAGCTGGTGATGTGCTTGCCGGTCGAGTCCTTCATCCTGGCGTCCTCTCATCGACTATGTCTAGTGTACGGGACACCGGACACGAACGTCAAGGGGTCGGCTCGTCCGGTCCGTCGTCGGCCGGGACGAGGTCCTTGCAATATGCGCAAGAACCCTTGACGCCGTGCAGGCACACCCACTCCGGACACCCGACGTCGTGCCGGCCGTCCTCGCCGCAGACGTCGCAGCGCTCGATGACCGCGGTCGCGAGCCGGCGGGCACGGAGCTGCTCGAGCTCGCTCATCGTCGACGCCCCTTCGTCTTGAAGCTGCCCGGTCCGGGCGTGTTGATCGTGTGCCGGCCGGTGCGCGAGTTCCACGTCCAGCGGCCGACCTTCAGTCCCCAGGAGGAGAAGCCGCGCTCGGTCAGGTGCACGCGCACCGGACCGAGCCGCAGCGTCTTGCGCAGGTGGAACCTCATCAGCACTCTTCCTCGATCCGATCGAACACCTGCGAGGCCAGCTCCTGCACGTCGATACCCACGGAGCCGTAGGTGGCGAGATACTCCAGCAGGAAGTGTCCGATCTCGTCGGTGCGTCCGATCTCGATGTCGCGACGCAGCCGGTTGGCCGGGACCAGCGTGACCTCGCCCCAGTGCAGGTTGGCGACGGTGAGCGCGTGGTCGAAGTCGCCGAAGGGGCCGCGTTCGCTGTTCTTGTCGCGGACGTACCAGCCGGGGGCGCTGCCGTATCGGTAGGTGTCCTCGGTCTCCTGCACGATCACGTGGAAGAAGTCCTTGTCGGCCCAGACCTGGATGTGCCACTGACTCTCGTCCCGCTCCAGCTCGATCATCTCGATGTCCTCTCGTTGTCTATGTTCAGTGTAGGGGACACCGGACATAGTGTCAACGGGCGCCCGCCTCGGTACGCCAGAACCGCACGTAGCGGTCGTCCAGCTCGGCGGCCTGCGACGCGGCGAAGGCCAGGGTGCTCAGGCCGGCCGGGCTGGTCATGGTGGCCAGGTCCAGCTCGCGCCAGAGCCGGGCCCGGACCTCGTGCAGGTCGGCCAGGGCGGCGGCGCGCAGCCGTCGGGCGCCGGGCTTCAGGTGGCGGCCGTGGTCGTTGGCCGTGATCACGAACGAGATCCGCTCGGTCACGCCCTCGACGGTGTTCAGCAGGTCTCCCTTGGGGAGGCTCATGTCCTCGTCCTCTCAGCGGGGTGTGACGACGAGAACGGGAAAGTCGCGGCCGTCCGCGCCACGGAACTTCTCGTGGGTGACGGTGACCAGGTCGGCGTCGACGAGGTCCTGGACGTGCGTGCGAAAGACGCGGCTGATCTTGACGGTGCCCTCGTTGCGCGCCCGCTCCAGGATCCGCCGGTGGCGGGGAGTGAAGTCCTTCTCGTCCATGTCCGCAGGTTCCTCTCGTCGCTGTCCTCTGTAGGGTACACCGGACAACGAAGGCACGCAAGAGGGGCCCCGGACTGCACCCGGGGCCCCTCGTGGTCCTACTTCTTCGCGCCCTGGTGCTTGGCGTCGCGCTGGTTGCCGGCGCCGGTTGGCTTTGTGTTGCGGTCGTGCAACTTCTCCTGCTGTGTGCGCGGATCCTGCCTGGCCATGTGCTCACCTCCTCCCGTCTCGGTCTCGCAGGCGGCCAGGTAGCGCACCAGCTCGAGGTCGAGCCAGCGCGGGAGCATCCACCACGGGACGCTCACTGACCGGACATCCGGCTGCGCTCGAGCGAGACCACCAGCGCGGTGAGGACCGCCAGCAGCGCCACCGCGCCGACGATCTGCCCGCGGGCGACCACGCCGAGCTCGGCCAGGAACTCGCCGAGCTGTTGCTCGATGGCCAGCGCGGCCGGCGGCGTCCAGCCCGGCGGCGGCGTGGTCTCCGAGACCGCCAGCGGGACCGCGAGCGGCGCCGGGGCGGCCACCGGCGCCGGCGGCTGGTCCTCGTCCCGGCCGAAGCCGAACGCGAGGACCAGCGCGATGCCGATCGCGACCAGGACGCCCTTCATCTACTTCGTCCGGTTGACGGCGTCGAGCAGGGCGTCGAGCTTGTCCTGGGCGGCCTGGGCGGCGATGGCGTCCAACAGTGCGTCGTCGGACTCGGGGGTGTTGGCCATGGTGCGTGTCCTCTCGTCGTGGTCGTTTGTCAGTAGACTGTCCAAGTTGACTTACCGCTGGTCAGCGGCAGCCCGGATCGCGGCGATGAGACGTGACGCCGGCTGGCCCGGGTAGATCTCGGTCGACGTCTCGCCGGACTCGACCTCAACCACCTCCAGGACTCCGCCCTCGACGAGCGCAGCCACGTACGGGTCGTCGTAGTCGCCGCGCCACGTGACGCCGTCCTCGTCTGCCGTCAGGTCTACCGCCGCGCACACCTTCGCGACGTCGTCGATCGTGCGGATCTCGGCGCCCTCGTCGTTGACGACCACCTCCAAATCCGCAACCTGCTGGAGCGGGCAGATCTCAGTGACGTAGCCCAGCAGGGTCATGTCGCCAGCCGCCGCGGTCGCGCCGCGGAGCGAGAGCGGGCCGACGGTGACGGCCGTGTCGCTGAACGGCGACGTCCCGACGACCACGTACCGAGTGCTTTTCATGCTCTTCTACCTCTCGTCGAACCAACGCCTCAGGTCAGAGGCGTTATCGGTCAGCCGCGGCCAGACGGACGCAGTGCGAGCACTGCCAGTCCTCGTCGTCCGGGTGACCGACGAGATCAGCGTTCCGGGTGTGGTGGCCCCGCCGGCACGTCAGACCGAAGTGCTCGCGCTTGTACCGCCGCAGGTCCTCCAGCTCATTGCGGTCAGCCTGGACGTGCTCGGCTGCGCTCCAGAGAACCGTGCCAACCAGCTCGGCGACCTCGGCGACCCGCGCGTAGGAGCGCAGCGCCGCGGCAACGACTCGTAGCGCCTCTGGGTTGTCTGCGAGGGGTGCGATCGCCGCGTCGAGCACCGGCGCGATTGCCGAGACGGCCGCCTGACTGGTCGCGTCGAGCTGGTCGACGGCCAGCCCGAGCGCCGTCAGCTCCTCGGCCATGAGGTCGTTCACGTTCTGCATCTGGTCTCCTCTGATGAGTACTACCAACGCCTCAGGTCAGAGGCGTTATCGGCCACACCGGCAGTCGGTCGCGGCGTGCCAGTCGACCGGGACGACGCCCACGCGTCGCCGGGCCGCGACCATCCGCCCGACCCATCGCCAGTACAGCGCCTCGCGGCGAAGGCAGCGCCAGCGGCGGACCGTGGTACTCCACTCGCGACCGAGCATGGCCTCTCCCTCGTCTCAGGCGTTGCCATCCGTACGTGTCTCCTGTAAGGTACACCGGACAGGGACGCCCTGTCAACGAGAGGACACGAGGACCATGGACACTGCACCCGTGCTAGTAGCGGAGCCGACCTACGAGTGGGAGGCGGACGTGGCCGCCCTGGAGACCGAGCTGGTCGAGCTGCGCGCGATGCGTCAGCGGGCCGTCCGGCTGGCCGCCACCCCCGGCCTGGGCGGCGCGGCCATGACCTACGCCGCCTCCGGCCGGTTCGTGCTCGGCCTGGGCCCGGCGGTGACGTCGTGAGCACGTTCAACGCACCATTCCTGACCGCCGACGACATCCGCACGGCCCTCGTCTATGCAGCGGGCACCGAACAGCCGCAGAACGACATGACCGCGCGATGGATCCGAGCACTGGCGGCGACCGTCGAGCACGTCCGCCACGAGCGCGACCAGGCCCTGATCCGTGCCGAGGCGGCCGAGACCGAGTTGGAGTCCTACCGCAAGGCCGAACGGAAGGTGAGTCCGTGAACCCGTGCGGAGCTGCACTGGACCAGTGCCGGTGCACCAGCCCAGTGCCCCGCACGGCCGCCGAGATCCGGGCCGCGCACCGGGCGTCGCTCGCCCGGGCGCGCCGGTCCGGGTTTGTCGCCGCGCCGGTGCCCGGGTGGGTGATCTCGGTCTTGCTGCCGGGCGCCTGGCGGGACGAGGCGGTCGCGTAACGAACGAGAGCCCCTCCCCAAGGTCCAGGGGGAGGGGCTCTCTCGTGCGCATTGCCAGCGGCGGTCAGGCTAGCAGATGGTCCACCGCTCCGTCCTCGACGGCGGTGACCATCTCGGCGAACTGTGCCGGCGTGAACCGGGCGACCTCGGTCGGCCGGGCACTGTCGCGCACTTCGATCCACT
>DATHIT010000405.1:0-2492 GCA_035489915.1 Pseudonocardia sp. | reverse complement strand
GGCGCGCCGACACGGCGCTGCCACCGGGTGTAGACAGTCGCCCTCCCCTCCCCTCCCCGCCATGCTCTAGGGAGACACATGTCTGCACATCGTCAGCGTGACCGTTCCGCGACCGTGCCGATCGGCTTGACCGGTCAGCTGACCGACCCGAGTAGCGACGGCCGCGACTATCGGTCGCAAGCAGGCCAGTGTCAGGCCACCGTGAACGGTCGGTGCGTCCGGGAAGGCCGACACGCCCCGACTCTGCTGAAGGATTTCCACCACCTCCGCGAAAAGATCACCCATTTCAATCATGAGCGCATCCCCGAGCAGGTCGTGCACGCTCGCGGGCACCGTCGCGCAAGGAGTGGTCACCTCCTACGGCACCGCGGCCTGGGTATCAGGGCGGGATTTCTCGCCTATGGCGCGACGATCCCGGTGTTCCGCGGGTTGTCCACGGTGCTGAGCTCTCGCTGGCCCGCCGGCAGCGTTCGCGACATCCGAAGGCTCGCCGTGGAGTTCTACACCTGCGACGCCACGTTCGACTTGGCCTACAACTGATCGAGGTGGTTATCAGTGCCCGCAGCGAACTCCGTTGAGCGGCCAACCGCAGCCGATACCCTCGTACCGGCTGGCGAATACTCGGACCAGATGCCGCGGCTGCGGTACTACGCGTCCCTTCCGCCAGCCCATCCCCGCCGCCGCAGTGTGCGCGAGGAACTGATACTGGCCTTCCTCCCGGTGGTGGAGCATCTGGCTCGCCGTCACGGCACCGGTAACCCTGCCGAGCACGAGGACCTCGTTCAGGTCGGCACGATCGGGTTGATCAACGCGATTGACCGGTGGGACCCTGAGCGGGCTCGCGGAAATGCCCTCGGCTACTTGATCCCGTGCGTCCGTGGGGAAATCCTGCGCTACTTCCGCGACCACACCTGGTCAACACGGGTACCACGACGCCTCAAAGATTTGAGCGTAGCGATCAAACATGCCACCGGACCGCTGTCGCAACAGCTCGGCCACACCCCCCGAGCCAGTGAACTCGCCGAGTACCTCGGCGCCGACCTGGAGGAGATCCTCGACGCGCTCGAGGCCCAGGCCAACTATCACGCCAGCCCTCTGGACGCGGTCGCTCCCGACAGCGGCACCCCCCTTGCCGAACGGATCGGCGAGCTCGACAAGGAACTCGACCACGTCGAATATCACCAATCGCTTCGTCCACTGCTCGAACAGCTGCCCGAGCGTGAGCGCACCATTCTCATGCTGCGGTTCTTCGGGGAGATGACGCAGACTCAAATCGGTCGGCACATCGGCATCTCACAGATGCATGTCTCCCGGGTGCTCAGCAAGACCCTCGAGTGGCTCCGCGCCGCCCTGCTCGATGACCAGTTACCACAGCCTCGCACGCCTCGCCGGCAGCCGGACCCACCGACGGTCCGACTCCAGCTGGCCCACAGTCAGTCACCAGACGCGGAGCGGGTGCCCAATGACGGTGAAACCGCATGCGTGTCGGCTGTCGAGAGCCGAACCACGACGCGACCACGACTACCGGAGCTCAGGACCCGGGACGGGCCAGACACCAGCCCAGTTCGGACGTCGCCTCTGCGCGAGCCGCTCACGGGCCCGGCCGAATTGACGGGCGGGCTCACCCGCGATGGTGTCGGTGTCGGGGCCGGGGCACTGCCTGATCAACCGTTCTACCGAACGAGGGACGCCGCCGACCGCCCGCGACGCGGAGATCGGCGATCTGTTCACCGACCTGCAACACAGCTCCCCTCGCCGAGCGCAGCGCCGGTGGTGTTCGACACCGCGACAGTGGTGTTCGGCATCGGAAGTGGCAACGCAAAGGGCATGAGCACTACCGGGCGCGCCCCCCACTCCCGCCGGCCTCTACCTTCCCGTGACACGACGGAACACAGCGCGGTTAGCGACGACGATTTGAGCTGCGCTCTATCGCGCTCGGCCCGCTCTCCGTCGGGCACTTAGCTGGGCGCACAGCTGTGTCGCCCAGCCGCGAAGCGAACGCGGCAGTGAGGCTCAGATCTTGGGCAGGTCGAGCTTGGTGCGGCGAGTAGCCAGGGTCCGGGGAGTGTGGATGCTGATTCGCCCGACGCTTTCCGCGCCCAGCAGACCGCCCGGTCTGTCTCATGTGCTGACCCCCAACAGTCGGAACCGATGTAAGCGACGCCTCGAAAGCGCCCGACGGTGGCCTACCTCGACACCGTCTACGGCAGACCCGTTCGTTGCTGAGACTGGCTGGCGCAGGTAGACGAACCCAGCGCCCCCGCGCCCGCCTCGGGTCCGTCCCGTGACCCGAGGGCATTAACGCGAGCACCTAGTAGGGCTTTGTTAGGTCGTGCTGGGTAAGTGTTGCCGGGTTGGTAGTGGGTGGTGGCAGGTGCGGCAGATGCCGGTCCAGGTGGCGAGCAGGGTTTGGAGTTCGCGCAGGACTGCGTAGAGGGTCAGGCCGGCGCAGGGGCTTTTGGGTCGTAGCGCAGCTGTGTGCAGAAGGCTTG
>DATHIT010000404.1:0-5911 GCA_035489915.1 Pseudonocardia sp. | reverse complement strand
CTACGCGGTGCTTTTCACCACCGCGCCCTCGGTCCGCTCGATGTTCCCGATCAACATGCAGTCCCAGCGCGGCCGGCTGGCCAGGGTGCTCAACCACGTCGTCGGAGCCCTGGACCGGCCGGAGGATCTCGCCCCGTTCCTGGCCCAGCTCGGCCGTGACCACCGCAAGTTCGCGGTGGCGGACGAGCACTACCCGGTCTTCGGCCATGCCCTGCTCACCGCGCTGGCCTCCGAGGCGGGCGAGCTGTGGACCGAGGAAGTGGCCAACGCCTGGGCGCAGACCTACCAGTTCATGGCCGAGACGATGGCCGCCGCGGCCCGTGCCGAGACGACCCCGGCCAATTGGGTCGGCGAGATCATCGAGCATCGCAGGCTGGATCGGGATGTGGCGGCGGTCTGGGTGCGCACCGACCCCGCGCTGCCGTATCGGCCCGGGCAGTACATCAGCGTGGAGACGCCGCAACGGCCGAGGGTGTGGCGCTATTACACGCCCACCACCGCGCCGCGCCCGGACGGGATCATCGAGCTGCTGGTCAAGGCGGTCGGCTACGGCGGGGTGAGCCGGGCGATCGTCTCCTCGGCGCGGCCCGGGGACACCTGGCTGCTCGGCCCGGCGCTGGGCCGGCTGCCCGACCAGATCTCGCTGGACCGGGGCCTGATGCTGATCGGCGGCGGCACCGGGGTCGCCCCCGTCCAGGCGATCCTGCACGGCATGGAGACCGCCGGGCCGGCGCCCCGGAATGTGATCGTCTACTACGGGGCGCGTCGCTGGGAGAGCCTGCACGCGCTGGACAACCTGCGTTCCATGTCCTACCGGAACCGCTGGCTGGACGTCGTTCCGGTGGTCGAGGAACCGCCGCCGGCGACCGGCCCCGAAGTCGGCCGGCTCATCGATGTCATCGTCCGGCACCGCGCCTGGGCGGACCGGGATGTGTTGGTGAGCGGGTCCCCGGCGATGCTGCGGGCCACCGTCGGTGCGCTGCTCACCGAGGGCCTGCCGCTGGAGCGGATCCACTACGACCCGTTCGTCGACGACTGATCGCGGTCGGATCGCCGGTTCCGCCGCTCCGCGGGGGTAACCGAACGGTGCCCGAACAGCTCTGCCGACCACCCGCTGTGAGCCTTCTCAGCAGCCAACTCGGCCAATCCGCGCCTGACCAGCCACGATGTCGTGACAACCCGAGGCGCTGAAATAACAGCCGCCCGGGGCGTGGCCCATCTGCCGTGGCATCGTTGATTCCTGTGTAGTTGCTATGGCTCCTTATGGGTTATCTGTGTGCCTGGGGCGGGGACCTCCGGCGCGGTCGTGGCCGGATTGCTGACGAGTGGGGTGTACCACGAGCACTTCGAGAGTTGTCGAGTCGCCGCTTCCCGAGCTGGACGCACCGGCAGCGGGCGGGCGCCCCGGCCTGAGCTGGTGGACCGCTTCGGCGGTGCGCGCCGGACAGGCGGTGGCCGGCCTGTCCCGCCGGGCCGGCCGAGGCAGCGGATCGATCATCGGCGGCCGGGTCACGCTGGCGTTGGACCCGTCTGCCCTGCGGCGGTTGTCAGTTGGCCGTCGGGTGGTACTGGTCTCGGGGACCAACGGCAAGACCACCACCAGCCACATGTTGGCCGCCGCGCTGGGCAGCCGGAGCGCGGTGGCGCACAACGCGTCGGGCTCGAACATGGCCGACGGAGCGGTGGCCGCCCTGGCCGAGCGGCCGGACGCGCACTGGGCGGTGCTGGAGGTCGACGAGCTGCACCTGGCATCCGTGGCGCGGCGGTGTACCCCGGCGGCGATCGTGCTGCTGAACCTGACCAGGGACCAGTTGGATCGGGCCGCCGAGGTGCGCAAGACGGCGGCGGCGATCGGGGCGGCGCTGGCCCAGCTGCCCCGGACCACGGTGTTCGCCAACGCCGATGACCCGATGACGGTGTGGGCGGCGGGGCACGCCGAGGGCCCGGTGGTGTGGGTCGGGGCGGGCTCGGAATGGCGCGCGGACTCGTTGACCTGCCCGCGCTGCGGCCGGCTGCTGGTCGAGGTGGCCGCTCGCTGGCAGTGCGGGTGCGGGTTGGCCCGCCCGGAGCCGAGCTGGTGGCTGGACGGGGACGTGGTGTGCAGCGCGGAGTCGATGACCCCGCTGTCGCTCGGGCTGCCCGGTGGGGTCAACCGGGCCAACGCGCTGATGGCGGTGGCCGCGGCACACCACGAGCTGGTGCCGGCCGCTCAGGCCAGCGAGGCGGTCGGCGCGTTGAACCAGGTCGCCGGGCGCTACGCGGCGATCTCCCGAGGGCGGCACACGGTGCGGCTGCTGCTGGCCAAGAACCCGGCCGGCTGGGCGGCCACACTGGCCATGCTGGACACCGCCCGGCCGCTGGTCGTCGCGGTGAACGCCAGGGAAGCCGACGGGCGGGACACCTCCTGGCTCTGGGACGTCGACTTCGCCGCGCTGGGCTCGCGCCCGGTGGCGGCCAGCGGGGAGCAGGCGGCCGACGTGGGGGTGCGGCTGAGCTACGCCGGGCTGAACCACCACACACACCCCGATCCGCTGGCCGCGCTGGACCAGTTACCCCCGGGAGAGGTCGACGTGGTCGCCAACTACACCGCGTTCTTCGCGCTGCAGCAGCGGCTGGGCATCGGTCGCTGAGCGGGCCACGAGCGATGCCATTACCGATCCGGGGTCACTGACGGCCTGATGACCACCGACTCGACGATCACCATCGGGCTGTTGCTCCCGGACGTGCTGGGCACCTACTCCGACTCCGGGAACGCCACCGTGTTGGCGCAACGGCTGCGCTGGCGCGGCATACCCGCCGAGGTGCTGCGCTGCACCGCCGGGCAGCCCCCGCCGACCGGGTGTGACATCTACCTGCTCGGCGGCGGCGAGGACACCGCGCAACTGTTCGCGGCCAGCTGGCTGCGCAGCCACCGGGCGTTGTGTCACGCGCTGGAGAGCAGCGGGGTCACCCTGGCCGTGTGCGCCGGGCTGCAGATCCTCGGCCGGACCATGGCCGACAGCGACGGCCGGGAGCACCCCGGCGCCGGCCTGCTGGACATCACCACCCGACCCCGGCGCCGTCGCGCCACCGGAAACATCGTCACCGACTGCCACCTACCCGGCGTCGGGCAGCTGTGCGGGTTCGAGAACCACCGAGGCGCGACCACCCTGGGGCCCGGTGTGCGCCCGCTCGGGCAGGTCGTCTCCGGCATCGGGAACGGCGAGCGCCAGTTCGGCCGGGCGGCCGGCGAGGGCGCGCTGCACGGGCGGATCATCGGCACCTACCTGCACGGGCCGGTGCTGGCCCGCAACCCCGCGCTGGCCGACCACATCCTGGTCAGGGCCACCGGCGCCGCGCTGCCCCCGCTGGAGCTGCCCGACCAGGCCGCGCTGCGCGACGGCTACCTTTAGCCTTTTCGGGCGGCCGCGCTTTCCTGTGCGGCCGCCGTCGACGAGGACCGATCCAGGAGCGAACGAGGGTGCACGCGAGCGATTCCGTGGAGCAGACTGCCCCCATGACCGAGAAGACCCAGCTGTCCAACTTCATCGGCGGCGAGTTCGTCCCGCCCTCGGAAGGCCGCTACACCGACGTGGTCAACCCGTCCACCGGCGCGGTGTACGCCTCCGCCCCGCTGTCCACCGAACCGGACATCGACGCCGCGTTCGGCGCCGCCTCGCGGGCCTTCACCGACTGGCGCAAGACCACCCCGGGTGAGCGGATGGGCTACCTGCTGCGGATGGCCGACGCGATCGAGTCGAACGGCGAGCGGCTGGTCGCGGCGGAGGCGGAGAACACCGGCAAGCCGGTCGCGCTGACCCTCGCCGAGGAGATCCCGCCGATGGTCGACCAGATCCGGTTCTTCGCCGGGGCGGCCCGGCTGCTGGAGGGCAAGGCCAGCGCGGAGTACATGCGCGGATACAGCTCCACGATCCGCCGCGAACCGGTGGGCGTGGTCGGCTCGGTGGCGCCGTGGAACTACCCGATGATGATGGCGGTGTGGAAGTTCGCCCCGGCCCTGGCCGCCGGCAACACCATGGTGCTCAAGCCGTCGGACACCACGCCGGCCAGCACGGTGCTGATGGCCGAGCTGTTCGCCGACATCCTGCCCGCCGGGGTGTTCAACGTGGTCTGCGGCGACCGGTCCACCGGGGCGGCGCTGACCCAGCACCCGACCCCGGCGATGGTGTCCATCACCGGCAGCACCGCCGCGGGCAAGGCCGTCGCGCACGCCGCCGCGGACCGGGTCAAGCGGGCGCACCTGGAGCTGGGCGGCAAGGCCCCGGTGATCGTGTTCGCGGACGCCGACATCGCCGCGGCCGCCGAGGGCATCGCGGTGGCCGGCTACTTCAACGCCGGGCAGGACTGCACCGCGGCCACCCGGGTGATCGCGGCCGCCGGCATCCGGGACGACCTGGTCGCCGCGCTGGCCGAGCAGGCCGCCACCGTGCGGCTCTCCCGTGATGAGACGGCGGGCAGCGAGGACTTCTTCATCCCGCCGGTGAACAACCCCAACCAGTTGCGGCACGTGTCCGGGCTGGTGGAGCGGGCGCCGTCGCACGCACAGGTGGTCACCGGCGGTGAGAAGGCCGGCGGCGAGGGCTACTTCTACACCCCCACCCTGGTCAGCGGCCTGCGTCAGGACGACGAGCTGATCCGGACCGAGATCTTCGGCCCGGTGATCACCGTGCAGAGCTTCACCGACGAGGCCGAGGCCATCGAGATGGCCAACGACACCGACTACGGCCTGGCCAGCAGCGTGTGGACCCGCGACCATGGCACCGCGCTGCGGGTGTCCGCCGCGATCGACACCGGCTGCGTGTGGATCAACTGCCACATTCCGCTGGTGGCCGAGATGCCGCACGGCGGGGTCAAGCAGTCCGGCTACGGCAAGGACCTCTCGCTGTACTCCCTGGAGGACTACACCCGGGTCAAGCACGTGATGTCCTACCTGGGGGAATGAGTTGGCCCGCTACGGTGCACAGTTCGGCCCGGACATCACCTTCCTCGGGGTGGACCGCTGCGACTGGGCGGACCCGGGCACCTACGCCGACGCCGACGTGGTCATCCTGGGCGCCCCGTTCGACGGCGGCACCTCACACCGCGCCGGCACCCGGTTCGGCCCGCAGTTCATCCGGCAGAGCTGCTACATGCCGCACGACGGGTCGCGGCCGTCCCTTGCGCTGCGGGTGGACGGCCTGGGTGCGGATCTTCGGGTGTACGACGCCGGGGACGTGGAGATGTACTCCGGCGACGCCGAGCGCTCGGTGCGCGACCTGCAGGCGGCGGTGTACGCGGTGACCCGCACCGGGGCCATCCCGTTGGTGCTCGGCGGCGACCACACCATCGCCTGGCCGGACGCCGCCGGGGTGGCCCAGCACCTCGGCCAGGGCCGGGTCTCGATGATCCACTTCGATGCGCACGCGGACACCGGGGACATCACCTTCGGCTCGCTGATCGGCCATGGGCAACCGATGCGCCGGCTGATCGAGTCCGGCGCCCTGCGAGGAGACCGGTTCCTGCAGATCGGGCTGCGCGGCTACTGGCCGGAGCCGGAGACGCTGGCCTGGATGGCCGACCAGCGGATGCGCTCGTACGAGATGACCGAGGTCGTCGCGCGCGGGCTGAGCGAGTGCCTGACCGAGGCGTTCGGCATCGCCACCGACGACTGCGACGGCGTCTTCCTGTCCGTGGACATCGACGTGTGCGACCCCGGCCACGCACCCGGCACCGGCACCCCTGAACCCGGTGGCCTGACCGCCCGGGAGCTACTCGACTCGGTGCGCCGGATCGCCTACGAGCTGCCGGTGGTCGGGGTCGACGTGGTGGAGGTGTCGCCGCCGTACGACCACGCGGACATCACCTCGTCCCTGGCCAACCGGGTCGTGCTAGAGGCCCTGTCCGGCATCGCCAGGCGGCGCAAGGACGCCCG
>DATHIT010000403.1:0-3305 GCA_035489915.1 Pseudonocardia sp. | reverse complement strand
CCCGAAGTGCTGGTCAGCGACATCGAGGGCGGACTGGCCACTCGGCTGACCTACTGGGGCGACCGCAAGACGCTGACCCTGGGCTGGACCGAGCTGGACGAGGTCCTCGTGTGCAGCGCGGCCGGGCAGCCCTCCGGGCGGAGGACCTGGGCGCACGCGGTGCCCACCGACGGCGGCCCGTCCCGGCTGCTGCCCTACGGGCCGGTGTCCGGGCTGGCCGACGGCGAGCTGGGCACCGTGCTGGTCAGCGCGGTGATGTCCCGCGAGCCCGCTTGGTGGAAGCGGTACCGGGGCGGCACGGCCGGCAAGCTCTGGTGGCGGCCCCGGGGGAGCGCGGGCGTGGACACGGCGCAGGACGGGGAGTTCGTCCGACTGCTGCCCGAGCTGGACGGCAACATCGAGGCGCCCATGGTGATCGGATCCCGGGTGGCGTTCCTGTCCGACCACGAGGGCTGGGGGAACATCTACTCGGTCGCGGTCGACAGTGGGAACGGCGCGATCGGTACCGACCCGCGGCGGCACACCGACCACGGCTCGGCCGATTCACCAGACAACGTTCCGGCGTTCTACGCCCGGCACGCCACCACCGACGGCGGCCGGATCGTCTACGAGTGCGCCGGCGAGCTGTGGCTGCTCGAGTCGCTGGACGAGCCGGCCCGCCGGTTGGACATCCGGCTGGGCGGTCCGCGGACCGCCCGGGCCCGCCACCACGTCAGCCCGGAGCGGCACCTGTCCTCGGCGGTGCCGGATCGGACCGGGCGGCTCAGCGTGGTGGGGGTGCGCGGGACGGTGCATCGACTGGTGCATCGGGACGGCCCGGCGCGCACGCTGCTCGCCGAACACGGTGTGCGGGCCCGGCTGGCCCGACCCTTGGGCGCCGACCGGGTGGTCTGGATCAGCGACGCGAGCGGCGAGGATGCCATCGAGATCACCGCGCTGACCGAGCCGGCGAACGGGATTCCCGCCGCCCCCAAGCGATATGGCGCCGGGGAGATCGGCCGGGTGCTGGAGCTGACCTGTGCCCCGGACGGATCCCGGGCCGCGGTGGCCTGCCACGACGGCCGGCTGCTGGTGCTGGACACCGTCTCCGGCGAGCTCACCGAGTTGGCCAGGGGAGCGGACGGCGAGGTGACCGGGCTGGCGTTCGCCCCGGACAGCGAGTGGCTGGCCTGGTCCGACCCGGTCGAGGCCGGAGTGCGCCGGATCCTGATCGCCCGGCTGACCGACGGGGCCCCGGTGCCGATCGCGGTGACCGCGACCCGGTTCGTGGACACCTCCCCGGTGTTCACCTCGGACGGCAAGCACCTGGCGTTCCTGTCCTACCGGAGCTTCGACCCGGTCTACGACGCGCACTCGTTCGACCTGTCCTTCCCCAACGGCTGCCGGCCGTTCCTGGTGCCGCTGGCCGCCCGCACGCCGTCCCCGTTCGGGCCCTCGCCGGATGGCCGGCCGGTCGGCGGGTCGGACAGCGCGGACGGCTCGGACAGCTCGGACAGCGCGGCCAGCCCAACCGGATCCGGCGGTGTCGACGGCCCGGACGGTGCCAGCGGGCCGGCCGGGGCTGACGGCGCGGAGACCGCCGCCGAACCCACGGCGGACGGCGAACCCGCCGCCGACCAGGACGCGAGCAAGGACGCGAGCAAGGACGCCAGCGGCAAGGAGGCGAGCGGCAAGGGCACGAAGGACTCGGTGCCGAAGCTGGTGGTGGACCTGGAGGGGCTGGTCGACCGGGTGGTCGCGGTCCCGGTCGGGGAGGCCCGGTACTACCGGCTGCGGGCCGGCAAGGACTGCCTGCTCTGGCTGCGCAGCACACCCACCGGGGTGCTCGGGGACGGCCTCGCCGAGGGTGCCGAGGGGCCGCGTCCGACCCTGGAACGCTACGACCTGAACCGCCGCCGGCACGACCGGATAGCCGACCCGGCGGACAGCTTCGAGGTCAGCGGCGACGGCACCCGGATCGTGGTGCGGGACCGCCGGTCGCTGCGGGTGCTGCGAACCGACCGGTCCGGTTCGGACAAACCGGGGGACGACAACGCCGAGGAGTTCGACATCGACGTGAGCCGTATCGCGGTCACCGTCGATCCGACCGCCGAGTGGCGGCAGATGTACGACGAGGCCGGCCGGCTGATGCGCGACCACTTCTGGATCGGCGACATGTCCGGGGTGGACTGGGCCGGCGAGCTGGCCCGGTACCGGCCGCTGGTGGACGCGGTGGGCAGCCATGACGACCTGGTCGACCTGCTCTGGGAGGTGCAGGGCGAGCTGGGCACCTCGCACGCGTACGTGACTCCCTCGGGTGGCTACGGCTCCGGTGACCGCCCGGGGCTGCTCGGCGCCGACCTGGAGCGCGACGAGGCGGGCCGGTGGCGGATCGCCCGGGTGCTGCCGGCGGAGTCCTCCGACCCGAGGGCGCGCAGCCCGCTCACCGCGCCAGGGGTGGACGTGCGAGCCGGCGACGTGCTGCTCGCGGTCGGAGGTCGCCCGGTCGACCCGGTCACCGGGCCGGCCCCGCTGCTGGTCGGCACGGCCAACCAACCGACCGAGCTGACCGTGCTGGCCGCCGGCGCCTCGGACAACGGGGTGGCGCGGCGGGTGGTGGTGCTGCCGCTGGCCGACGACGAGCAGCTGCGCTACCAGGACTGGGTGGCCGGCCGCCGGGCGTTCGTGGCGGACCGCTCGGAGGGGCGGCTGGGCTACCTGCACCTGCCCGACATGGTGGCCACCGGTTGGGCGCAGCTGCACCGTGACCTGGGACGGGAGACCGCGCGCGAGGGCCTCATCGTGGACGTCCGGGACAACGGCGGCGGCCACCTGTCCCAACTGGTGATCGAGAAGCTGTCCCGCCGGGTGATCGGTTGGGACGTGATCCGGCACGGCCAGCCGACCACCTACCCGTTGGAGTCGCCGCGCGGGCCGGTGGTGGCGGTGGCCAACGAGTTCTCCGGCTCGGACGGCGACATCGTCACCGCCGCCTTCCAGCGGGTGGGCATCGGGCCGGTGGTCGGCGTGCGTACCTGGGGCGGCGTGATCGGCATCGACAGCCGCTACCGGCTGGTGGACGGCACCGCGGTGACCCAGCCCCGGTACTCGTTCTGGCTGGACAACCTGGGCTGGGAGCTGGAGAACAGCGGGGTCAGCCCGGACGTCGAGGTGGTGATGAGCCCCGCCGACTACGCCGCCGGCCGCGACCCGCAGCTGGCCACCGCCGTCGACCTGGCCCTCACCGCCCTATCCGAACGCCCCGCCGCCGTCCCCCCCGACGCCGCCACCCGCCCCTCCCGCTCCCGCCCACCCCTCCCACCCCG
>DATHIT010000402.1:0-23760 GCA_035489915.1 Pseudonocardia sp. | reverse complement strand
GGGATGGCACCGGCCGCGAACATCAACCCGGAGCGGGAGTTCCCCTCCATGTTCGAGCCGGTGCACGGCTCGGCGCCGGACATCGCCGGGCGCGGGGTGGCCAATCCGATCGGGGCGATCTGGACGGCGGCGATGATGCTCGAGCACCTGGGCCATCCGGCCGCGGCCGCCGAGGTCACCGCCGCGATCGCCGGTGTGCTGGCCAAGACCGACCTGCGCACCCCGGACCTGGGTGGCAGCGCGACCACCGCCGAGTTCACCACCGCGGTGCTGCAGTTCCTCGGCGGCTGACATGAGCGTGCCACTTGCGCCGGCGTTCACCTACCGGACCGTCGACGCCGGCGGGGTAGCCATCAACACAGCCACGGCCGGTGACGGTCCGCCCGTGCTGCTGCTGCACGGCTACCCGCAGACCCACCTCATCTGGCACCTGGTCGCCCCGGCCATCGCCGAGGAGCACACCGTGGTGCTCGCCGACCTGCGCGGCTACGGGGACAGCGGCAAGCCCGCTCCGACCAGCGACGCGGAGTACGCCAAGCGCGCGATGGCCCACGACCAGCTGCTGGTGATGCGCGGCCTCGGCTTCGACCGGTTCGCCGTGGTGGGCCATGACCGCGGCGCCCGAGTGGGGCACCGGCTCGCGCTGGATGAGCCCGCCTCGGTCACCGGGCTTGCCGTGCTGGACATCGTGCCCACCCGGCACACCTTCCGGCATGCGGACGCGGCGTTCGCACTGGGCTACTACCACTGGTTCTTCCTGGCCGCCGGGAACGGTATCCCGGAGCGCCTGATCGGCGGCGACCCGGAGTTCTGGATCCGAGCCCGGATGGGCGCCCGACACTCCGGCGGCGCGGCATTCGACGAGGACGCGGTGCGCGAGTACGTGCGCTGCTTCAGTGATCCGGCGGCGATCAGCGCGTCCTGCGCGGACTACCGGGCCGCCGCGTCCATCGACCTCACCCACGACGACGAGGATTTCGACGCCGGTCGGCGGGTCGACTGCCCGCTGCTGGCCCTGTGGGGCGAGTCGAGCTTCGTCGGCCGGAGCTACGACGTGCTGTCGGTCTGGCGGGACTACGCCAAAGATGTCCGAGGCGCGGCCCTACCCAGCGATCATTACCTGCCCGAGGAAGCCCCGGGCGCGGTGATCGCGGCGCTCCGACCGTTCCTGGCCGACCTGACCTGGTGAGCCGCCGCGGCGTCTATCCACACGCCGGCCGCCCGCACGGGTGCACGCGGTAGCCCCTCGCACAGCCCCCGGCCACCACGTCACATACCGGCCGTCCACGTCACAGAGGGTGCGGGCTCTGTGACGTGGACCTGGCCTCTGTGGTGTGGCGTGCGATGGCGACCCCGGCTCCTGATGGTTCGCGCAGAGCGGCTACGCCTGGCGCACACCGTGCACGGTCTGCGCGACGTGCACTGGCTCTGTGCGGCCTACCCGGTTGACCCGCGAGCCCCCCTGCCGCGCTGACCGCCGCCGCGCTGACCGCCGCCCCGCTGCGCTGACCGCCGCAGCGTTGACCGCCGCCCCGCTGCGCTGACCGCCGCCTCGGGGCGGCCGGGCGTGTTGCTCACACAGCTCGCCTGGCTCGACACAGCGGCCTGGGCGGCTGTGTCGGCTCGACGCGCGCTGTGTGAGCGGCCTCTACGGCTGTTTGGCTCGCCCACGAGCTGTGCTGGCGCCCACGGGCTGCGCCAAGATCATGTCCCTGGCGCAGACCGGGTGCACCTGGCACAGACCGTGCAGGGGCTGTGCGACCTGGGCCTGGTCTGTGCGAGCTAGCTCGGTCCCTGTGCGGGCTGTGCATGGGCTGTGCCGGTTTCGAACGCGCCGGTTTCGAACGCGCGCTGCGCGCGGCGTCCGCCCCCTGTGATCTGGACTATGGTCGCTTGCGCCGATAGTCCGCGCGCGCCGATACTTGCAGAAGCTTGATAACCGCGCACGCTTAGTTGGAGGGTTTCACATGCCTATCGGGCTTCTCGCCCTGGCGCTGGGGGGCTTCGGCATCGGGCTCACCGAATTCGGGATCATGGGCCTGCTGCCCGAGATCGCGGCCGACTTCCACGTCTCCGAGCCGGTGGCCGGATACCTGATCTCCGGGTACGCGCTGAGCGTCGCGGTCGGCGGCATCGGGTTGACCCTCGCCGTCACCCGGTTCGATCGCAAGAAGGTGCTCCTGGCGCTGATGGTGCTGTTCATCGCGGGCAACCTGATCTCCGCGATCGCGCCGACCTACTCGTTGCTGATGGTCGGCCGGATCGTCGCGGCGCTGTGTCACGGTGCGTTCTTCGGCGTCGGCGCCGTGGTCGCGGCGGACATGGTCGCGCCGAACAAGCGGGCCGGCGCCCTCGCACTCATGTTCACCGGGCTGACGGCGGCGAACGTGCTCGGCGTGCCGCTGGGCACCCTGCTCGGCCAGCAACTGGGCTGGCGTTCGACCTTCTGGGCGATCACCGTCATCGGCGTGGTCGCGCTGGCCGGCATCCAGCTGCTGGTGCCGGCAACGCCCGCGTCCAGCGAGACCGGGGTGCGCGGCGAGCTGCGGGTGTTCCGTCGGCCGCAGGTGTGGCTGTCCGCCGGCGTCACGGTGCTCGGCTTCGGCGGGATGTTCGGCGCGTTCACCTACATCGCGTTCACCCTCACCGAGGTCAGCGGGTTCGCGTCCACGATGGTGCCGTGGCTGCTTGTGGTGTTCGGCGTCGGCCTGTTCGTCGGCAACTTCGCCGGTGGCCGGGCCGCTGACCGCGCGCTCAACCCGGCGCTGCTCGTGACGCTCGCCCTGCTCACCGTGGTGCTGGTGGTGTTCGCGCTGACCGCGCACAGCAAGGTGATGACGGTGGTCTCGCTGCTGCTGATGGGCGTGGTGGGGTTCGCCACGGTGCCCGGCCTGCAGCTGCGCATCATGGGTTACGCCAAGGATGCGCCGACGATGGCCTCCGGCACCAACATCGCGGCGTTCAATGTGGGCAACGCGCTGGGTGCCTGGTTGGGCGGGCTGGCCATCGGTGCCGGCCTGGGCTTCACCTCGCCGCTGTGGGTGGGCGCGGCGGTCACCGCCGCCGGCCTGCTGTTGCTCCTGGCCGGATCGGTCCGGCCACGCCGGTTGGTCGGCGCTGGGGCACCGCACGGCGGCGGCGTACCGGTCCACTGAAATCCAGTGAATCCCATGCGCGGGCGGGCAGTTGCCAACACTGGCAACGCCCGCCGCGCGCTACCGTGACAGCGAGGCACAGCGAAGGAGGTTGCGGTGTCGCTGCCTGACGATGAGGTTGAGGCGCAGGTGCACGGTTGGCGCCTGCTGGCGGTGCTGCACGCACGCATCGAGGCTCGATTGGAGCGGGTGCTGGAGGCCGAGTACGAGCTCAGCGTGAGCGAGTACGGGGTGCTCGAGCTGCTGTCCCGCCAGGAGGGCTACCACCTGCGGATGGGCCAGCTGGCCACCGGGATGGCGTTGAGCCAGAGCGCGACCACGCGGCTGGTCAACCGGCTGGAGGACCGTGGCCTGCTGGCCAGGCATCTGTGCCCCACCGACCGGCGGGGGATCTACAGCGAGGTCACGCCGGCCGGGTTTGCGCTGCTCGACCGGGCGCGGCCGGCGCACAACGCGACGCTGGGCGAAGTGCTGGCGGAGGCCTCGTTGAACCCGGAGATGGCCCATCTGGTCGCGGCGATCGGCGCGGCCGAGGCGGTGCCGATCGCGACACCAGTGGCGACCGCTTAGCGTCGGTCGCCACTGCCTGGGGCGGAATCGGGGGAAAGGGTTCCCGTGGTCAGCGGGCGCTGTGGTCGCGCAGCATGGACGGAATGGTGCGGGCCAGGATCGACAGGTCGCCGATCAGATGCCGGGTCCGCACGTAGGTCAGATCCAGGTGCAGCATCTCCAGGGTGCCCATGGTGCTACGGCCGCTGACCTGCCACAGACCGGTCAGCCCAGGGCGTACGGAGAAGCGGGGCCGGAACTCGGCCGGGAACATCCGGGCTTCCCACACCAGGCAGGGGCGGGGCCCGACCAGCGACATATTGCCCACCATGACGTTGATCAGCTGAGGCAGCTCGTCCAGGCTGGTCTTGCGCAGGAAGTTGCCGACCTTGGTGACTCGGGGGTCGTCGTCGAGCTTGAAGCTCCCGTTGGACGAGGTGTCCTCGCCGCGCAGCTCGGCGGCGATGAGTTCGCGGAGCATCTCGTCGCCCGTGCCGGTGCGCATCGTGCGGAACTTGAACATGGTGAACGTGCGGCCGCCGAAGCCGACCCGTTGCTGCTGAAATAGCGCCGGGCCCGTGCTGGTCGCGCGGATCAGCAGTCCGATCACGATCATCGGAACCAGGAGCGCCAGCAAACCGATCGCCGCGACCACGAGGTCGATTCCCCGGCGCGCGACCGATTCCCACGACATCGCCAGAAGAGTGCCGCTGAACCCAGCGTCCCTGGCGTCACCTCCAAGGGTGACCATCAAAGCCTCCTGCCCAGCGATAGATACCGCACGGTCGCGCCGAGGCGTCCCGCCGAGATCGGGCTCCACAGCAGCGCCCGGAACCGAGGTCGGTACCGGGCGAGTGAAACCCGAGCTGCCCTTCTCAACGACCGTGAGGCCAAGAGGTATCTCTCCAGGTTCGGTTGCCGCCCGGAAGGTGGCTGGTGAGGCGCTCGTGACAGGACTGGCAACGCCGCGGTACGTCAACCTGTTCACCTAGATCACCCTCTTCGCTGCGCTCGTCCGGTCGGTGGCCATTGCTCGTTTTGCGGGGCCGACCCCTACAGGGTTACATAGAGAACGGCACGTTCTCAACAGAGATACTCTCTGTTCCCGATTTTGCTACCGACGGTATACAAAATCTGAGAGCTGCTGAGAAGTCAGCCGATCAGGCACTCTTCTCATAGGACGCCCAGCCAACCCAAAGGTTGCGCCGGAGTTCCACCGCTGCTCCGGACATCACGCCCAACCAGGTTGCGGGCGGCCGAGGTAAGGGATGGACTTGGTTCACCTATCACTTGTAGCCGGCGTTGCGTTCCACGCGGCCGGAGGGGAGAGCTCAATGCGGCACGGCGAGGTACGGCACCCCATGCTGGGCGGGTCATCGTGAGGATCCTGGTGGTGGGCGCGGGCGCCACCGGCGGCTTCTTCGGCGGCCGGCTGGCCCAGGCCGGGCGGGACGTGACCTTCCTGGTACGGCCGGGGCGGGCCGCGGTGCTGCGTGAACGGGGGCTGCGCATCGTCGGCCTGGGCGAGCAGACCGTGCTCGAGCCGAAGTTGGTCGGCGCGGCGGAGCTCACCGCCCCGTTCGACCTGGTGGTGCTCACGGTGAAGGAAGCGGGGCTTGCTTCGGCGATCGACGACCTCGCGCCGGCGGTCGGCCCGGAGACGATGGTCCTGCCGGTGCTCAACGGCATGCGGCACGTCGACGCGCTGGTGGAGCGGTTCGGCGAGCGGCCGGTGCTTGGCGGGGTGGCCAAGGTGGCCGCCACCATCGACGCGAACGGGGACGTTGCCCGGCTCGCCGACCTGGGCAGCATGACGTACGGAGTCAGGGACTGGGCGCCGGATCGTCCGCTGGACGAGCTGCACCACACGCTGTCCGGCGTCGGCTTTGCCACCGAGCTGTCGGCGGACATCACCGGCGAGATGTGGGCGAAGTGGGTCTTCATCGCGAGCATCGCGGGGGTCAACTCCCTGGCTCGGGGCACGATCGGCGAGGTCGTAGCCGAACCCGGCGGAGTCCGGTTCGCCGAGGCCGTGGTGGCCGAGGGCGCCGCCGTCGCCGACGCCGCCGGGTACCCGTTGTCGGAGACCGCGGCGGCGATCGCGCGCGGCGGGGTGACCGCCCAGGGCTCGGTGGCGACCGCCTCGCTCTACCGGGATCTGACCACCGGGCAGCGGGTGGAGGTGGAGCAGATCTTCGGGGACCTGGTGGCCAGGGCGAACGACTTGGGCGTGCCGGTCCCGCTGCTGGAGTTGGTGACGCTGCAACTGCGCGTGTATCAGCACCGACTGGACGCCCGGCCCGGCGGGTCGTGACGCCGCGCGCCTACTGGTCCCGGAGAGCCGCCACCCTGACCGGCTGAGTGGCAGCGTCCGGCTCCGTCGCGGCCAACTGACGAGCGGTGCCAACCTGGCTCGGGGCGGCCGGCACCACCTGGCCCCGGTCCAGCCAGACGACCTGGTCGGCGAGCGCGGCCACCAGCGGGTCATGGGTGATCAGCACGGTGGTGCGATCCACGGTGAGCCGGGACAGCACGCCGAGCAACTCGTCGCGGGCCCGCCCGTCCAGGCCGGTGGTCGGCTCGTCCAGCAGCAGCACCTCGGCGTCCCGGATCAGTGCCCTGGCCAGCGAGATGCGCTGGCGCTGCCCGCCGGACAGCAGCCGGCCGCGCTGGCCCACCGGGCTCTGGTAGCCCTGGGGCAGCCGGCGGATGAACTCGTCCGCGCCGGCCGCCCTGGCCGCCGCCATCACCTCGGCCGGGCCGGCATCCGGGCGGCCGACCAGGATGTTCTCCGCCACCGAGGTGTCGAACAGCATGCTCTCCTGGGGGACCAGGGCGAGCCGGTCGCGCAGCGCGGAGGCATCCATCAGCCGCAGGTCCCGGTCGTCCAGCCGGATGGTCCCAGCCGACGGGTCGTCGAAGCGCTGCAGCAATCGCAGCAGTGTCGACTTGCCCGAACCGCTGGCGCCGAGCACCGCCACACAGGTGCCTCGGGGCACGGTGAAGCTGACCTCATGCAGCGCGTCGGCCTGTTGACCGGGGTAGCGGAACCGCACCCGGTTGAACTCGAGACCCCGCCGGCCTGGTCGCGCGGACGGCGCGCCGGGGCCGCTGGGCGCCGAGGGGCGCACCAGTCGGGGGGCGGAGGTGGGCTTCTGGTCGAGCAGCTCGATGACCCGCTCCGCGCCGGCGCCGGCCGCATACGCGGTGGTGGCCAGGCCGGCCAGGCTCCGTGCCGGTGCATAGAGCTGGCTGACGTAGATCAGGAAGGTCAGCAGGTCACCCAGGGTGAGCTGCTTGTTGACCAGAGCGACCATGCCGAACCCGAGGATGAGCAGCACCCCGGCCACCTCGAACAGGCCGGTGATCGGCGCGAACAACGCGCGGATGCGGGTGGCGGTCAGCTCGGCGGCCCGCGCCGCGTTGCTCTGCGCACCGAACCGGGCGATCTCCCGGGGCGCCATGTTGTATGCCTGGACGAGCGGCATGGCGCCCAGGTTCTCCTCGGCGACCGCACCGATCTGGCCGCCCCGGCGACGCACCTCCCGGGCCGCCCGGCGGCTGCGCTGTGCGAAGAACCGCGAGCAGAGCGCGAAGATGGGCAGCGCGACCAGCGCGGCCAGCGCCAACTGCCAGTTCAGGTAGAAGAGCAGCCCGCCGTAGAGGATTATCTTGAGGAGATTCTGCGCCGCGCCGGTAGCGCCGGTGAGCACCAGATCCTCAATGGCGGCAATGTCGGTGGTCAACCGGGAAATAGTGTCACCGATCGGCCGGCGTTCGAAGAATCGCAGCGGCAGCGACTGCAAATGCCCGAACACTCGCATTCGTAAGGCGTGCAGAAAACCTTCGCCCATCCATGCGGTGAGGTACTGATCGGCGAATGTGACGAGCCCGAGCAGTACGGTTATGCCGGCGTACCCGGCCGCGACCGCGGGGAACAGCGACGGGTTCGGCGGGGTGAGCACGTCGTCGACCAGGATCCCGAACAGCCAGATCGTACCGGCGTCCAGGGCCAACCCGACGGTGATCAGCAGCAGGGCCAGCAGCAGCCACCACCGGTAGGGGCGCAGCTGTGGCCAGAATCGAGCGACGATCCGCCGGATGGTGACGGCGGGAGCATGCGCCACGTTGGACCCAGCGGTCAGCGCCGTGGCCTGCTGTGTCGGCGGCTGGTCGGGCCTCTGAGGTTGGATCGGCAACGCCCGGAGATCAACCCGTGGGATGGGCATGGTGCTCGCCTGGTCGGCGGCGTACCCGGGCTGCATCATGATCGTTCCCCTACGTGTCCGGCCCGATGGGCCACCGGTGGCGGCCCGGCGCACACACCGGGCCGCCACCTCCTTCGACTACCTGCGGCGGTCGCGCCTGTTCTCATCACAGTCATTACGCCGGCGGCGGTCGTCGTTGTCGTTGCGGCGGCCGCCCGGGTGCCAGGCAATCTGACGCTCGTTGTATCCCATGGCTTTTCCCTCCATTCGTGGACCGCCGGTCGCGGCCCTCACAATGAAACCTACGCCTCCGCCAAATTGACCGGGGGATTTTCCGTGCCTTCACAGCGAATGCCTAGCGGTGGCCTCGCGCAGTGATAGCTGAGGTGGCAAATGGCCTAATCGGCTAATGCATCATCCTCGCCGTTCATAAGTGCGAGATAAGGAATTCGTAGCGCCGAGCTGACGATCCACCGGGATGGCGCCGGGCGCGGCGAGCGAGGCGCGGCGCGAGGATCTAGGTTGAGGTGACCGAGCAGGGCACGGCCGGAGGGCGAGGGCTGGAGTGACGGATGCGACGGGCACGGTGACTCCCAAGGTCGCCGTGGTGTTCTACAGCGCCACCGGGAACGTGGCCGCGCTGGCCGACGCGGTCGGGGACGGGGCGCGCAAGGAGGGCGCGGAGGTCCGGGTGCGCCCGGTGCCGGAGCTGGCCCCGCCGGCGGCGGTGGCCAGCAATCCGCGCTGGCAGGCCTGGGTGGACAGCAAGCCCTACGACCAGCTGGCCACGCTGGACGACCTGGACTGGGCGGACGGCATCGCGCTGGGCAGCCCCACCCGGTTCGGCGGTCCGGCGGGGCAGCTCAAGGAGTTCCTGGACACCACCGGTGGGCTCTGGGCGAAGGGCAAGCTGATCGACAAGGTGGGCACCGCGTTCACCAGCTCGTCGACCAAGCACGGCGGCCTGGAGTCGACGATCCTGGCGATGAACAACGTCTTCTACCACTGGGGCTCGATCGTGCTGCCGCTCGGTTACTCCGACCCGCACGTGATGGAGTCGGGCAACCCGTACGGCGGATCGTTTGTGTCCCGCAAGTCGGCGACGCCGGACGAGGAGGCGCTGGGGGCGTGCCGGGTGCAGGGCGCCCGACTGGCCCGCATTGCCCGCTACGTGGCCACTGGCCGGGCCGGCGAACTCGAATAAGGTAGGGGGATGGCAGCGTCGCCGAACCTCAGTCCCTTTGGATGGCTCCGATGAGCGGCCGGTTCGAGGGGCAGGTCGCTCTGGTCACCGGTGGGGCGTCGGGTATCGGCGCCGCGATCGTGGCTCGACTGCTCGATGAGGGCGCCCGGGTACTGGCCGCCGACATCAACGCCGAGGCACTGGCCGGGGCCGAGGCGAAGGGCCCCGGGACGCTCGCGGTGGCCGTCGCCGACGTCACCGTCGACGTCCAGGTGCAGGATGCGGTGGCCACCGCGGTGAGCAGGTTCGGCCGGCTCGACCTGGCGTTCAACGTGGCCGGGGCGGCAAGGTTCGGCAGCATCCTGGACGGCACCGTGGACGACTGGTCGGCCACCGTTGACCTGGTACTGAAGGGCACTTACCTGGGCACCCGGCACGCCGCGCGGGCGATGCGGGAGGGCGGCCGGGGCGGCGCGATCGTGAACGTCTCCTCGCTCAACGCGCACGTCCCGCTCTGGGGCGCCAGCTCGTACGCGGCCGGCAAGGCCGGGGCGGAGAACTTCACCAAGGGCGCCGCGCTGGAGCTGGCCCCGTACCGGATCCGGGTGAACGCCGTGCTGCCCGGGCTGGTGGAGACGCCGCTGACCGCGCCGCTGCTGGCCATCCCGGGGCTGCGCGAGGACTACCTGCGGCGGATTCCGCTGGCCAGGGCGGCGGATCCGGATGACATCGCCGGTCCGTGCGTGTACCTGGCCAGCGACGACGCACGGTACATCACCGGCACCAGCCTGTTGGTGGACGGCGGCTGGGAAATCAGCAACTACCCCGACCTGAGCCAGTACCTCTGAGCCAGAACCTCAGCCGGCCCGCCCGGCGGGCAGCTGGAACACCCGGGCGGCCACCCCGCCGAGGAAGTCCGCCCGCGCCTCGTCGGAGAGCCCCAGCTGATCCAGCTGAGCCAGCGCCCGGTCGTGGCGCAGCTGCGGCCAGTTGGTGCCGAACATGACCTTGCCCCGGCCGTAGGTGTTCATGAAGTGGACCAGTTCGGCGGGGTAGTAGCGGGGCAGGTATGCCGAGGTGTCCAGGAAGACGTTGTCGTGCTTCCAGACCACGCCGATCATCTCGTTGGTCCACGGATGGCCGATGTGCCCGCCCACGATGACCAGCTCGGGGAAGTCCAACGCCACCCGGTCCAGGTAGGGCACCGGCCGCCCGGTGTCCGAGGGCTTGAGCGGCCCGGTGTGCCCGACCTGGGTGCAGAACGGGATGCCGAGCTCCACGCAGGCCACGTAGAGCGGGTAGTAGAGCCGGTCGTCCGGTGGTAGCTCCCAGAGCCAGGGCACCACCCGCAGCCCGATGAATCCGAGCTCACCCACCGCCCGGTGCAGCTCACGCACCGCGGCCACCGGGTCGGCCAGGTTCACCGAGGCCAGCCCGGCGAAGCGATCCGGGTACGCGGCGGTGAACTCCGCGACATCGTCGTTGCTGACCACCCAACCACCGGGGCGGTGCCAGGCGGACAGCAGCAGCACGTCCACCCCGGCCGCGTCCATCTCGGCGACCAGCTCGTCCGGGCCGATCCGTGCCCCGATCCGGTCCGCGCTGCCGGACTTCTCGGCCAGCCTGCGGACCTCGGGCATGGGTAACCGGTCCGGCGCGGATACGAACGTGGGCTGCGCCCAGACGTCGACGATCATCAGGAAAGACTCCTCGGTGGACGCTAGCCGGCGTACCGGCACAGCCCGACAACGATCCAGCCGGGCGCGGGGACGTGCCGCCCACGGGTGATCCGAGGCGGACAGAACAGTGCCCGGCGGGCGGGTGCGCTAGGAGGGTCCTGAACGATGCCGCTCGTCGCGAGCGGTGATCCAGTTGGATGCATCGCAAGGCGGAGGAGTGGCCGATACCGCTGTTGTATCGGCCGCGACGACAACGCCGCGAGGCGCCGACTGAGCGCCGCGTAGCAGAGCATGCATTGTTCAGGGCGCTCCTAGGCACCGCCCGCCGGGCACCGACGAAAGCTGTCAGCCCAGGTGGCTGACCGTGGTCCGGTCCTTCTCCTCCAGCGGCACAACGCCGAGGGGGGCGTCCGGGTCGACCTTGTAGGTCATGACCCGCTTGTAGCCTTCCTTCTTCTCCATGCCGGCCTTGCGCCAGGCGGCGGTCAGGCCGACCTTGGCCCAGAACGCCGGGCCGTCCAGCGAGCTGGACTTCGGGGCCCAGTGCGCCTTGTTGCGCAAGATGCCGTTGCCGTAGTGCATCGCGTAGGAGCGGCGGATCTGGCTGGTCCAGTGCTCGGTGGTCAGCGACACGCTGAAGCCGTCCAGGTTGCTCACCCGGTGCGGGCCGTTGAGCGCCCAGTGCAGCATCTCGCCCGGCTCCAGGTCGTAGACCTCGGCGTAGTCGTCAAACCACGGCTCGTAGGGCAGGTCCTCCATGGCAAGGCTGCGCACCACGTCCTCGACGTTCTGCGGGCGCAGGAACGGCACGGTGGGCGGGTAGATCCAGATGCGCTTGCGGCCGCGGATCTGCCACAGGCCCTGGCCGGGCACGTCGAAGTGGTAGAAGACCCGGGCGGTGGGCGAGGAGATGAGCAGGCCCAGCTTGCGCTTGAAGGTCTTGAAGTCGGGCATGGTGCCCTCGAGCTCGCCGTACATCTGGTCCAGCAGGTCGGCGAACCGGGGGTCGGCCTTCTCGATGGCCGTCAGGTTGATCCAGACGCGCCCGCCGCGCACCGCGTCCAGCACCTTGGATCCGGGCTGCCCGGCGCGGTCGACGTGGCCCCAGGTGGACACGTCGTCGCCCATCGTGGTGATGTCGATGTGCTTCGGGTCGATCGTCTCGACGAGCTTGGCCAGCGACTCGTCGGAGAACAGGTCATCCCGCTCCGCGAGCTTGTGCCGCAGCTTGACGGTGTGGTTTCCCCAAAGCTGGATATCGCGAGGCGTGATGTTGTCGAAGACGCGTGGCACGGCGTGAAACTCCCCTGCAGAGACTCTGGTTTAGGTAGGTCTGCCTTACTTAGTTCAACGCTGTCAGCCGTCGAACGTTACTACCCGGGGCGGATGTGGCCTGCGTCTCGCGCGGTCGACCGCCTCGTCCGGGGACAGTACTCCGGTGCCGATCGGCGCTGTCGCGGGCCGTCGATCACCGTCCCGCGCCGGCGTCAGACCACCCCGCCGCGGCGCAACTCGTCCACCTCGCCGAGGGAAAGGCCCAGGTCAGCGAGGATCTGGTCGGTGTGCGCACCCAGCCCGGGAATCGCCCCCATGCGTGGCTCCCAGCCGGCCACCACCGGCGGGGGCAGCAGCGCGGGGATCGGCCCGACCGGCGAGTCCACGTCCCGCCAGCGGCCCCGGCTGGCCAGGTGCGGATGGGTGACGACCTCGGACGGCGTGTTGTACCGGGCATTGCCGATCCCGGCCGCGTCGGCGGCCGCCTGCACCTGCGCCAGCGGACGGGCCGAACACCACGCGGAGATCTGTTCGTCCAGCTCAGCGCGGTGCGCGAGGCGGCCGGCGTTGTGCGCGTAGCGGGGGTCGGCGGCCAGGTCGTCGCGGCCCAGCATCCGCCCGGCCAGCCGGCGCCACTCGCCGTCGTTGGTGGTGCCGAGCACCACGGTCTGCCCGTCGGAGGTGGGATAGGCCCCGTACGGCGCGACTGAGGGCGAGCTCAGCCCGTTGGGCGGTTGGTCGTGGCCGCTGTGCCGGGCGTGGTTCAGCGCGTAGCCCATGAACTCGATCACCGTGTCGAACAGGCTGACCGCGATGGCGCTGCCCCGGCCGGTCCGCTCCCGGTCGTAGAGCGCGGCCAGGATCGAGGAGTACGCGTACATCGCGGTGCCCACGTCGGCGATCGGGATGCCCGGTTTGGCCGGCTGGCCGGGCCACCCGGTGATCGCGCAGGAGCCGGCCTCGGCCTGGGCGAGCAGGTCATAGGCCCGCTTGTGGTCCAGGGTGCCGCCGGTGCCGTAACCGGAGATGGTCGCGGTGATCAGCCGCGGGTAGCGCTCGGCGAGCTCGTCGGCGCCCAACCCCAGCCGGTCCACCGCGCCCGGCCCGAGGTTGCTGACCAGGACGTCCGCGTCGACCAGCAGGCGGTGCAGCAGTTCGTTGCCGGCCTCGGACTTCAGGTCCAGGGTGAGCGACTCCTTGCCTCGGCTGACCCAGACGAAATGGGCGGCCAAACCGTGCACCACGTCGTCGTAGTGCCGGGTGAAGTCGCCCTGCCCCGGCGGCTCGATCTTGATCACCCGGGCGCCGAAGTCGGCCAGGTGGCGGGTGCACAGCGGAGCGGAGATCGCCTGCTCCAGGCTGATCACCAGCAGGCCGGCGAGTGGCAGGTGGGGTTGCGGCTCGGGCACGGGGCCCGACGCTACCCGGCGTGGGTGCACACGAAGATGCAGCTCTGCGGCCGCGGTGAGGGGTACGTCCGCACGTCCAGGAACCCGGCGGCGGTGAGCATCTCGGTGGCCAGCTCCCGGCCCCACACCGCACCAAGGCCGCCGGCCCCATCCGCCCCGTCGGCGCGTGACGTGGGCAGGCAGAACAGCAGGCTGACCGCGTAGCTCAACGCCGCGTGCGGGTTGTCCAGGTTGCGCTCCAGGCGGCTGGAGAAGTTGCCGTCCACCATGACGAACACCCCGCCCGGAACCAGCGCGTCGTGGATCCGGCGCAGCACCAGGCCCGGTGAGCGCTGGTCGTGCACCGCGTCGAACGCGGTGATCACGTCGTACGGGGGGTGGGCCGGCAGCTCGGCGGCGTCGGTCAGCTGGAACTCGACGTTCTCCGGTTCCGGCATGCTGCCGGTGCGTTCCTCCTCGGCCAGTCGGAGCGCGTCAGCGGAGTTGTCCAGCCCGACGAACTGGGAGGCCGGAAACGCACGGGCCATCAGGTTCACCGCGTGCCCGGTGCCGCAGCCCAGGTCCAGCACCCGTGCGCCGGTGCGCAGCCGGTCAAGCAGGCCGGGCACCGCGCCGAGGAAGCCGTCGACGAGGTGTTCGTCGTAGATGGGCCGCCACTGCGCGCCCAGGTCGGCACCGGCCACCGAGGCGAACTCGGCGAACTCCACCCCGCCGCCCTCGGCGAAGCAGCGCTCCACGCTGGGCAGCACCGCCGCCAGGGTGCGCAGGGTGCCGGCGGCCGGCCCGATGTTGCTGGCCCGGGTGCCGGTGAGCAGCGGGGCGTGTTCGGCGGGCAGGGCGTACCAGCCGGCGTCGGGGTGGTAGGTGATGATCCGGCCGGCCACCATCGCGGCCAGCCATTCGCGCACGTAGCGTTCGTCCAGGCCGGCTCGCGCGGCCAGCTCGACGCTGGTGGCCGGGCCCAGTGCGGTCGCCTCGAACAGACCGGTGCGGTACCCGATGCTGATCAGCATGGTGAGCGCGTGACCGGTGAGCAGCTCCAGCAACCGGCCGCCGAACGCCTCGGTTCCGGCAGAGTCCGTTCCGTCAGGGTGCACCGCCATACTCTGGCCCATGACCACGTCCGGGGTACAAGTGCTCGGTGCCAGGGCGCTGAACCGGGCGTTGCTGGCCCGCCAGCTGCTGTTGGAACGGGTCCGCCGGCCGGTGCTCGACGTGCTGACCCACCTCGTCGGGCTGCAGGCGCAGGCGCCCGATGCGCCGTACTACGGGCTGTGGTCGCGGCTGGCCGGGTTCCGGCCCGACGAGCTGGCCGAGCCGCTGCGGGGGCGGGCGGTGGTGCGGGCCACCATGATGCGCGGCACGCTGCACGCGGTCACCTCGGCGGACTGTCTGGCCCTGCGGATGCTCGCGCAGCCCACCATGGAACGCGCGGTGCGGACCAGCACCGACTACGACGGGCAGCGGGTGGCCGGCGTGGCGGTGGCCGAGGTACTGGCCGTCGGGGCGGAGCTGCTCACCGAGGCCCCGCGCACGCCCGCCGAGCTGCGCGTGCTGTGCGCCGCCCGCTGGCCCGGGCACGACCCGGACTCGCTCAGCTACGCGGTCCGCGCGCTGGTGCCCACCGTGCAGGTGCCGCCCCGGGGCATCTGGGGGGTCGGCGGGGTGGCTCGGGTGACCCCGGTGCGGGCCTGGCTGGGCCAGCCGGTGCGCCCGGATCCGGACCCGGCCGGATTGGTGCCCCGGTATCTCGCCGCGTTCGGCCCGGCCACCGCCGCCGACCTGGCCACCTGGTCCGGCCGCACCGGGGTCCGCCCGCTGCTCGAGCAGTTGCGCCCCCAACTGCGGGTATTCGCCGACGAGCACGGGCGGGAGCTGTTCGACGTGCCGGGGGCACCGCTGCCATCTGCCGACACGGCCGCCCCGGTACGGCTGCTCGCGCCGTACGACAACGTGCTGCTCGCGCACGCCGACCGGGCCAGGGTGGTACCCGAGGAGCACCGGGCCCGGCTGCTCAGCAAGAACGGGATCGTGCCGGGCACCGTGCTGGTGGACGGGTTCGTCCAGGGCACCTGGGAGGTCCGCCGAGGGCGTGGGCCGGCTCGGCTCACCGTGCGGCCCTTTCGCTCGCTGACCTCCGAGCAGGCCGGGCGGCTGTCCGACGAAGCGGCCTCGGCCGCCGAGTTCGCCGCGCGGGACGGGCCGGTGGAGGTGGCCATCGAGGACGCGGGTTGAGCCACCTGGCCGGCTGAGGGCCGGCCGATGGGAGGAGGTGATCACTGGGCCGGGTCGGTCGCTCGGCGGTAGCGTCCGGGCATGGCATCGGAGGCCTCGGAGGTAGCCCAGGCAGGTTCGGGCGCGGACGGGGCGGTGGCCGGCCCGGAGTTCCCGTCGACCTGGGCGCGGCTCACTCCGGACAAGCCGGCGGTCATCGTGATCGACAGCGAGTCCAGGCCGGTCCAGACGCTGAGCTACGCCGAGCTGGACGAGCGCTCCCGGCGCTGCGCACTGTTGCTGCGCGCGGCCGGGCTGCGCACCGGTGACCACGTCGCGGTCCTGATGGAGAACCGCGCCGAGGTGTTCGAGGTGTGCTGGGCGGCGCTCCGCTCCGGGCTCTACGTGACCGCGGTCAACACTCGGCTGTCTCCGGACGAGGCCAGCTACGTGGTCGACGACAGCGAGGCCCGGGTGCTGGTCACCTCGGTGGCGATGGGCGAGCTGGCCACCGCGATCGTGCCCGCGACGCCTCAGGTTCGGCGGCGGCTGGTGGTCGGCGGTGCACTGGCCAGGCACGACGACTACGCCGAGGCGCTCGCCGCGGTCCCGGACATCCCGCTGACCGACGAGCGGGAGGGCGAGACGATGCTCTACTCGTCCGGCACCACCGGCCGGCCCAAGGGGGTCAAACGGCCGCTGTCCGGGGCGCCGGCGGGCGAGGAGTTCCGGCTCCGCCGGGCCTGCGCCGCGATGGGTTACGACAGCTCGACGGTGTATCTCAGTCCGGCCCCGCTGTACCACGCCGCGCCCCTGGGTTTCACCATGGCGGTGCACCGGTTGGGCGGCACGGTGGTGGTGATGTCCCGATTCGACGCCGAGCGGACCCTCGCCCTGATCGATCGCTACCGGGTGACCGACGCGCAGTTCGTGCCGACCATGTTCGTCCGGTTGCACCGGCTGCCCGAGGCGGTCCGGGCCGGATACGACCTGTCCAGCCTGCGCTCCGTGCTGCACGGCGCCGCACCGTGCCCGGTGGAGCTGAAACGCGCCATGATCGACTGGTGGGGGCCGGTCATCTGGGAGTACTACGCGGGCACCGAGGGCAACGGGATGACGTTGATCTCCGCCGAGGACTGGTTGGCCCACCTCGGCTCAGTGGGTCGAGCCCTGGTGGGCCAGGTGCACGTGGTGGGGGAGGACGGCGAAGAGCTCGGCCCCGGACAGACCGGCGCGGTGTACTTCTCCGGCGGTCGGCGGTTCGAGTACCACAACGACCCGGACAAGACGCGGGGCAGCTACCACCCGCTGGGCTGGAGCACCCTCGGCGACGTGGGGTACCTGGACCCCGACAAGTACCTCTACCTCACCGACCGGCTCTCCTACATGATCATCTCGGGCGGGGTGAACATCTACCCGCAGGAGACGGAGAACGTGCTGGTCATGCATCCCTCGGTGGCCGATGTGGCGGTGATCGGGGTCCCGGACCCGGAGATGGGTGAGCAGGTCAAGGCGGTCGTGCAGCTGGCGGACCCGGATCAGGCGGGCGAGGCGATGGCCGCCGAGCTGATCGAGTACTGCCGCGCCCGGCTGGCCCACTACAAGTGCCCGCGCAGCGTGGATTTCACCGCCGCGCTGCCCCGCCAGGAGAACGGGAAGCTCTACAAACGGCTGCTCAGGGACGCCTACCGAGCCGCCCAGTAGGCGCGGTCACTGCCACGGAGCGGTCACTGCCACCATTCGGTGAGCACGCCGAGGTGCCGGCGCATCCGGTGCCGGGCCAGCCCGCCGTCCCCGACCAGCAGCGCATCCACGATGCCCTGATGCGCGCGGGTGATGCAGCCGCCCGTCTCGGGTAGCGGCTCGGCGCCGTCGGCGACCGCGACCTCGCCCTGGCGCGCCCACAGGGTGATCAGGATCCGCAGGAACAGCGCCAGCACCGGGTTCCCGGCCAGCTCGGCGAGCTCCACGTGCAACAGGTGGGAGAGCTCACCCAGGTGCTCGGGCGCGCTGTCACCGAACGGGTTGTCCGCGTCGGAGCCGTGCAGCACCGCGCGCAGCCGACGAGCCACGTCTGGCTCGCCGATCCGGTCCGCCACGCCGTCCAGGCAGGCCAGCTCGACCGCCTCCCGGACCTCGCGCAGGTGGTCGATCTCGATGCCCTGGAAGCCCAAATACAGGGCCATCGCCTCGATGCTCGCGCTCGGATCCGGCTCGGCGACCACCAGCCCGCCGCCCGGCCCCCGGCGCATCCGGGCCACCGAGTGGTACTCCAGCAGCCGCACCGCTTCGCGCAGCACGGCCCGGCTCACCTCGAACCGGTCCAGCAGCGCGGCCTCGGAACCGATCACCGAGCCCACGTCCCAGCCGCCACCGGTGATCTCGGCGAGCAGCCGCTGGGCCACAACCTCGGCCAGCTTCTGGTCCTGGGTGTGCCCGGGGGTGGGCATCGCCCACAGCGAACTCGGCCGGTAGCGCGTCTCAGGCCGCCAGCTGCGCAGGAACTCGCCCATCATCTCCAGGTGCTGGGTGGCGAGATACTGCGCGCGCGGCCCGTCGCCGGCCACCACCGCCTCCACCATGGCCTCGTGCGAGATGTCCGACGAGGTCAGCACCGGGTGCTGGGGGTCCTCGGGTAAGTGGGTGAGCTGGTCGCGGGCATAGCGCCAGGTCAGCCGCAGCAGCACGTCGACGAACAGGTGCAGCGCCGGGTTGCCGGAGAGCTCGGCCAGGGTCAGGTGCAGTTGGTGGCGGATGTGGCTGTCCCGGCTGGGGCCGGCCGCCATCTCGTCGGCCAGCGCGGCGCGCAGGGTGACGATGCCGGCCTCGCTGATGTGCTCGGCGGCCAGCGCGGCGGCGAGTGGCTCGATCATCAGCCGGGCGGTCATCAGGTGATCGATGGAGGTGCCGACGAACTCCAGGTAGACAACCATGGCGCTGGTCGCCGCGCCGGCGTCGGGTGCCCGGACCACCAGGCCGCCGGCCGGGCCCCGCCGCATCGAGGCGACCTGGTGATGCTCGACCAGGCGGATGGCCTCCCGCAGCACCGCGCGGCTGACCTGATAGCGCTCCCGCAGCTCGGACTCCGAACCAAGCACCCTGCCCACCGGCCACCCGGCGCGCAGCACGTCCTGCTCGATCTGGCGGGCCACCCGCGCGGCCAGCTTCCCGGTGCCGATCCGATCAACGGAGGGGTGATCGGTGATCGCCGTGGCGGCTCGTTCTCGGGGCGCGGGCGGCTCGGTAGCGGGACGCGCGTCGAAATGAGCGATCAACGAAGCTCCTCAGGCTGCTGGCGGGTCATTCTACGCAGCGTGCCGTCTTGGGTACGGACTGTCTCAAATGTTATATCGCCCATTTGGATGTAGCGCGAGCCGGTCCCGGCGTTGCGCAACTAGCCTTCCGCATATCGGTAGACTTTCGTGCTCTCCGAGCCAAGTTTGCGGCGTGGTAACCGAGCTGAGCCGCCGTGGCCGTGGGTAGTTCATTTCCATGGGTGCAGTGGCAAGGCCCGCGAGGCGACCCGGGCGTACAGCCCCGAGCTCGGTCAGCCGGGCATCGATGGCCCGCCGTGCTCACACAAGCCCCAGCGTGCTCACACAGCCCCCAGCGTGCTCACACAGCCGCCCAACGGGCTGTGTCGAGCCACGCGAGCTGTGCGAGCAGAAACGGCTCGCAACGCGGCCGCGTGTGCGGCTGTGGCCGGCTCAGTTGAGCTCGCCGTTGAGCGGCCGCCTGTTGCCCAACTGCACGCCAGGCAGGCCGGAGGCACCCGCAACCTGCCTGCTGTGGAGTTCGGCAACGCCAGGCAGGTCTCGGGCCCGTTCACGGGCCGAGGACCAGACGCTCCGGGACACCAGCGCGGTTCGCCCGGGTCCGCTGGTCCCGCGGACGGGTGTTGGGCGAGCGAGCGGACAGGCGCCCGGATAACGTCGGACCACCAACGTCCAGGAGGTCAACGATGCCTGTCCACCCGGAAGCCCAACAGCTGCTCACCGCTCTCGAGGAGCTCGGTCTGCCGCCCACCGAGGAGATGACGGTGCCCAACGCCCGGGCGGCGATCGCCGGGTTCGTCGCGCTGCAGGGCGAGCCGGTGGAGGTGGCCTCGGTACAGAACCGCACGGTGCCCGGCCCGGCGGGGGAGATCCCGGTCCGGGTGTACACACCGGTCGGGGCCGGCCAGCTGCCGGTGGTGCTCTACTTCCACGGCGGCGGGTGGGTGATCGGCGACCTGGACGTGGTGGACCGGCCGTGCCGGCAGCTCGCCTCGGCGGCCGGGGCGATCGTGGTCTCGGTGGACTATCGGCTGGCTCCGGAACACCGCTACCCGGCCGCCTTCGACGACTGCTACGCGGCGACCGCCTGGGTTGCCGAGCACGCCGCCGAGCTGGGCGGCGACCCGGCGAAGCTGGCCGTGGCCGGGGACAGCGCGGGCGGCAACCTGGCCGCCGCGGTGGCGCTGGCCGCCCGGGACCGGACCGGCCCGAATCTGGGCGCCCAGCTGCTCATCTACCCGGTCACCAACTTCAACTTCGACACCGAGTCCTACCGGGAGAACCGCGAGGGCTACCTGCTCACCAAGTCCTCCATGCTGTGGTTCTGGGCGCACTACCTGGGCGCCCAGGACCTGGACAAGGACCCCTACGCGAGTCCGTTGCGCGCGGACAACCTGGTCGACCTACCGCCGGCCTACGTGGCCACCAGCGAGTACGACCCGCTGCGCGACGAGGGGGAGGCCTACGCCGTCCGGCTCGGCGAGGCCGGCGTGCCGGTGACCGCGAAGCGGTTCGACGGCATGCTGCACGGCTTCTTCTGGACGTTGGCCGCCACCCCGAGCGCCGCGAACATCCTGGACGACATGGTCAGTGTGCTGCGCCGGGCCTGGGCTGGGTAGCCGTTCCTGGAGTGGGCCGTCGACCGTTTCGCATCGGGGGGAAACCGGGATGAGCATTTCGCCAGCGTCCGCGGCTTTGAGCGAGGTGGCGGTCGGCAAGGCCACCCGCCGGCTGGTCTGGTTGCTGGTGCTGCTGTACGTGATCAACTATCTGGACCGGGTGAACGTCGGGTTCGCGGCGTTGCGGATGAACGCGGACATCGGGCTGAGCTCGGCGGCCTACGGGCTGGGCGCCGGCCTGTTCTTCGTGGGCTACTTCCTGTTCGAGGTGCCCAGCAACCTGATCATGCACAAGGTCGGCGCCAAGGCCTGGATGGCCCGGATCATGCTCTCCTGGGGGGTGCTGGCCTGCGCGATGGCGTTCGTCCAGGGCCCGATCAGTTTCTATGTGCTCCGGGTGCTGCTCGGGGTGGCTGAAGCCGGGTTCTTCCCGGGCATCGTGCTCTACCTGACCTATTGGTTCCCCCGGGCGAGCCGGGCGAAGGTGATGTCGCTGTTCATGCTCGGTGTGCCGCTTGCCTCGGTGTTCGGCGCGCCGCTCTCCACCGCCCTGATCGCGCACGGGAGCGGCTGGTTCGGCTTCGAGCAGGGCTGGCGCACCATGTTCTTCGTCGAGGGGCTGCCCGCGATCCTGCTGGGCTTCGCCGCCCTGGCCCTGATGCCCAGCCGCCCAGTCAACGCCCGATGGCTGCGGCCGGAGGAAGCCGAGGCGCTGACCGCGACGATCGCCGAGGAGGATGCCCGGCAGGTGCCGGGGGAACCGGGGGTGTGGTCGAGCCTGCGACACCCGAGGGTGGTCGCGCTGGCTGCGGTCTACTTCGGCATCGTGTTCGGGCTCTACGGGCTGGGCTTCTTCCTGCCACAGATCGTGTCCGGCCTACAGGCGCAGTTCGGGGTGAAGTTCTCCCTGGTGCAGATCGGCCTGGTGACCGCGATCCCGTACGCCTTCGGCGCGCTGGTGATGATCGCCAACGCCCGGCACTCCGATCGGACCGGTGAGCGGATCTGGCACACCGCGATCCCGGCGCTGCTCGGTGCCTGCGGCGTGGCGATCGCGCTCTACCTGAACACACCGACCCTCGCGGTGGCGGCGCTGTCGGTGTGCACGGCCGGCGTGCTGGCCGCGATCCCGGTGTTCTGGCAGCTGCCGTCGGCGTTCCTGGGTGGCTACGGAGCGGCGGCCGGAATCGCGATGATCAACTCTTTCGGCAACCTGAGCGGGTTCGTCGGACCGTTCGTCACCGGCGCGCTGAACACCGCGACCGGCAGCTTCCGCCCCGGCATGTGGGTGATCGCGGCGGCCATGGCGGCGGCCGCGGGCATCGTGCTGGCGCTCGGCCGACGGATGGCCGCTGACCCGCCGACCCAGCTGGAATCCCCCCTGCGCGGCCCCGACCGGTAGCCCACTCGGGCCGGCGGTCGGGCAGCCCGCCGTTGGGGTCACCGGCCTTGCGCGGACCGCCGTTCGGGTGCCGCGCGGTTCGGCTCGGCGCTGTTCGATCCGCCGCCGTTCAGCGCGCCGCCGTGCGGAATCTCGCCGTTCAGCGCGGCCACCAGATCCGCCCTGGCCCTGGCGACCCGGGAGCGGATGGTGCCCACCGGGCAGCCGCAGACCGCGGCGGCGTCGGCGTAGCTCAGATCCAGCATCTGGGTGAGCACGAAGGCCTCGCGGCGGTCGGCGTCCAGGGCCAGCACCAGCTCGCGCAGCAGCACCCGCTCGTCCACCCCGGGCAGCGTCGGGATGCGCTCGGCGAGCAGGTCCCAGTCGGGCTCGACGGCGGCGCGGGGCCGGCGGACCACGCCGCGGACATGGTCGGCGGCGGTGCGCCGGGCGATCGACAACAACCAGGTGCGGCCGGAGGATCGCCCGGCGAACCCGGGTAGCGAGCGCAGCGCGCGCAGGTAGGTCTCCTGTGCCAGGTCGTCCGCTTCGCGGGCGCCGACCAGGCTGGCCAGGAACCGGTGCACATCGCGCTGGGTGGCCCGGATGAACGTGACGGTGGCCTCGGCGTCGCCCCGGGCGCCGGCCAGCGCCGCTCGGGTGATCTCGTCATCGCGGGAGCCGCCGGTCACGGCGCGAGCCTACCTAGGCCCCCTTTGCCACTGTCGGGGAACCGGCCGGCCAAGCCGGACGACTATCTCAGTTATGACGTGTGCGGACTGTCGTGAGGCGCTCTCGGCGCGGCTGGACGACGAGGAACTGCCCGAGCAACGGGCGGAGGTGGACGCCCACCTGGCCGGGTGCGCGGACTGCCGGCGCTACGCCGAGCGGGCCGCGCACATCACCAGGTTGGCCAGGACCGAGCTGGTGGAGCCGGTACCCGACGTGGTCGCGGCGGTGCGTCATGCGGTGCCCGGGCCGCCGGCGAGGATGCGTTGGGAGACCGGGTTGCGGCTGCTGCTGGCCGGGATCGGGGTTGGCCAGCTCGGGTTGGCCACCAGCGATGTGCTCGCGGCCGCCGATGAGCACCACGGCGCGGACGCGATGAGCGGAGCGTCGCTGGCGCACTTCTCGCACGAGAGCTCGGCCTGGAACCTGGCGCTGGCGGTGGGCTTTCTGTGCGTTGCGGCCCGGCCCGCGCGGACCAGAGGGATGGTGCCGCTGGTCGCCGCGTTCGTCGGGGTGCTCACCGCGCTCAGCGTGGTGGATCTGGTGTCGCACCGGGTGGAGGGGTCGCGGCTGCTGTCGCACGCGCTGGTGGTGGTCGGGTTGTTCGCCCTGCTCGGGCTGGCCCGGGTGGCCGCGCACCGGCCCAGTGGGGCGCCGGACGTGCTGGACGAGCCGTTCCCCGGCGGGCTCTTCGGCGGTGCGGACAACGCCGGCGACCCCGTCCGCTACGGGCCGTACCGGTCGGACGGCGACCACGACCTGAAGCCGAGTGCGCGACGCCAGGCCGCCTGATGTCACCATCCCCGGGTGACAGCGCAAGGACCCGGGTCGCCGGTGGCCGTGGTGGGCATCGGCGCGGACGGCTGGCCCGGACTCTCCCCGGCGGCCCGCCGCGCGGTGGTGGGCGCCGAGGTGGTGCTGGGCAGCCGGCGGCAGCTGGAGTTGCTCACCGAGCACCCGGCCGCTGAGTATCTGACTGAGTCGCCTGACGGGCGGCTGGCGGCCGAGCTGGTGGAGTGGCCCAGCCCGCTGCTACCCGCGCTGCCCGCGCTTTTCGAACGGCTGGCCGGCCGTCGGGTGTGCG
>DATHIT010000401.1:0-26997 GCA_035489915.1 Pseudonocardia sp. | reverse complement strand
GGCCGAAGCGGACCTTGAGTGCGTGGATCTCGCGGGAGGGGCAGCACATGCAGGTCACGAGGTCTCCTTCTGCTGCTGCTCGGCGGCGGCCAGAGGCAGCGGGTAGTCGTCGCAGCTGCCAATGGCGGCCCGGAAGTGATTGCAGCAGAGGAAGTTGGTCAGGTTGTGCACGCTGGTCGGGGTCAGCGCCTCGGCGATCTTGTGCGTGGCGTGGTCCCCGCACATGGAGCACCACTCGCAGACCAACGACTCGTGGATCAGGTGCGTCGAGTAGGCGAGCGGGTTCTCCACCCATTCCCGGCAGTCGGGGCAGAGCCCTTGGCTGTCGATGGCGCGGCCCCTGGTGGGTACGTTGCAGCCCGCGCACGGCCGGCCAGTGAACACGGTCATCGGGAGTTCTCCCATGGATCTTGGCCACGGCCATCGGGGTTTGTGGCCACGCAGTTGCGTGGCCAGGCTGCAACGGTGTGCGGTGTGGCCGCGCGGGGTTGGCCATCCTTGCACTGTGGCCACGGCCATGGCCACTTGGCCACGGGTGGCCGTTGATGTTGGCCACGTGGCCGGACAAAAAAGAGGCGGGGACGACACCCCCAGTAAGGATGTCGTCCCCGCCTGGCCCCGCGTGTGCGGGGACAACTTCGGTCTAACAGCAACATGTGGATCACCCCCGCGAAGGCGGGGACCACTCCTGCGGATCCTGTCGTTCGGGACCACCCCCGCGTGAGCGGGGAGCGGTCAGCTTAGCGGGCTTTGCGGTCCAGTGGCGATCCAGCGTGTCATCCCAGCCCTTGCCCTCGCGGTAGCTCGCGGCCCGGCACCCGATGCTGTTGTCAGGGTCGCAGTGCCTCCACTTGCCGGCGAGGTCCCAGATGCCCTGGCCGCAGTGGCGGCACTTGGCGGTGGGCTCAGACACCATCGTCATGCGGTCGCGCAGGGTGCGCAGCAGGGCGAGCACGTCCTGCCCGGTCATGTCGGGCGAGACTTCGAGGGAGCCCTCTACGTATCCCACGATCTCGATCAAATGCTCACGGGCGTCGGTGAAGCTCATTTGGGTTCCTTGGTGTTGGGAGTTGAGTTGCAAGTGGCTCACCGGCTCCAGTCGTAGACCTTCTCGGAGACGATCAGTTGCGCTCCGTCGGGGCCTTTGATGTGGGTTGGGATGTAGATCGGTCGGTGGTCGTTGCGGGAGGGGTACCACTGGTTGCGCCAGTGCCCTCGCACGACCCACCGCTTGGTGTAGGTGCGGCCGGCGGCCTCAGCCTCGGCGTGCGGGTGCTTGGGCTGGCGGAGCTTGACCACCCGGACTTCTGGGACCGGCAGGTTGGCGCGCTGCAATGCGCGTCGGGTCTGCCGGGGCAGAGGCTCCGGGAGGCTGGACACGATGGGCTGACCCATCAGCAGCCAGGTGGCGATGAGCGTGCCCAACGCCTCGTTGCGGATGGGCTTGTCCGGGCCTTCCTCGTCGAACATGTCGCCGAACGGCAGCACCGTTTCGTCGTGGTAGGCCAGGGCTCCGAACGCGCGGAGAGCGGCGGCCCCTTCCTTCTCTCCGGCCCTCTCCCGGTAGGCCGCCAGCTCGGACATGTCGGCCCAGGTGACCACGAGGACGCCCGGTGAGCCGTTCTGGCTGACCGCCGGCCCCCACATCGCCGCGATGACCGAGGCGGGAGCCACCTCCACTTGCTTCTCCCGCGCTTCGATGACGCGGCGCCGGTCGTACTCCGGCATCTCGTCCGGGTCGCCGCCGCCGTCGAAGCGGCCGATGACCGAGTCGAACACGATCAGCCCACGCTCGGCCGGCAGGTCCTCCCGGTGCAGCCGGTAGCCGGGCATGGTCCGGCGGGCGGCGTCGGCGACGGCGGTCATCTCGGCCGACACATGGAACAGGGTCACCATGTCGGCGAGGTTCCGCAGCCGCTGCTGGTAGCCCTCAATCGCGGTGCCGAAAGTAGAAGCCTCGCACTCGGGCCGGGGCAGCTCCATCTGCCCACCGGCCAGGAGATGGTTGCTGATCGTCATCCCGATCAGGTCCGTCGAGCACAGCGCCACGAGATCGTTGCGGATCCCCGGGAGCTGCGCGGCGGTGGGCATCAGCTGACCTTCTCGCGGGCTGGCCACTCGTGCTTGGTCTCGCGGCACCCGGCCCAAGCGACCCGCTCGGCGACTCGCTGAGCGAGGCGGATCCAGCGGGGCCGCCTGGTGGCGCGGCTCCCTGCCCGCCACTGCACCCCGCAGTCGTTCGGGCAGGACATGCGGGTACGCGGCCCGTAGCCCCGGTCCGCCCATGCTCGGAGCGCGATGCCGTGGCACTCCGGGCAGCGGTGCGGCTTGTCCTCGTTGCGCTGCACCCACCTAAGGTTCACTGGTCCCTCTCGATCATGGTTCGTGGGCCGGTGGCCAGGTTGACCACGCCCAGGAGCCGGTGCGGCTCGGCGGCGGCGACCTCCTGGAGGCGCACGGTGCAGTAGTGCAGCTCCTCCATGTGCTCCTCGGAGTAGCTGGCCGCCAGGGCCACCCGGAACACGGCCGGCTCCGAGCAGTGGTCGCACACGGGGGCCGGCAGTGGCCCCCGGGCCGCCAGCGACTCCCGGACCATGTCGGGCGTAAGGCGGCCACGGGCAGCGTCGCTCAGGGGGCGCTCGGAGAAGTACGCCAGCCACTTCGCAGCGTCCACCTTGGGCGTGCCGCCGGGGTACACCACGGTCATGCCGCGAAGGGAGTGGGGCACGCCGCGCAGCCAGAGGACCACCTGTTCCGGGTGGTCAAACCGCATCGGGTGAGGCGTGGTTCTATCGAGCACCGTCCACTGGTCGCTCACGACTGCGCACCGAGTGCTTTGTCGAGGAGTTCGCGGGCGGCGGCGGCGCGGGTCATGTCGTGGGCTTCGGCGTAGGCGTCGAGCTTCGGGAGTGTGTCGCCGAGGCGGACGAGGACGGGTCCGCCGATTTCGGGCCGGCCGCCGAGGTTGGGGCCGGTTTCCGATTCGGGTTCCACGAAGTACTTCGTGGCGTCTTTGTCGTAGTCGTTGAACAGCAGCCAGGCGAAGGCGGCGGTGGGAGTCGTGTATTCGTAGGTGGGCTGTTCGCCTTGCCAGCGTGACCAGCCGTGGAGTACCCAGCGGCCTTCCTTGGTGTGGTAGAGGCCCTGGCTTCGGGTCGAGTCGTGGGTGTTCTTGTCGGCGTTGTTGTTGCCGTCCCAGTAGGTGGCGCCCTTCCAGAATTGGGCGGTGCCCTCGTCGAAGTAGCCGGCTACGAGGTCGTCGGGGGGTGCGGTGACGTAGATGCGCGACATGGGAGTTCCTCTCAGGCGGTTAACGATATCGCTTACCATACCATCTTTGGCAGGGTAAGCGATATCGTTAACCTTCATGCCGGTGGGACCAGGCCCGGCAACCAGCCATGCCCCCGGCAGTCCTCGCACGGCCCCCGGTTCTCGTAGTCCTGGTCCGGCCGCCCGTCGGACCCAATAGCCATCCGAGGCTCCACCGAGCGCCGCCGGCCATTGCACCCGTGGCACACCGTGGCATGCACCGTGCTCACCGGCCCGGCGGCCCTAGGCCAGATCATCCCCAGGGCTCCCAGTCTCGGTCGCGGTCGCGCTGCTCGCGGATGCGTCGCGCCTGCTCGCGCGTGCGGCCGGGCCGCTCGTCCTGGATCTTCCGCTCCTCGCGTTCGTCAGCCATCTCGTACTCGGCCTCATTGAACACGTCCATCTCTCTCCTCAACGGCCTTCTCGCGGGGGTGGCCAGGTTCGGGGTCGCCGGGCTTGCGCCCCTCGGTCTTGGCGGGGGCTGGCAGCACGGTCCGTTCCCGGAGTAGTGCCAGGGCGATGAACCCCACGGCGGGCGCGGCGCTCATGAGCGCGTAGACCACGTGCAGGAAGTCGTCCGCATACAAATTCGCCGCCGCGACGGTGAACAGCGGGACCGTCAGGACGACGGTGCCGACCGTCGAGAGGTGCTCGCAGTGGACTTCCTGGTCCAGGGAACGAGTGCGGCCGGGTATTCCGAGATCAGTCATCGCGCGTCATTCGGCACCGTTTCGTCGGGGTCCGGCGTAGGCGGTCCAGGCGTGGCCTGGTTCGTACTCCACGTCCACGGTGATGGGGCCGGTGTCGAAGTAGTCCCAGTCGAATTCGATCACCAGTGGTTCAGGCTTGGGCGCTTGTCCCCGGTCGTAGCGGCGGCCACCGCCGAGTCGGTGCCAGCCCACGATCTCGCCGGTGCGCCGGTCGAGGTAGGTCACGGTGTAGATGGTGAGGCCGGTGGTCATGGTGCCGCCTCCGGGTCGTTGGTGGCCAGCCAGCACAGCAGCCACAGCAGCAGTAGCGCGTAGACGGTCACCATTCCCGCCAGGTTCGCCCATACCCCTTGGAACACGGTGGGTGGGGAGGTGGGGCTGCGGTGCGCGTTGTCGCGGTGCCGGCCTTTCACGAGACCATGAGGCGCAGCAGCCTCGCCACGCGGGTCGGCGCGAGTGGCGGCGCCGCGAGGTAGGCGCAGCGCGGACAGCGCCGCCCGCATGGGGCGGTGAGCGAACGGGGCAGCACGAGCTTGCCGCACAGCGCGATATAGACACCCAGGGCGTGACCGACGGCCCAGCGGCGCTCGTCGATGCCGTGCTCTTGCCGATCGGCAACATCCGTCATCCATGTCGGCTCGTCGGCGGTCATGGCTCGACTACCGGGTGCTCGTTCCCGATTCGGCAGATCCCGACGGTCTCCCACTTCTCGGGCGGTGTGATCTCCCAGTGGGACGCGAGGGCGCCTCGGGTGTGCCAGCCGTCCTTGACCCGCACCATTCTCAGCAAAGCTGGATCCTGGGTGTGTAGGACGACTACAGTCACCCGCGCGGACGGCTCTGGGTCGCTCGATGGGATCCAATAGGAGGCCCGGTCAGCGGGTCGGGTCAGGGGTAATCGGCAGGGGCAATGCCCGTTCGTCGCAGACATGTTGTGCGGTTCCTCCCCGAGCGCGTGGCGCTGTGTCGCACACGCAGGCGGACCACTATGGACCTCCCCTGTCAAAAATGGCAAGCCTCAATATAGGATGCTCCCCATGGCCCACGACGAGGAAGAGACCATCGACCAGGTACTGGACGCCCTGGTGCCCGGCCACACCGGACGGCTGGAGGACCTCGTAGCCGGGCACCAGGCGTGCAAGCGGATCCGGGTGGTCAACTCCCGGCGCGGCGGCATCATCGTCGCAGCTCTGCGCGCGGAGCCGCACAACCTGTCGTGGACCGAGTGCGCCGAGTTGCTCGGCGAGGCGGTATCCACGTTGCGTAATTGGGCTAAGCCGGTGGTGAAGTCCCCGGAGGGTTGCTAACCCCCAACGCGCCCTGATAGGCGAAATACGTTGATACCCTCGTTTTCACCCAATAGGGGGAATTGCTGAGGGCGCCGCTGAGAGTTTCACTTTAGCCCCACCCGTGACATGTGTGACCTGTATAGTCCGCGCGCACGCAACTCTCAGGTTCGCATTGACATCGGGAGCAATGGGATACTCAATTGGGGCAGAACGTCGCGGCGTTGATTGAGCGCCTGAACCCGAACACTTCCGTGCGGCAGCTCGAACGTGAGGCCGGGCTGAAACCGGGGCAGATCGCCCGGTTCAGGAAGGCGTCTGAGCAGCTAGAGCGCGTTCCTCCCGCTTCGACGATCCTGGCGCTTGCCCGCGCGTGCCGCTGTGACCCGAACACGATGTTCCGGGCGTTCTGTCTCGACACCGGGATGCCCGTGGATCCGCCGCCGCTCACTGACGACGAGGCGGAACTCCTGACCCTCTTTCGCCGGCTGTCACGCACCGCGCAGAGGATGTTCCTAGGCGCGGTGCGTGGTCTCGTCCATGCGTCCGAGGCCGAGAAGGACACACCAGCCTAAGCGGCTTGGATCTTGCCCTGTCAAAAATCGCCGGCCCTGTCTAGCGATCTGTTGTGACCTGGTGCACACTGTGGCGTCTGAGGCGCACATGTGCCTCAGCGTTGCCGCCCTACCCTTGCGTGTGCGACGCAATCAATCGTTTTCCTCAGGGAGAGGGCTCGACTCGCCGATGTGCAGCGCCTTGTCGGACGACCAGAATGAGAGCCGCCCTAGATCTAAGGTGAGGTTTGCCTTAGGCGATCCGGATTCGCCGGAACGATTGCGGCTCACCGAGGAACACGGCGAAGCCGTGGTGTACCTGCGTCCAGGCTGGAATCTCGACGATCACACGACCGTGGCCGTCCTGAATCAGCTCTTCGGTGTAGACGACTAGCGGCGAATGCCACCTGTGCAAGCCGCCACGCCGCACGTATCACCCACTTAAGTGATCGTGTGTGGAATGTGTGCACATATGTGTGGTTGGGTTGCGCACATAACCCGTACTAAAGCTAAGGTCCCCCGAAGGTGACCGCCACCACACCACGTCGCAACCGGAGGTTAAGCCGCAGCGATGGCTACATGTTTCCAAACCATACCCGAAGGTACCCCACCTCGTGCCCCGGACGAATCGGCAGCACTGAGGGTTTCACAGGAAACCCACAGCCTTCCGGTCACTCCCGAGATCCGCCCTACTCAGGGCCTCAAGGCGAAGCTGAAATGAACCACAGCCACGACTGCGAGTGCGGCCCCCACGACGGGCCAATGACTCCCCAGCAACATCAACGCATCCACTTCGGCAGAACCCTGTGCGAAACCTGGCTGAAGGACGCGGCTTCCGGAGACGCCAACTTACAGGCCCTTTCCGTAGTCGCGGTCCGGACGTTCATCGGGGGCGCACCCACCTTCCATGACCGCATCGTCCGATTGACCGGGCTGGTCGACTATCTGGCCCGGCGCTGCGCGGCGCAGCTCCCCACGAAGTTCGACGAGTTCGGGAAATGGGTCATCCAGAACGGACCATTCGCCGGACCGACCATCGACGACACAACTCCCGAAGCGCGAGTGGCTATTCGCCTCATGATCGCCTACGTGAACCGCGACGAGGTCTTCGCCCGCGACCTGATACTCGGCTTCGTCAACGGCCTACCCGACGACGTTCTACCCGAGCAGCTTGCCGACGTATTCTTCTGCCTCACCGAGTTGTACCTGTGGATGCGCCGCAACCGGGCCGAGGCGTCCTGGCGGCAGCGGACCGCCAATCACGACCTCTGAAACATTTGTTCCAACCACCAAACGGAAGAAGCGAATGACTCCCACTCCTTATCGGCAGATCGGTGACATCTGCCAGATCGACATTGTGGACCCGTGGCCACCGATTGACATCGTGCCGCGCCACCTCTACCCGCCCTACACCCAGCACTACCCGGCCTACCACCAGCCTCGGCGGGAGGACCTGCGCGTGGCGCTGGAGAACGCCCTGGGCGGGTTACCGCTGGGCGAGTTCGACCAGAAGCTCATCGAGCTCCTGATCCTCTGGGGTGACGTCCCGACCTTTGCGGGCCTACTGTCGTGGCTGCATCGTGCTCGCCGAGCTGGACCGCTGTGACGATCACCGCCACCCGCGTTACCGAGGGAAGGTGCGCCCAGACCCCGCGCCCTTGCCCTCGCACTTACACCGCCAGACCAGTGGGGAGTGTGTCAAATGAACAGCACAGTGGAGCCGCTCGGGGACGACGAGCTGATGCTGACTGTCGCCGAAGTTGCCCGCCAGTTACGTGTGTCGAAGATGACCGTGTATCGGTGGGTTCATTCGGGCGAGATCGGGGCATCCCGGTTCGGCAACATCTATCGCATTCCACACTCCGCGGTTCACAAATACCGTGAATCGCATCGGATACCCAACCAGAGAGAAGGAAAGTAGCAATGGCAGCACCCAAGAAGTTGGCGCTCGTCGAAGGCGAGCACCTGCTATCCGAGGGCGGCGAGAAGCTCCTCAAGCAGGCTCAGCGCGAAGCGGAGACGTTGTGGGCTAGCGAGTCGGACGTCGATGCATATGTCGACGGCGTGCCCGAGGAATGGCTCGTCTGCCGCGAGGGCAACCGGCACAAGTTCCCGACCCTCGCGGAGACGCGAGGTAAGCCCATCGACTTCATCGACAACCGCGACGGTCTGCTCGTGGCCGCCCCGAAACCGTGTGAGCGGTGCGGGATGGCCTACCGCGAAGACCTGTACGAAATCGTCGGTCGCGGCAAGAACGCCCGGCTGCACCGGGTCGCCGGGTCCACGAAGTACTACGCCAAGCTCGGCCCGGAGGGTCAGCGGTACCAGGCCCGGCCCGGACACGGCCGGATCACATCGGCGATGGTCCGCGACTCGCTCGCAACCAAGGCGATGGGCGGTATGAGCCCCGCCGAGATCAAGAAGCAGGCCGCGCTGCGTGCCGCCGAGATCAAGGCGGAGAAGGAGATCGCGGAGGCGGCGCGGAAGGCCGAGCGGGAGGCCGAGCGGCAGGCCAAGGTGGCTCCCGTCGTGCACTCGGCGGCGTCGTGAGGGGCCAGGTCACCTACGAGGAGTTGAAGGTGCCGGCCCGCGAGGTCAGGTTCGGCGACCGGCTCGTCAACCCGGACGGGAAGAAGAAGCCGCCGGTGTTCGTGAACCGCGCCATGTCGGGCCTCCGGAGAGAGCTGTGGCTCGACCCGCTCGGCGTCACGCGGGTCAAGTTGGGAGCGAACACGCCGGTCAAGGTGATGCGGCGCGTCACCCACCTCGTCGAGCCGGCGTGAATCCATGGTTGGGAACCTGACGGCCATCCGGTGGCAGCGCGATCAGCCACGGCGGGGGCCGATCCTGCCGGCGCTTGCCGGGGACCACCCAGCGAGCATCGTGTTCTGCGTGTTGTGCCCGGAGCAGCTCGGCACGGTCGAGCGGGTGCAGTACCTGATCATCGGCCCGATCGACGAGCGCGAGTGGGACGAGCACACCGCCGGCCGTTGGTACGCGGCGCCCGCGATGCTCGTGCATGAGAAGTGCATCACCAAGCTGGACGAGGAAGACCTGGAGGACACGGTGCCCATGCTGGTCGCAGTCGTGTTGAGCGCGCCATGAGCAGCGGGTTGCCGGAGTTCGAGCAGGCGGTGCCGACGCCGGAGCAGGAGGCTGCCGCGAACTCGGCGGCGGATGCGATGACCTGTGCCGCTGCGCGGGTTGGCGCTTCTGAGTACGTGGTGGTCAGCTCGGCCTTGTTGGTGGATCTGTTCAACTCTCACGCGCGTGAGGCTGTGGAGATCGGGCCGGATCGGTTCGTGGAGCGGTTGGCGCGGTCGCTGCTGAAGGGGGAGTGACCGCTAGGCCATCCGGTTAGAACCCATACATTTCGCAGGTCAAGCCGTTGAAGTTGTATGACTTCAACGGCTACCTTCTGTTGTGCGCCTCAGCCGCACACCAGTGTTGGTGTGCCGCACACCCGACAGCGGGAGGGGTGGTCATGATTCGCAAGTGTCAACGAAAGGACTGCAAAAACCTGCTGCCGCCCTCGGCGGTCAAGCAGAAGAAGTACTGCTCACCAGCGTGCCAGGTCCGCGACTGGCGCAACCGCAAGAAGATCAAGGGACAGGAAGGGGAGGAATAGCAGCATGAACGCCAACCCCGGCGGTGGCCGGGACGGCAAGATCCCATTCGAAACCGAGGAAACGATCTATCCCGCCACCGTCGGGTGGCACTGGTTCAACGAGGACGGCGCCGAATACTCGATCACCTGGGAACGGTGGACATCGAGGATGACCTTCGGAATTCGGATCGCCGGCCGCGACGACTGGTCCAAGACGGACATGGCCCCGAGATGGGCCAACCACTCCAAGACGCTCGAAGGCGCCCGCGCCGTAGTCAAGCACTACCTCGAAAAGAAAGAGGCGTGAACCCGAGACGCCACAAGGACGACTCAGGTTCACGCCCGTAACACCGGGCCACAACCCGGCGATCCACCGGCCACTCCCAAGCGAACCAATGAACAACGAAGGACGCTACAGCATCATGACAACTCCCACACTCCCTGTGACCTCCGCAATCGGCGCACTCGTCGCTGCCACCGTCACGCTCGCCGCCCTATGCGGAATGTCCCCGACCGCCGCTCCTATAGCCGCAACCGTGACGCTGGTCGCGCAGACCACGCCGCCGGCTGGTTCGATCCCGGGCGATGGCACGTTCCTGGTTGGCTCTGACGTGCAGCCTGGCGTGTACCGGTCGACGGGTGCGACGCCCGGGTTCTTCGAGCTGTGCTCGGTGAGTCGGCTGCGCAACCTGGAGGGCTCGAACGATCTCATCCAGTGGCAGACCGCGAACGCGAACGAGCCGGTGATCCTCACCGTCAAGGCCAGCGACGCGGCGATCAAGGCCGCCGGTTGCGAACCATTCGCCAAGATCAAGTAGGGGCGGACCGTGACCAGCACAACGGCGGGCGCTGCGCCCGCCCCGGCGGCCCGGGTCGTTAGCGGCGGTATCGGCGCCATCCTGACCACCGTCGGCGGCGTAATGATCCTGGCCGCGCTGCTCATTCCGTGGGCCACCGTGCAGGAGTACGGCTCCGCGAATTGGGTTCGCATCGGGTGGGAAATGGAAGACGCGATGCAGGTGGCGCTATGCGGCGGGGCCATCCTCGCCGTGGGAATCGCCCGGCACAACGCGCGCATTCACTGGCTGTGGCAAGTGCTGCCGGTCTTTCCCGGTGCAATCGCCGGGTGGGAAGCGTTGTGGTACATCCACAACATCACGAACCTGATCAGCAGCTACCACTATTCCTATTCGACGGTGGGCGGCTACCTGGGTGCAGGTCCAGGTTTAACCCTGCTCGGCGGGCTGGTGACCGTGACCGGCGCGCTCGGGTGCTTCATCTCCCCGATGCCCGGAAAGGCTCCGGGGGCGCGGTGACCGCGCGTTCATCTCGGCCGCGTTCGCTGGACCATCGACCACGCAACGAAGGAGACAGAATGCCTGAGGAACGAGAGTGGGGCTACTGCCCGGCATGCGGCGCCACAGTGTCGGCCAGGCCGGGGCAACCCACACCGGCGCACCAGCCGCGAGGGGAACGGGGCACCTGCCCCGGCACCGGCCAGCCCGCTAACTAGGGTCCAGCACATGCGCGTGAAACGGTTCGAGGGGTACATGAAGCAGCTCCTGCTGGCTGACGATCACGAGGAGATCGTCAGTGTCGAAACGTTCGAGGAGGCGGGGTTCACCGATAAGCCAGTCGGCCTGAAGGTCGAGTTCGCCAGCGGCGCGGCCGTGTTCCTGCAATTCGTCCGCACCTCACCGCCCGGCGGCGACGACCACTCCCTACCCGAGTACGTGATCACCAAAGAGCTGCAATGACCACAGTCGACGAGCGCGCCCGCGAGCGCGCGCCCACCCTGCCCGAGGCGTACATCGACAGCCTGGTCGACACCGGCCACTGGCGACAGGTGGGCGTCACGCATTGGCACCTGTGGAGCACCGAGCAGCCGCTACTGGTGAGCGGGCGGCCCAACGCCGCCCGCTTCACCCACGAGCTCCTCGCCGGGCACATCGCCCGGGGCGAGCCGTGTCACGACCCACGCGAGGCGCTGCGCTGGGTATACCGCCGGCACCTGGAGGCCCTGATGTCCGGGTCCGACCCTGCCGGCTACGCCCAGCAAGCGGGCTGGCACAACGAGGACGCCTTCCGGTTCTCGATCGGAGTGAGCTGGGAGTTCATGACCGACAAGCCACACAGCCTCACACCGATCGGCCGAGGAGTGGAGGTACGGGCTGGCCGCAGCCTGGACGCCTACGCCGAGCCAATGACTAGCGCTCGCTGCCAGCGGCACTAGCCGGGCAAAAAAAGAGGCGCCCGCACTTCCCGATGGGGGGAAGTGCGGGCGCTTCTTTGTCCGGCCACAAGCGGGGGCGCACGGACCGGACCGACCTTGTTAGCCGACTGAGGTGCAGACCCGGTTGGTGTGCCGGTGCTTCTTCGCCGGCTCGATGGTGAGTGCCACACCCCAGCCTTTACCTGCGGTGGTGCCGGTAGGCGGTTTGGCGGCATCGGCGGCGATCAATCCTGCCGCACCAACAGCTGACTTAGCTGGGATCACCTGGTTGTAGCCGGACATCGGCACGATCGCCCAGTCGTTTGCCCACGCCGGCTCGTCTTCTGCGATATTGCTCCCGGTGCCAGAGATGCTGACCAAAGAATTCTGGCCTCCCTCAGCCCAGGTCAACGCGTCTGAGCCACCAGTAACTACGGGAACCGTGGTGGTTGTCGTGTTCGTCTCGTGATAGACGCAGGCCAAAGCGAGCGATCCTGGCTTCGGGGTGCCGGGCGTAGCAGCAGTTGGACCGAGCGTGGTGGTGCTGGTCGACGCGGCGTAGTTGATGCCAGTCTCGTTGTTGTTGCTGTTTGCGATGGTGACGTCCAGGCCGGCCGGCAGCTGGTCGAGCAGCTCCGCGATCACCGTGGTCAGTTTCGCACCGGAACACTTACCCACCTGGGCAATGCAAGTATCAGTGAGCGTGCTGCCGGACGCGATGTCGACCTGCGGCGCCCCGTCACCGGAGGCCCAGGGCTTTGCCCAGAGCATCCAGCGCACGTTGTGAGCAGCCAGGTGCGGAGCACCAGGGTAGGCGCCTGCTACCGGTGCGGTGTTTTGTGCTGGCGACTTGATAGCGATGACCTTGTCCCAACCGGTCGTGGCGATGTCAGGAGAAGATGGAGAGGTTTGGGGAGCCGGCACAGTGGACGTACCGAGTGTGACGCTGTTGGCCCCTCGGCTCTCCCGAATGATGCAGAACATCACGTCGCCAGCGGTCAGCCCTGACGGCAGGCCAGGATTCAGTGTCATAGCAGAAGGGTTGACGGACCGGTGTGCGGTCGCCTTGGTTCCCCACGTTACACCGGAGGTGGTGTCTTCGACCCGGGAACCAATAACCGGAACGAATGGGGCGGACTCGCCGTTGTGGGTCACCTTGATAAACCGCCAGGCGCATTCGCCGTATTCGTTGCGGTCAGTCTCTAGGCCGTTGCCGCCGTCCGAGCCGGTCCATTTAGTCTGCAAATACATGCCGGTTTTGTAGTACGAGTTGGTGCCGTTGATTCCGTCCCAGGTGGGAATGCCGTCATCCCACGAATTGATCGTGACCCCGTTGACCGTGGCAGACCAGCCGGGTGCCGCGCCGGGCGCGATGGCGCCACACCGGATCTTGGCCTGCAACCACTTCGGGTTGGTAGCCAGTTCCGCCGGAGTGCCGAAGTCCGCGATGAACCTCGGGAGGCCGGAGCTGCTGCTAGAGCCGCCGACCGCGACCTTGAGCGCCACCTCAAGTTTGCCGGAGGTGGCGTAGTCGCTGCGCCCCTGCACCACGATTTCGAGGAGGTCCTGCACGGCGTCATGGAGTTGGTTCAGCACGAACGCGGGCTTGAACGGCGGCAGGTGCATCGGCAGCACCAGCACCTCGTTGGCGTGGTCGCCCGTCGTCGGGTTGAATGCGCGGTTCGTGGTGCCGTCAGTGGCCAGCTCGCGCCACTCCGAACGCGGGTAGCCGTTGGTTGCGATGGGGTCGACATCGACGTCAGAGCGCAGCACAACAGAGCGGCCGTCCGCCGAGGCATAGATGATGTTGGAGACACCAGTGCTGGACGCCAGCTGCGCCTGTGTCAGCGTGGTAATGCCCGCGCCGGTGGCCGTGGAGTAGTCGAGCTTGTAATGCGGGCCGGCGGCGTTACCAAAGCCGAGGATGTCCGCGACGAATCCCACTGCTCAGCCTCCGATCACTGCAACAGCTCGTAGCCGCCGTAAAGCCAGCCGGACGCCCCGATGTACTGGGCGAAGATCACGACGGTCTTGCCGCTGGCCACCGAGATCGCCGAGCCGGAGCCGTTGTCGGTGGACGCGGCGAACCCGGTCGGAGTGACGACGCGGGTACCACCCGAGGCGGTGAGGATGTAGCGGTAGGGCGCGCCCACGGACCCGTTGCTCGGCGGGTTGACCGCCGCTGCCTGTGTCAGGGCGGCACACACACCGACCTGGATCAGACCCGACAGTGCGTTACCGGTCAGCGAGGAACTGTCGGCGATGGTCTCCACCCGCTGCGACCACACCAGCCCGTTGCCGTCCGCGCCGGTGGCACCGGTCGAGCCGGTCGGGCCGATCAGGCTCGTCGCGCCACCCCAGGCGCCTGCGGCCTTCGGCCCGTAGATCGCGTCGGCGGTGGTGTCGATGTAGAAGTCACCGTCCACCCCAGTACCGCCCGCCGGGGCGCCGGCACCGTTGAGGACCGTCTTACCGTTCGTGCCAGCCGAGCCGGTGGAGCCGGTTGAGCCGGCCGGCCCGGCGATGTTGGTGCCCGACCCCCAGGTGCCCGAGGTCTTCGGCCCGAAAATCTTGATCGCGCCCGGGGTGGTGTCGATGTAGAAGTCACCATCAGCACCTAGCCCGCCGCTCGGCGTGCCAGAGCCGTTGAGCACGGTCCGGCCGTCCGCCCCCGGTGGCCCGTCCGCGCCGTCAGCGCCCGGGGTCCCGGACAGGGAGACCCCGGTGTCTGTCCAGGCCATCAGGCGTCCAGCCGGTGCAGCTGGCCACTCACGGTGTCGATGTAGTAGTCACCGACCAACTGCCCCGAGATGGTGCCTGGCGCGCCGGTACCGTCAGTGATCCGGGTGCCCCGGACACCAGTGGAGCCGGTCGAGCCGGTGGAGCCAGTCGAGCCTGTCGGGCCGATGTAGCTGGTCGGGCTACCCCAAGCACCGGCGGCCTTGGGTCCGTAGACGTTGTGGTTGGTGGTGTCGAGGTAGAAATCGCCATCGACGCCCAGGCCACCCGAGGGCACCCCGGCACCGTTGCGCACGGTCTTACCGTCGGCGCCGGCCGTGCCGGTGCTACCGGTACTACCGGTGGAGCCGGTCGGGCCGACCAGCGAGGTGGGGCTACCCCACGCACCGGCGGCCTTCGGGCCGTAGATCGTGTTCGCCGAGGTGTTGATGTAGAAGTCGCCGTTAGCGCCGAGACCACCGCTTGGGGTGCCGGCGCCGGAGAGCACCGTCTTGCCGTCCGCGCCCGCCGCGCCGGGGTCACCCGGGTCGCCCTTATCGCCCTTGAACGCGACGCCCGAACCTTCGTTGGGGAACGCGGTGCCGTCCCAGACGTAGAGCAGTCCCGACGAGTTGTCCAAGTAGCCGTTACCGGCGTCGCCCGGTCCAAGCCCGGCGGCGATCGCGGCGAGGTCGGCGTAGGTGGCCACCGAGCCGGCGATGGCGATGCCCTCACCCGCGACGCCTTGGATGCCCTGGATGCCCTGAATGCCCTGAATGCCCTGGTCGCCCTGCTCGCCCTGCTCGCCCTTGAGGACGAGTCCCGTGCTGGTCCACGCCATGGTTGATGTCTCCCTGCTATCGCAGCTGGTAGAGAAGGCCGGTGTCGACGTCCTGGTACATGTCGCCCAGCGCCGCGCCGGTGATCGTCGTGGGCGGGCCGGAGCCGAAGAACCAGTCCACGACGGGGTTCGGGTCCGCTCCGGCGCCCGGTGGCCCCTGCGGTCCCGGGTCTCCCGGGGCTCCGACGACGGGCACCACGTGGACGGTGCCGGTCACCGGCGGCCCCATCACCAGACGGCCGGGGAGGGTGGGGTACGGGCTAGACAACGCGAACCCTCCCCGTGTCCCAGAGAAGGTCCGCTTCGCCCAGCTCGTAGTGCAGCCGAACTTTGGTGGGCCGGGCCGCGATGACCGCCGCCACTTCGATCTCATCGACGTACCAGCGCGCGATGTGCAGGTCGTCCGGGTCGATCTCCGCGCGCCACGCGACTACCGGGTTCAGGTCGAACCGCAGCTCGATCCAGGCGTCCGGGTCGAACGGGTCGCCGTCGGACACGACCTCGCCCGTGAAATCAGCGTCGGCCGGCAGGTTCACTCGGAATCCGATTGGCTGCGGCCCTAGGACAGGTGTGGTCATCGCTCACTCCCCCCGATCAGTACGTAGTAAGCGGCGATTCACGCCTGCAATTTGCTGCGGATCGCAGCAACGGACGCGGCCAGATCCTTGGCTTCCTGGCCATCCCAGGGCGCGTGTGTGGCCACCGCGTCGAACCAGGCGACGATTCCGCGAAGGCTCGTCGGCTGGCCCTGATGCGGGACGTCGCCCGCGCGGTTGATTTCGGTGTCGAGTACCGCGTCCGCGATTCGGCGCACATCGGCATCGCTCAATGCCACGTCGTCCTCCTTCGGGGTGGCCGCCACAATCAGCTTCTCCAGCGGCCAGATAGCGACGTCCAGATCGCAGGACCCGCTGATTCCGGGGACCTTCCCGGTCTGCGAGTGCTGGTGAATAGCGACGCGCGGGGTCAAATAGCGGGGCTGGCCGGGTGGCCGGCCGTAGTGCGCGATCCACAGATAGATGTCCGGGTCCATCCACCCTTCACCGATGTGGTCGGTGAAAAACGCCGCACCGGAATACACCACCACCTGGCGTATTCCGGTGCGCGCGCGGAGCCGTTCGATGAATGTGTCCGCCCAGCCGGCGAGATTCCCGCTGCCTTCCTCCAGGTCCAGACACGGAGGGAGGTGGCCGGCTTTCGCGCCGAGCCGGTTGACCTGGGCGGCCAGCGCGTCGGCGTTACTCGTCGCCGACTGGCCCACCTTGGCGTAGTGATAGAGCCCCACGCTCAGCCCGGCCGCGCGAGCTCCGGCGTACTGACTGTTGAGCGTGGGATAGGAGGTTGAGTTGCCTTCGGATGCCTTGACGTAGGCGAACCGGAAGCCGGCCGCGGCGACCTTCGACCAGTTCGGCGAACCCTGCCAGCTGGCTACGTCGATCCCCGCGACCGGCTCAGCCACGACTCAGACGCTCGGTACGTCGGGAGTCGGGTCGTCCGGCACGTCAGGGTCGGGCACCGGAGGGGTGGGGTTATTCGGGTCGGCCGCGATGGCGTCCAGCGCATCCGCCACGACGCCCAGCCTGGCGAGAATCGCGGGCGAGGCGTCGGACTGGTTGGCCAGCTGGTCGCGCAGCGCGCGAACCAGGACGCCCAGGTCGTTAGTCCTGGCGTCGATCCGGTCAAGCTTGTCGGTTGCTTCGGACACTTTGACTCCTAACTGATTGAGAATCTCCTCAAGCGCCCGAAAATGGCGCTCGATGCTTTTGAACCGGCGATCGAGATACCGTTCGCTGACCACGAGCCAGGGGAACGGGAATCGCCGTCGGTAAGACGAACGGTCGTCGTCGTCTGCGAAATGAGTCACGGAGCCCATTCCTTCGGTGGGTTGGTTACTGGCAGGTGCCGACAATCAGCGGATTCGCCGCTTGGGTTGCGTCGAGCCGGTCCAGCGCGGTGAGGTACTCGTGGAGCGCTTCCTGCTTGACCGCCGCTGTGGCCGCCGGGTCAGACGCGGTGATGAATAGCTTCTTGATTGCCTGGTTCTGGCCCCTGCTGGCCGCGCCGCGAGCCTCGATCGCTTCGCCGAACTCCGCGTTCTGCTCCGACTGGCAGTCCGCGATTCGGCGCTGCGCGGTCGTCGCCTGGTAGAACAGCGCCATCGACGTCACCGCCAGAATGAGGATGACGACGCCAAGGGTCCGCGAATCGGCGATCCAGTGAAGCTTGTGCGGCATGCCACCACCCGATTCGCCCGATTCGCCCCGGCCTCCGGGTTGGCCTCGTTCGCCTCCTGGCCCGCCCTGGCCACCGACACCGCCCTGGCCACCCGTTCCGCTGGGCGCACCTCCAGGACCGCCTACTCCACCCACACCACCCACCCCCCCGGGGCTGCCCTCTCGTCTCGTGAAGCGTCGGCCCATCCAGCCCACTCCATATCCCACGGTGAAGCCGATAAACGACGTCACCAGGAAAGCGATGATCTCGTGATAGCTCATGGCTTATCGTCCGAGTCTTTGTCTTTGTCCCCGCCTTTGCGGGATTGCAGACCCAACGCAACGCCGACAACGGCCATGAACACACCGTTTAGGGTGATGTCCGGCTCATAGCTGGGCACAACGAACTGTAGAAAGAAATTGGAGGCCCATACAATCGACACGAGCACGATGATGGCGTTCGCCATCGGGCGAGGAATCATTGCGCGGCGAGTCCCCCCCTAATTGGGTTCGTTTCAGAGGTACTTGGACGGCTCGCCGACCCGCGGCGGCATTCCGGTCCCCTCGGCCACGTCGCCCGAGGTATCCGGGATGGAGCCGAGCAGCCTCTGGGCCAGCTGCTCCGGGGTCTCCCGGTCCGGCATCAGGTTCATGTCCCGCTTCACCTGGCCGTCTACCGCGTCCAGGTCGCTGGCCTCAAACGGATGCCTCCCCGCACGCCGGGCTCGAACCAGGTTCCGGCGGCGGCGGGTGAATTCCCGCCTCACCGCGATGTGCTCCTTGGACATCGGGGCGGTGCGCTTGATGAATTCGAGGGGGTCTTCCTCGGCGGAGTTGTTGATCGCCCGCGCCTCGTTGAGGATGCCCTTCTGTTCACTCTGGCCGGTCAACCCGCGCACCTTGCCTTTACCCCGGGCTTTGCGGACCTTGGCTAGCTGCGCTTCCCGCGCTTGTGCCACGGTTGGCGCGTTGAGCAGAAAATCCGGATCGTTCAGCTGCTCTTCCGGGGACAGCCCGCCCGAGGTGTCGCCGAACACCAGCTCGAACACCTGGTCCCAGCCGCCGGGCTTGTTCACGTCGATGTCGTATTCGGCAGCCCGGTGCTCGAATGTGTCGGCCGGGACGATGTGGAGCACACACCCGAGGAGACCTTCGCCGGAGTCGTCGACAAACCCAGGCTCTTCCACGGTGGCCACGTAGACCGGGTTCTTCTGGTCCTTTCCGACCAGGGACAGCTCAACGTGATGAACGACAATATCCATCAGGCCGCATCCCCCGCGACACTCTGCACGACATCCGCGTCGATGCGGAAAAACCACGCCCGGATTCCGATTTTTCCGTTGGGTTGCAACGCCTGGTTCGCCTGGCTAGGTGAGGTCGCCACCTTGTTTCCGATCCCCACCCCGAAACTGCTCAAGGTCAGCTCGGAGTCTCGCACGGACCAATAAGTGATGTTGTCGAAAGACGGATCGAGGTTCAGCGTCCCGCACGACACGATCGGGACAAAGGGGGAGATCATGGTGACGCGCCAGCTGATCCGGATGCCTAGAAGGTACCCGGTCCCGTTGTTGGTGATCGAGGTACTGAACACCTGAATGGCGTCGTCGATATCGGGGGTCGAGTAGTTTTCCCAGAACCCCTTCATCTTGAGACCGCCGTCGGAGTAGAAGTACAGCGACGATTCCACCCCGGCGTTGGTCTTCACCCCGATGGTGGCCACCGACTCTTCCAGCTGCAACCGGCCGCCGCGGTTGACCGTGTCATCGCCGCGGTCGGTCAGTCCGGCGAAAAACGAGTCCGGAGTCATGATCATGCGGGGCTGCACGTTGACCTCGTCGGAGTCGATCGCCCGCATTTCGATATTCACGTCTTCGGGATAAACGTCGGACACGTAGGAGAAGATCCGGCCGTAGGCGGTCTCATTCAATTGCGGGAAAAAGCGGATCTCGTTACCCGGGCCGGAGATCACCACGCGGCGCCCCGAGGTGCCGGTCTCGAAGCTGGCGTCGGCGATGACGATGCCGGCCTGCAAGTGGTCGGCCCGGATCGCCCCGGCGTCGATCTTCCCGGCGGTCACCGCGTTGGAGGCCAGGTGATCGGCCTGGATGGACAGCGCCAGGATGTTCGCGGCGGTGACTGAGTCGGCGGCCAGGTGCCCAGCCTGGATCGCGCCTACCGCGATGTTCTCCGCCTGGATCGCTTGGGCCGCGATAGCGATCGAGGTGACCGACGCGGCGGCCAGGTGCCCGGCGGCGATGGCATTGGCGATGATCTTGGAGCCGTCCACCGACCCATCGGCCAGCTTGGTGACGTCGATCGACTCGCCCTGGATCTGAATGGTGCCGACCGACGCGGCGGCGAGCTTAGCCTCGGTGACCGCGTCGTTGGCCAGCTTGAGTTCGGTGATCGCCCCGTCCAGGATGTCCTGGCCGACCACCATGGTCGGGATCGCGGTAACTGCTGTCGAAGCGTCCGACTCAGCGGTGTCGATGCCAACCGACGTCAACCACACCCGGTACGGCTTCGGGTCCAGCCCAGCGATGACGAACGCACTGTTGACCGTGCCGATGATGGTGCCGACTACCACGCCCTCGGTGATCGGATCACCTTCCGCGCCGGTGCCCGAGGACAGGTAGACGTTCAAGTGGCTGAAGCTGCGTGGCCACGGCGGGTCGGAGCTGCCCTTGGAAACCACCATCAGCGTGCCGAAGCCGGGACTGACTTCCGGGGTGTTCGGTACCTCCGGCGGGTCCAACGCGACCGGGCTGGCGCCACCGACATACGAGCCGTCGTCCTGCTTGCCGATCACGTTCCGAACGTTGCCGTCGGCGTCGTAGATCACCAGCGAGCCGTCTTCGATCGAGGAGAAACCCAGGCTGGCCTGGTTCCGCCCCATCTTGATCAGCTCGATCTCGCGCTGCTGGATAGCCAATTGGTTGGCCATCGACGCGAGCGCCCGCTGATCCGCTCCGGCGATCGGTTCGGTCACGACTCCACGTCACTTTCTCCGTCGCCCGAGGGGATCGCGGGGACTGGCTGCGGGTCGGGGACCGGCCGGCCGTAGGCGAACTGCTCGGCGCGCCGCGTGGTCAGCGTGACGATGTTCTTAGCCGGCTCCCACATGAAGCTGACGATCCGATGCCAGAACTCGATGTATCCGCCCCATGGGACAAAACCGGTGATCAAGAACTCGTCACCGACCATGTAGGAGCCCAGCGGCGCGTTCGGATGCCAGTCCATGATGATCGCCTGGCCGACGGTGATCGCGGCCCGGCGACGCAGCAGCTCATCCTGGCTGTACGCGGTGGCACCGGCGGTGGTGGTGATCGTGGAGTCGGACACGATAGCGACCCGGCGGACCCGCTTCGGGTCGGCCACCCCGGCGTAACCGCGTACCGCCTCCCGGCCCTCACCCACACCACGGGTCATCACCTGCGAGGCGTAACCCTGCGCGCCGGTGGACTCTTCGAGGGGGATCGCGGCGAGCATATTCTCGTCCTGGGCGCACCGTAGATCGAACCGCTTGCGCCCGACCCGGGGGTAGCTCAGCTCGATCCGCCGCTCGGTCTTCGGGATGATGGCGATATCGCCTTCGGTGGCCCAGCGGACCGTCTCGCGGTACTCCACCTTCGCGGTCCGGGCCAGGTTGTCAAACTCCTGCCCACAGTCGGTATCGCTATACCAACTCAGCACGTAGGGCACCGCTTCGATCATCTTCGGCTTGAACCGATAGATCGCCCCGTCGTTGTAGGTCACCATCAGGTCCGGCGGGTTGAAGCTGACGTCGTACTGATAGCCGGTGATCACCACGTCTTCGTCTTCGCCGAGCTCGCGGGTCGGCGCCTTCTCCTCGGTGCCCGGCTCCACCCAGACCAGGAAGCCCTCGTCGGTGAGCTCCTGCATCGCCGGGATGCCCAGCTTTAGCCCGGACATGGTGCCGTTGAGCGTCACACCGAGGCGTGCGTCCGGGGGGCTCTGCAAGTGGTTCCAGATCCGACGCATCACGTCGCAGGCGTCGCGGAGAATGAACCGGTCTTCGGAGAAGTAGGGCATGCCCTGCGCGTAGCCGCTGAACCCCATCGCGGTGACCGTGTAGTCCTCGCCGTCGATCTTGGTGGGCTGCCAGATCAGCGAAGCGAGCAGCTGCCCGCCCTGCTCCACGTGGATCCAGCTTCCCCACGCGGTGATGCCCAACTCGCGCAGCGTGGGCGACTCCGGGTGTAGCGACGCGGTGAGCATGGTCGGCCCGGACAGCGTCCAGGTAATGCTCACGTCGATCAGCGGCAGCTCCCAGGTCAAGTAACGGTGCGTGCGGATGTCTTGGACGATGAACCGCAGCGGTGGCGGCGGAATCGGTGGCGGTGGCGCGGTGAGCAGGTCGATGTCCGGCGGCGAGATGTCGTGGTCACCCTGGATCAACGCGTACGGGATGATCGTCGGGTGGGTGGTGTGCACCGACTCGGCGGTGGTACTTGGGATCCGCTCGGCGGTGGACTGGCGGTAGTCCAGCTTCGGCACGGTGAGCCGCTCGCCTCCGTCGCGCTCAGAGGCGCCCGTGGTGATAGACCCGGTCTCGGGCACTCCCACCGGGGGCCGGCCCGGCGGGCGCACCGGGCCGGTCGTGGTCTTCATCACCTTGTAGCCCTGCAACGGGGCGACCGACGGTGCCGGCGTGGTGGTGGTGGACACCGACTTGACCTTCGACGGATCCCACACGATGCTCTGCACGCCCACGGTGGCGGTCGTCGTGCCGGACCGGAACGGGATGTCAAAAGCGTCGTGCACAGCGATGTGCGCGAAGTCGATCCAGCCCGGCCGGGTGGTCACGTTGCGGTCGTCCTCGCCCAGGTCGGAGGCGGTGCCGCCGTAATAGAGCGTGCCGGTGTAGCTGGTCGTGACGGTGTTCGCGGCCCGGTAGCCCAGCTCCAGCACGATCCGGTCGCCAGGCTGCACCGCGACCGTGGTCATCGTGCCGGTGACCTTCACCCCGCACGCGAAGGTGATTGGTGAAGGAGCGGGGAACTCCACGCCGCCGCCGTAGGCCAACGCGGTCAACGCGCCGCGCACCACATCGGTCGAGCCGACCGTGACGAACATGTGCAACTGCATGTTCATGTTGGCCGCGATGTTGGTCTCCAGCGCGCCGAACATCAGCGTGAAGGCGCCCTGGATGGTGCCCGGGTTGTTCACCGGCTCAGAGACGAACCGCCGCAGCAGCACCGACCAGGTGTTGGAGTTGGACGTCTCGGCCTTGGCCGCCGTGGTCCCGGCGCCATCCTTACGTCGGGCCAGGTAGGAGACCCCGTTGAGCGCCTTATCGCTGAAAGATCCCCGGATGGTCGGCGGAGTGAACGGCGCGGCCGAGTTGGTGAGGTAGAGACGGAGCGCCACGTTCTACCCCTTCTTAGCTCTAGCTGCTGCCTTCATCGCTTCCCACCGGGCCACCGCCGCGCACGCCTCAGCTCTGCTGCCCGGATTCACCGATTGCAGGCCCGGCCAGTTCAGGTCCCCCGTCAGGCACATCCGCTTCGCCGCGTTCACCGCTGTTGCGATCGCGTGGCTGATCGACATGCCCTTCTGGTTGTGCAGGTGTAGGGCTATCCGCTCGATGTATCGAGGGAGTCCGCCTTGCTCCTCGATCCAGTTGACCTTGGGGCTGCGCTCCAGCGCGCCCATCGCTACGAGGCACCTTGGACGATCTTGTTCGACAGCTGGTATTGCCCGGCGACACCGAAAACTTCCTGCGCTGGCAGCGGCCCACCGAGCAGGAACGTGCCGGACGTGGCGGCGGACCAGCGGCCGTAGAAGCGGATGGTCGAGCCGGCCGGGATGTCGTGCAGGGTGCCCGAGTTGGTGGCCTCACCGGCGGACGCGGCCGGGTAGGGGCCGTTCTTGCGGGGCGACCCGGCCAACTCGTTGAGCCCGGTGGTGCCGGGGTCGTCGGTGTGCATGGAGAACCAGTCGCCGCCGCCGTTGACCCCGAGTGAGTCGACGACTTTGTTGCGCGCGACCATCGAGTAGCTGGTCAAGGGGAACTCCTTGGGGACGTCAAAAAGCCGCTCAGAGTGGGAGCTGAGCGGCTTGGGGGGTGAGCTGCGCGGGGCTTTAGTCGGTGCCGGGGCGCTGCTTGAACTTGATGTCGAAGCGGATCTTCGTGCTCCTGGTGCTCATCAGCCGGCCGGAGCCAAAGCCGCTGATCATTCGGCAGGTCAGGTGCCAGTGCACGGTGGTGCCGCGCTGGGCCAGCGGGATCGGCATGTTGACCTTCTGCCAGACGATGTCCTGGCGACCTTCGCTGTTGCAGGCGAAGGGCTGCTCCTCCTGCGGGATGCCGCCGAAGATCAACCTCAAGAGGCCGCCGAGGAAGTTCCCGCCGTCGAACTGCACCCGCGCGGAGATCACGGTCACGGTGACGTCGGCGTAGTTGGCCCAGCTCGGCACCGGGATGTCGATCGCCGCGGTGAACGGCCACGGCAGGTAGCTGGTCTGGGTGGACTCCAGCGGATTCGAGGGGTCGTCCGTGTCGTCGTCGTCATCATCGCCGGGGCAGTCCACGATCGGGTCGCCGTCGTCGCCGTCGCCGCCGCCGTCCACCGGGGGCTGCACCGCGCCGGTCATCGGGTTCACGACCGTCCTGAGATCCTTGATGTAGGTCGGGATGATCGTTCCGGTGGACGCCGGGATGTCGAGCCGGCACAGCGTGATCGCCGAGATCCCGAGGTTGAGGTCTTTCACCGCGCGCACCGTGGGCGACACGTTCTGGATCACCCTCGTGAAGATGTACGGCCCATTTTGTGGATCTTCGGGGATCTGCCACGGCTCGCCGCTGATGTAGGGGTTCTCCACCTGAACTACCACCAGGTCGGAGCGGCCCGCGCCCGCGCCGGTGGGATTGATCGGCACCTCGTCTTGGGAGAACAACCGACCGATGTAGAGCTCCTTCGACGCGTTGAGCGCCCGGTTACCGATGCTGCAAGAGCCCGGCATGGCGCGGATCGAGGTGCCCGGCGTCTCGAGTGCCTGGACGCGTAGGTCCGCCGAGGCGAACACCCCTTCCTGCCCACCCAGGGCCGCCCAGGACAGCAGCCGCAGGATCTCGGCGGGCATCGCCGAACCGCCGCCGATCGCCCACGGAACACCGTCATCCCAGCTCATAAGGTTTGCCTCTCAGATCACGGAGTAGGTCTCGCGCCAGGCGGCGGTCATGCTGGCGGTGCCTTCTTCCGAGGTGCCCCTCAAGACCACCTCGTAGCTGCCCGGGTCGAGCTTCACGGCGGACAGCACCGGGGAACCGGGCAGCAACGCGCCGCCGATCTCCACCCCGGCCGACGTGCGCACGCCGCGCTGCCAGGGCCGGGAGTCGATACCCACCCATTCGCCCTCGTGCAACACGAGGTTCAGGCCGATCGCCCAGTGCCCGACAACTTCGATCACCGGCCGGACGATCGGGCCTCTGATCATGAAAGTCATCCAGGCCGGGTCGGTGCCGCCCACATGGATCACGCCCGGCTCATAAGACACGCCGATCGAGGTCCACGGGTCATCCGGCGGGACCAAGTAGCCGCCGGCACCGGGCGGCACGATGGAGACGGTGTTGGTGCGCTCTTCGTCGCCGTAGAAGTAGTCGGTCATCACCTGGAAGCTGGCGGTGCCGACCCACCAGCCGTTGGCGTCGAACTCCGGCTGCGGGTCGCAGCGCCGCGCTCGGCCGTAGACCCGCCGGATTCGCCCGTTGCGACTCATCCGCAGCAGCTGCACCGCGCCCGGAGTGGCCCGGACCTTGTCGCTGCGCCAGCGGCTCTTGAACGCCCCCCACAGGTCGGTCGCCTCGATGCCGTTGCCGAACGTCGGCCACTCCGGTACCACGGCCAACGAGAAGATCATCTCGGGGCCGGCGCGGAAGTCCCGGCCGAACAACATGCCATCGCCGCGCGGCGCGATGGTGTCGTTGGTGGTCAACTGCGCGGTGCCGTAGTCCAGATTGGTCACCACGTAGGGGCTCTCCGGAAAGCCGCCGAAGAAGAACTCCCCGTCCAACTCGTAGGACAGTTCCGGCATCTCAGTGCGCACGATCACCGTCCACTGTGGACTCCTTGGCGGGCGTAGGTGGTGCGGTAGGTGACCTCGTTGGCCAACTGCACCGCCGTGGCGCTGGGCAGCGCGGAGATGTTGATCTGGGTCCGGCTGGCGCCAGCGGTGGTCCCCACGGCGTCTTGAAGCTGGCCCTTCAGCGCGGCCTGGGTGGCGGCGGTGGTGGTCGCGGCCATCTGCGCGCCGCCCACCGTCGGCCCCGGAATGAAGATGTTGCTGCCCGCGTCGATCGCCGCGTTGGCCATGCTGTCGACGCTCTTGACCACCATCGACACGTTGTCGTCGACACCCTTCGCGGTGCCCTCGGGGATCGAGGAGCCGATGGCTTGGAATTCTTTCGAGGGGCTGTTGATGCCGAGGGCGCCGAAGGCGGCTGCCATCGCGGCGGCGATCATGGCGACGATCGCGTTGACCACTTTGGACTGTCCGGCGGTGATCGCGTTGGCGAGCGCGGTGGTGATGTTGTCGCCGATCGTCTTCATGTTCGTGACCAGCGTTTCCAGGTTCGTCTGGATGTCCGTGATCATCGTGTTGATCGTTTCGACGATGGCGGCGGTGCCTTCGGTGGTGGCCGTGTTCATGTCGGCCCAGCCCTTGGTCCAGCCCTCCTGGATCGCCGTCCACATGTTGGTGAACAGCAACTGAAAGGCCGCAATCCAGGTGGTCACGGTGGTGTTGATGATCGCCGTCTGAGCGATGATCGTCGTGTTCAGCGTGGTAAAGGCGGTGACTGTGCCCAGGTTCAGGGCGAGCCACATGTTGGTGAACAACAGCGAGAAGGCCGCGATCCAGGTGGTCACGGTCGTGGTGATGATCGCCAGCTGAGCGATGATCGTGGTGTTCAGCAGGGTGAATGCCGTGACCACGCCCAAGTTGATGTTGGTCCACATGGTGGTGAAGAGCAGCCCGGTGGCCAGCGTCCAGTTGGTCAAGGTCGTGGTGATCAACGCCAGCTGAGCCACGACCGTGGCGTTCATCGTGGTGAAAGCGGTGATCGTGGCGGTGTTGATCGTGGCGAATGCAGCGGTGAACAGCGGCGGCAAAGTCGCGGCCCAGGTGGTGATCGCCGTTCCGATGGTGGCCAGCCCAGTGGTAAAGGCGGTCTGCAACGACAGCATCCCGGTGGTGACCGCCGTGCCCAGGATGGCCATGGCCTGCGGGATGATCGTGGTACCGATCGCGGTGAACGCCGGCAGGATCGCCGTGGTACCCAACGCGGTGAACGCCGTGGTGACCACCGCAGTCAGCCCGACCATGCCGGTCTGGATGCCGATACCAATCAGCCCGACACCAGTCGTCGCGGACTGCTGCATCGCGGTGAACGCCGGGATCAGCGCTGTGGTGCCCAGCGCGGTGAACGCAGTGGTCAGTACCGCCTGCACACCGGGCATGCCGGCCTGAATGCCGATGCCGATCAGCCCGACGCCGGTGGTGGCGGCCTGCTGCATGGTGGTGAA